>PGZT01000056.1 GCA_002841455.1 Firmicutes bacterium HGW-Firmicutes-21 | reverse complement strand
GCTCTCACGGGACAGCCTTGTTATACTACCATATCTTTTTCCGTTTGTCAACACCTTTTTTTATTCTTTTTCGGTTTTTCGAAAAATATTTTTTTATGTATAACGAACGCAGCAGTATATAAACACTGCTGCGTATCGTTTGTTTTATAGGAAAATTTTAATTACTGTTAAAAGCTATTTGCTGCCGCTCTTAAGCTGGTTCTCGTAGCTCTGAATCATCTTCTTAACCATCTGTCCGCCTATAGAACCTGCCTGTCTGGATGTGAGGTCGCCGTTATAACCCTGTTTAAGAGTAACGCCAACTTCGCCGGCTGTTTCCATCTTGAACTGATCAAGTGCAGCCTTAGCTTCGGGAACTAAATTCCTGTTAGATCTGCTTGCCATTTTTATTCTCCTTTTTGTAATCTTATCATGAGGTTTCCCTCTGCATATATTGTTTTCAAACTAAAGGAAAATATAAATAGAAAATTATGTCATATAAAAAATACTATATCAAATGCAGAAGAGCGGCTCCGATTATTCCCGCATTGTCATTAAGGGAGCTTGCCTCGAGACGGGTCGGTGTCTCACCGATGTTTTCACGCAACGGAGCTATTAGCGTGTCACCTTCCTTTGAAATACCTCCTCCGAATACAACCATATCCGGACGGAGAACCTCGATAACATTCATCACACCTACGCCGAGCAGCTCTATGTATTCGGCAAAAATACTTTTTGATACCTTACAGCCTCTTTTCAATGCGATAAACAAGCTCCGTCCGTCGATAACACCGTTATTCTCGGAGATAACATTGCCTAAAACGCTGAAAGGAACATGCTCGGCCTCCGCTCTTACCCGTTCTATTAATGCTCGGGTTGAAGCGACAGTCTCCCAACAGCCTATTCTTCCGCAAGCACAACGCTTTCCGTTTATATCAATGACAACATGACCGATTTCTCCGGCATGATTTTCTTTACCGTGTAAAATCCTGCCGTTTATTATAATCCCTCCGCCTATACCCGTACCAAGAGTTACCATAACAACATTATCAAGGCCTTTTGCTATACCTGCGTTATACTCTCCCCAGGCGGCACAGTTGGCGTCGTTATCAAGATAGACCTTTTTACCGAACTCATCGGAAAGAATTTTAGCCACCCGGGTATTTTTAAAAGGAAGGTTGCCTGACCTTACCACCAGTCCTTGCTCCACATTAGTGGAACCGGGGCAGCCAATACCGATAGATTCTATATCATCTGTGGAGACACCACTCTTTTTTATAAGATCATAAATACAGCTTATTATTCTGTCCATCAGTTCTTTTTCATCCTTACAGCCTGCGGTTCGCTGGCTGGTTCTACATAAAACACTATAATTGTCGTCCACCAGTCCTACCGCAACACTGGTTCCGCCCAAATCAATTCCAATACGCATTTTTCAACCTCATTTACTGTATTTTTTTACAATCCTTTTCATTTCGGGCAGTTTAACTTCCATATCAGCCACAAGCTTCAGCTGTGTTCTCGCACGGTCAAGGTTCTGTCCTTCGTAATGCAGAGCAAAATATTTATCGCCGTCTATATAATCTGCGAGGAAACGCATTCCGCATTCAAGCGTCATCATGACAACTCCGATTGGCAGCATTTCTGTTTCTTCGTCGGTTAAGGTATCCCTTGCTTCGGAAAGGAATCCCTTTGCAAACTCCTCAAACAGCGACAGGCTCATATATACCTTGTCCAAATCCTTTTCGTCCTCTGCCGCACTGCTTGCGCCGAAGCGAATACTGTCTCCGAAATCGTACAATACCGAGCCCGGCATTACGGTATCTAAATCGATAACACATACGCCTTCGTCGGTTTTATTATCTATCATTATATTATTTAGCTTTGTATCGTTGTGAGTAACCCTGAGCGGAATTAAACCGCTATTTATTTTGTCCATTATCAGTGAACAAAATCCTGCTCTTTGCTTTATAAAAGCAATTTCCTCTTTTACCGTGTCCGCTCTTCCCGAAATGTTTTTTTCCACGGAGGCACAGAAATCATTATATCTGCTCTGCGTATTGTGGAAGTTTTTGATAGTCTCGTGCAGACGCTCCGCCGGGAAATCGTTCAGTAATTTTTGGAACCTCCCGAACGCAACAGCTGCGTTATGAAACAATACAGGTCTGATCGCTGTGTTATAGCTCGTCGCTTCCTTTATAAATATATACATACGGTAATGTCCGCTGTCGGTATCATAAAGGTGTCCGCCTGTCCTTGTCTCTATTAATGTCAGCGTTTCTCGTTTGATATTACCGCTGTTTTTGACGATTTTTTCTCCCAGAAAAGAAGTTACCGCCAAAATATTTTCGGTCAGCTTGTACGGGTCCTTGAAAATATTGGTATTTATTCTTTGCAGAATATAATCGTCCTCACCGTCGGTTAAAATATGATATGTCGTATTAATGTGCCCTATCTCAATTTTATCAACACCGATAATATTTCCGCCGATTTTAAACTCCGCCGCAACCCTTTTTATTTCTACTGTCATATTTATATCGCCCATAATTTTTTCGGATAAACCCCTTTTTCTATTTGTTCCTTTATGTACTCCAAAACTGCGGCTCTGTCGTCACGATAAGTAACTCCATACCACTTCGCACCTGTCAGCAGTACCTTTACATCGCTCTCGCCGCTTGACATTGATTCCTTTACTGCGGAGGGTAAATAATACTCGCATTTAGACAGGTCATTTTTATTGCTCTCTAAAAATGACGCAAATCCCTTTTCGAGTGAATCAAAGAAATTCTGCTCAAACCCCCAGCAATTCATGGAAACAGTGGTCTCTTCATCAACCCTTGTCCAACCCTTATCCTCTTCAAAAAAGCTAACATTGCCGTCCACACGCATAATTTTTGTGCGTTCTGTAACATTTACGAGCATATCATTATTATCCGTTTCGCAGATGCCTCTCGCAACATGACCGTTCTCTGTCAAGGTGTTTTTAATAACAAAACCTGCCATACAGTAATGCGCTTTTGTGCTGTCCTTGCTCTTGTTAAGGTAATCGGCAATGAGCTTATAGCTCTCTCCTCCGTAAAAATCATCTGCGTTTATAACGGCAAAGCTACCGTTCACCTGACTCTTAGCCGACAAGACGGCGTGTCCTGTTCCCCATGGTTTAATACGTTCTATCGGTATATTATAGCCTGACGGAACATCCTCAAGCCTTTGAAAAGCATATTCTACTCTAATATACCCCGAAATACGGTTCCCTACCGTTTCCTTAAAAACCGAAAGATTCTCCTCCTTAATAATAAACACTACCTTATCAAATCCTGCTTTAATAGCGTCATACACGGCATAATCGATTATAAACTCTCCGCTCGGACCGACAGGGTCAAGTTGCTTCAGTCCTCCGTATCTGCTGCCCATTCCGGCAGCCATAACCACAAGTGTCATTACAGCCTCCAATTTTAAATAATTTATTATTTTAACTGATTTAGGTAATCCTTTGGTGTGAGTCCGATTTCTCTTTTGAATGCCGCATAAAAATAGTTTACGCTTGAAAAACCGAGTGTATCACTTATTTCGGGAGCTGTTATCCCGTCGCAGAGCATATTTATAGCTTTTCTCATCTTAACATATAAAAAGTATTTGCCGACGCCCTTATCCGAATACAAGGAAAACTTTTTCTTAAGACTGCTCACGCTCATATTACAAAGCTTTGCTATCTGAGGCACAGAGAGATTCTTGTCTGCGTTTTGGTGCATAACGCGTACTATTTTCTTATAATCCTCGCTGCCTGCATTCACTATCGGAATATTTTTTGACGATTCTGTATTATATAAATCTATTAAAAAGCTCTCGAGAGCATTTGCCGCTTTATGAGAATCATATATATATTTGTCGTCGTTTTTATCTGTATTTTCGGCGTTTTTAAGCGCTGTGCGGATTTTTATGCTAATATCCTTTATTCTTTCCGTACCGTCTTGACCGAGAGTAAACAGCTTGTTCTCAAAAAAACGCATTCCCTCGCCTGCTGCGTCAAAGGAAAATATTATGACATGTGGCGTTGTATCGTTCTCGGACCAAAGCCTGTGAAACTCAAGCGGTTTATGAAAAAGCACCTGTCCCGGCAACAACCGATAGACACGCTCGTCCGCCGTTGCGGAAACGCTCCCGTCGGCAAGGAAGACAACCTCCCAGAAATCGTGCATCTCTCCCTTGAAATAAAAATCCTTAGGACGGATTGCATCTATGGATGTTATAACAGACCTGACGGAAAAGAGCCGCTTTATCTCTTTCATATCATAAAATGCAACAGGAAACAATAGTATCACATCCTAAATGACCGTTTTCATAGTAAAAATGGCTGTTTTTATATTTTAATTTGTTTTTGGTTCTGATATGGTTAGAGTATAACATGTGAAACATAAAAAGTAAATAGGAGAAATCGGAAAAAATGAAAAAAAAGAGGGTTAAGCTCGGTGTTATCGGACTCGGTTCAAGAGGCTTTGGCATACTTAAAGGAGTTCTAATGCTGCTTTGTGAGCAAGGCAGTATTGAGATTCTCGGTGTTTGCGATTTGTATGAGGACAGAGCTAAAAATGCGTTCGAATGTGTAAAGGAAAAAACAGGGAAGGCTCCCATATGTACAACCGATTACCGTGAAGTTTTAGCAATAAAAGAGCTTGATGCGGTATTGGTAATGACCGCATGGGAATCGCATATTGAAATTTCGACCGCCGCAATGAAAGCAGGAAAACAGGTCGGTGTTGAGGTCGGGAGCGCATATTCGATAGATGATTGCTTTAGGTTAGTGAGAACTCATGAGGAGACAGGAAAGCACTGTATGATGCTGGAAAACTGCTGTTACGGCAGGCGCGAGCTTATGGTGCTTAATATGGTTAAGCTCGGTGTTTTCGGTGAGATAGTTCATTGCTCGGGAGGATACCTCCACGATTTACGCAGCGAGATTGCCAACGGTGACATTAACCGCCATTATCGCCAACGCAATTATTTGCTCCGCAACTGCGAGAACTATCCTACCCATGAATTAGGTCCGATTGCACAGGTGCTAAACATAAACAGAGGGAACAGGATGCTTTATCTTACCTCGGTAGCCTCTTGCGCAAGAGGACTTCATGAGTATATTGTTGAGAACAGAGGCGCAGACCACCCGCTTGCAAAGGTTGATGTTGCGCAGGGCGACATTGTAACCACAATTATAAAATGTGCGGGCGGACAAACTATTGTTTTAACACTTGATACCACACTTCCGAGAGCATATTCAAGAGGGTTTACCGTTCGCGGTACAAAGGGTATGTACTGCGAGGACGGGAACTATATCCATATGGAGGGCGAGAGCGAATGGACTCCTGTTGCGGGTAAGGTGAACAGTGCGGATAAATACGCCGAGGAATATGAACACCCGATGTGGAGGGAGTATAAAAAAAATCCCGTCAGCGGTCATGACGGAATAGATTGGCTGGTTTACAACGCTTTTATTGAGAGTGTAGCGGAAAAAACAACTCCGCCGATTGACACATACGACACAGCCTCCTGGATGTGTATCTCCACCTTAACCGAGGAATCCATCGCCTGCGGAGGCAAGCCTGTGAGCATCCCCGACTTTACAAACGGAAAGTGGATTTTGCGTACCGAACAGGAAGAAACATCCGATAGTATGTATTGCCTTTCAAAGATTGTAAAAAAGTAAGATTTACAATAGCAAGTATTACAAAGTAAAAAGCAGGGAAATCTAACCATGTGGCTGGATTCTTCTGCTTTTATTTACATTTGAACAAAGTTAATTGTTTTCCCCGATATGCTGATTCAATTTTTCTATTAACTCGATAAACCTTTTATCGGAGCGAAACACATCGTACCTGTCTTGTTTTAACTTATCAAGAGTTTCTTTACTCCAACTATGAGAATAGTTTTTTGATGTGACCAAAACATCATATTCTAAACTATTTACAAGCAAGGAAGTATATTTGGCTTTAGGTGGCAAGGTGTCAAACTCGATAGCATGATATACTGCCTTTTCAAGATAATCCAATGCCTGTTCTTTTTTACCGTCAAGTAAGGATAACGCTGCCATTACACAGTAGGTTCCAGAAAGATATACATTCACAAAGTGATAGTCGCCTTTGTCATAAATGATTTTGTAGATTTGATTTCCTTTATCTAAAATTGCAATTCTTTCTTCGTTTGTCCAGTTTAACCCTTCACCACAATTGGCATCTGCTATGATACGCAATGTATTATCTATTGCTCCCGCTAATAAAGTTATTGTGTTTTGGCATTCTTTTATCAATTCTGTTCCTTTTAGAAAAGGGGCAATAGTTAATTCTTTGCTATTGAATAAATTAGGTAGCTTTCTTGCTTCTTTTGCTGCATTTTCGTAATCATTCATTGAAAAATAATTATAACATATAGATTCCTGTGCTGAAACTCGTAATTTATCGTCTGTACAAAACTCTAAAATCCGTTTGTTTATTTTCAAAGATTCCATGTTATTATTTAATTGTGTTTCCTTGTCAGTATTACAATAAATCAGATAATGAGCAAGTTTAAGCAGTAGATTGTAATCGTTCGGGAAGTGTTTTATTTCTTCTCGCAGAAGAGTGATATTTTTCTCGATATTTCCAACTGAAGCGTTTTCTTTTAGCTGTGTGAACACAGCCTCAAGACGAGTGCTGTTTTTGATTTCGTCCATACCGACAAGTTCATCAAGTGAAACATCGAAGAAATTTGCAATAACAGGCAAAATTGTGATGTCTGGGTATCCTTCATTCCGCTCCCATTTTGAAACCGCTTGAAATGACACGCCAATGAAATTTGCCAAATCCTCCTGTGTGATTTCTCTTTTCTTGCGTAATCTCTTTAAATTATCTGCAATATTGATGTTCATAAAATACACCTCACAAAATTAAACAGTACTGTTTCTGATTACATTATATCCGAACAATACATGGAAAACAATAACCGTTTATTTGAATAAAATTCTACGAACAGTTTAGTTATTCTGTTATTATGGAAAATTGATTTTGGCTTTCCTTGTGACATAAAAAACTGCACCCTTTTAATTATTCATGTGTTAATTATATCACATGTTAACTATTCGAGTGCAGTTATTTGCTTTCTGCTGTAAATTATTCTATTGTTTTACATCGTTAATATATTTAACCCTTGCAGAACTAAGTTTTCATACACGCTCAGTTGTTCGTAATAATCCACAGGTTTCTCGCATTGATGAATACTTTTGTCATCAAAATCAATTCGGCGGTTTATAGAGAGCAACGCTTTGTCATAATCAATGCTTGAAAAGGATAGCGTGCATTTTATGTCCATACCGCAGGTTATAATTCCCCCGCACTTTATTCTTCCGTCCAGCTCCATACTTTGAGGACAGATTATATAACCGCAGGAAAGGTCTGTAGCCACGGCTCCTCCGGATTCTCCAATAACAATAATTTTATAATCCTTTTGAGATATCTGAGTCTCAATGTCGAATAACTGTCTTGCAAAATCAAGAAATAGCGGCTTAAAACCGCATATTAAAATATCAAGCGTATTGTTTTCCAAACTCATCCGTTTCACTTCCGATATCAAATAAAAACTGTCCTATCTTAATACAGGTTAAACCGTTTGATATAGCCGAGCCAACCGCTTGAGCGAGCAGATAAGCGGTTTCCGCACCTATGTAACCGATATCGATTATGCTTCCCTTAATAATTGCACCCATACCCTCCTCTGTTAATTCCATGTCGTATGAGATACAATATTGTCCGTATGCATTCAACACTCTGGTAAGTGTTTTATCGGGAATGTACGAGAAACGGACATGCTTGGGGTATTTACCGCTTTGCTCGAAAAAGTCATCGTTACGGGCGGCAATGTACTCCATTACATAACTACGATTCCTGCCGTTTAAATTCTTGTTTATATACAAACCGAGCGTGCCGTTTTTGCTTATTTTTTTTACCAAAGCCTTATTCTCTTTAATCCAGTCAGCTTCGGCAAAAAAGGTTATATGCACTCCCAAGCCCTCACATACAGACAGCAGCAGCTCAATGTCCTTAGCTTTTTCGCTGCCGTGAAGTGTGGCGGTCAGCGTATATATTTTCTCCTCTGTATTGATTGCTTTTATAGGATAAAAAACCGCTCCCGCAGCAACACCGTCGTCCTTTCTTTGAGTAAGCGCTACGGCGGCAGACAAAAATGCGAAAATGAGCAGTAGAACTAAAAGTATTTTGGCTCTGAGCTTTTTATTTTTTACCAAAAATCTGAGTCTCATACCCTATTCCCTCTTGCCGTTGTATTATTTGTCGATTAATACTTAAATACAGCCGACTCTTAATCATTTACGATACATTAAGTCGGCTGTATATTATATGGCAAAAGCGATAAGAATATGCTTTATTCGTCATACCAATCTGTTATACTGTCATTCCAATCGGTATGGTATTTATATATAGCGTTGAACTCGGCTTCCTTTATAAAGCTGCAGGGTGCATTTGACACCGATGCTATAACACCGCTGCTTGATACAGTTAAAAAGAGCTCTGCTTTGTCAAGAGCTTCGTTATCCGCAGTCCAAATCTCGTATCCGTCACTGTCTCTGTATTTCCTCATAAAATAATAAGCGGTCCCTTGAT
>PGZT01000055.1 GCA_002841455.1 Firmicutes bacterium HGW-Firmicutes-21 | reverse complement strand
GAAGACTTGCCGCCTGCTTTATGGATTCGTTGGCATCGCAGTCATATCCGGCAAGGGGTTTTTCCATCTGCTTTGAGTACGGTATTTTTAAACAACGGATTGTCGACGGCGAGCAGCTTGAGCTGCCCGATATCTGGCTTCCCTCCGGCGAGGCGTGGTTGATTCCCAGACAGGACAAATCCGTGTCCGTAAGGTTCGGCGGAAGAATAAACGAAAAATGGAGCGGCGGTGTTCACGAGATTATCCACGAGGATTATGACGAGGTGGAGGCTGTGCCGTACGATATGCTTATCCCGGGAGCGGACGGTAAAGCGGTCAACTCGTTAAGGCTGTGGAAAGCAAGGGACACACACAACTTCAATATGGACCTTTTCTCGCAGGGGCAGTATATAAAGGCCGTTGAGGAAAACACCATGGCGGAGACAATTTCAAAGGTGCTTTACCCGTCCGATAATCATCACGAGGGCAAGTTGCTGAGATTGTCGCAGCAGTATTTCTTGGTCTGCGCTTCCATACAAAATATTATTAACAACCACCTTTTGCAATACAAGACTCTCGATAACCTGCACGAAAAGGTTGCGATTCATATAAACGATACTCATCCCGCACTTGCTATCCCCGAGCTAATGAGGGTGCTGCTCGACAAGCATAAGTTTGCTTGGGAAAAGGCGTGGGATATAACCGTTAACACCATTTCCTATACAAACCATACCGTTCTGCCCGAGGCGCTCGAGAGCTGGAACGAGGAGCTGTTCAAGTATAAGCTGCCAAGAATTTATATGATTGTAAAGGAGATAAACGAGCGGTTCTGCCGTGATGCGTGGACAGTTTATCCCGGAAGCTGGGAAAAGGTGGGCAGGATGTCGATTATCGATCACGGTCAGGTAAAAATGGCAAACCTGTCGGTGGTCGGCTCCCATCACATAAACGGTGTTTCCCAGCTCCATTCGAATATATTGACGGAAACTATTTTCAAGGATTTTTACGGAATGTACCCTGACCGTTTTATCAATGTTACCAACGGTATCTCTCACCGCAGATGGCTGTGTCATGCCAATCCGGGACTTGCCGACCTGCTCGACAACACAATCGGAACGGGTTATCATAGCAATGCGGAGGAGCTCGAGAAGCTGCTTGATTTTAAGGATGATAAGAGCGTTTTATTCGCTCTCGAGAAGATAAAAAGGGACAACAAGGTCGCCTTCTCCAACCTCATGTACAAAAAGAGAGGGATTAGGATTGATCCCGATTCGATTTTTGATGTTCATGTAAAAAGACTGCACGAATACAAGCGTCAGCTCATGAATGCGCTTCATGCAATCAGCCTGTATATAACGCTGAAGGCGAACCCGAATATGCCCGTTCGTCCAAAGACCTTCATCTTTGCCGGAAAAGCGGCGGCGGGGTATTATTTGGCGAAGGATATTATTCGGTTAATTTGCTATATCGGAGCGGATATAGAAAAGAATCCGAGTATTCGTGAAAAAATGCGCGTGATATTCCTGGAGAACTACAATGTTACGCTTGCGGAGCGGCTTATACCGGCGAGCGAGGTTTCCGAGCAAATCTCACTTGCGGGCAAGGAGGCGAGCGGAACCGGTAATATGAAGTTTATGATAAACGGAGCCGTTACCATAGGAACACCGGACGGTGCAAATGTCGAAATTGCCGAGACGGTGGGCAAGGATAATATTTTTATCTTCGGTCATACCTCGGAGGAGGTTGAGGAGCTGTGGCGTAAGGGCTACGCTTCTGCTTACTACTACAACCGCAGCGAGAGCTTAAAAAGCGCAATTGATTCCTTACAGGTTGGTTATAACGGACGGTCGTTTGCCGATATAGCAAACTATCTTTTGTATTCCTTTGGTGTATCGGATCCCTTTATGTGTCTAGCGGATTACGATTATTACAGCGAGGCGCATAAACGGTTGATTTTAAGATACGAGAACAGAGAGCTGTGGAACAAAACGGCACTGGTAAATATTGCGAATGCGGGCAGATTTGCTTCCGACAGGAGCATAACGGAATATTCAGAGAAGATATGGAATATAAAACAAATGGTAAATTTCGAAAGATAAATCTTTTAAATACGGTTTTGTACCCTGGCTGCAAGAGGTGCATCCATTTGTATTGCATACAAAGCGGTACAATTCCCGCTTTTTGGCATAAATGCCAAAGGAAGGAATGTTCTAAAAGCGAATGAATTATTATAAGCGGCAGGACGGAGATGCTTTTATAAAAAGATATTGCGACGGCAGCCTTACAGATAAGGCTGCCTTTGCGTGCGGAAGCATTATCACAATCGAATTCTTTATAAAACAGGCTTACAATCCCTCGTCGGCGTTTTTTTATCTCGGCAACGACAGGGAGGTTATTATTTCGCTTACGCTCTCCCCGCCCCGCAGCGAAGGTGGATATGAGGTTTTTTCGGTTACGATAGACAGTAAGGAAATTACCGGTGGGGCGAACAGAGGGCTTTTCTTCTATCATTTTGAAGCGGAGACCGCCAACGGACGGCTGTATACACAAACCGATGGGGTAAACTGCACGCTGGCAGGCTCCTTTAGAAACGAATGGCAGATGTCTGTTTATACGGAGGAATATAAAACGCCCGAATGGCTCGACGGCGGTGTGATTTATCAGATTTTTATTGACCGTTTCGCAAAGGGCGGAGTGGATTATAGGCGAGCGGATGCGGTATATAACTACGACTGGGATAGTGGGATTCCGGAGTTTCCCGAAAAACGGGGGGACGATTTCCCCAACAACAGCTTTTTCGGGGGCACTCTTTACGGCGCAGCGGAAAAAATAGATTATCTGTATGAGCTTGGTGTTACCTGTGTATACCTCAACCCTGTTTTCGAGGCTTTTTCCAACCATAAATACGATGTCGGCGATTACATGAAGGTTGATGATATGTTCGGAGGCGACAAGGCTCTTGAGTATTTCGTTAAGAAGGCATCCGAAAGAGGGATAGCCGTTGTCCTTGACGGAGTTTTCAACCATGTGGGAGCAGACAGCGTTTATTTTAACAGATACGGAAGGTATTCGTCCTTGGGGGCGTTTCAGTCGACGGAATCGCCCTATTACGATTGGTTCTCTTTTACCGATTTTCCCGAGAAATACGACAGCTGGTGGGGACTCAAAAATCTGCCGAAAATTAAACGGAACGAGAGCTACGACAGCTTTATCTGCAACACGGTCATACCAAAATATATGGCTATGGGTATTGCGGGCTGGCGGCTTGATGTGGTGGATGAGCTATCAAGCGGCTTTACCGAGAGAATTACCGAAGCAATCAAGGAAAAAAAGGATAACGCCGTTGTCATAGGAGAGGTCTGGGAGGACGCAACAAACAAAATAGCTTACGATGAGCGGAAGGAATATTTTCTGGGTAAGCAGCTTGACTCTGTTACAAATTACCCGATAAGAGACGCAATAATCGAATATGTTTTGCATGGTTCCTCCGCTTTATTGAAGTTTACGATGCAAATTTTATACGAGCATTATCCCGCACATAAGCTCTCGCATATAATGAATATTGTCGGGACACATGATACCGAGAGAATATTTAGTGTCCTTGGCGGAGAGGGGATAAACGGCAGGAGCAATGCGGAGCTTGCCACAGACCGTTTGTCTGAGCAAAATCGCAGAAAAGCTGTAAAAAGACTTAAAAACGCTTATCTTTTACTCGCATTTATGCCCGGTGTTCCCTGTATATATTACGGTGATGAGGCGGGTGTTGAGGGCTGGCATGATCCGTTCAATCGCCGTCCGTTTCCGTGGAATTCGGTTGACAGCGAGCTGTACGAGTGGTTTATCAGGGTGAATAAGCTAAGAGCGGAGGAACCGCTGTTTAAATCCAAACAGCTCCGTATTTATGATACCGACAATAATACCTTTACAGCCGAACGATTTGATAACAAAGATTGTATTGTTATTTGCGCAAATATGTCGGAAAACACAGTAAAATTCGGAAAGTATGAAAAAACGGTTGACAATTGTGAGGAAAATATGTATAATCATTTTAATGATATGCCCGCCGAGAGCGTAAGGGTGTTCAAAAAGGCGGAAAATCAATGGAAATTATTGATATAATTAAAACACAATTAAACGAATTAGGCGTTACAGGCGGAGATACCGTTCTCGTTCATTCCTCGCTAAAGGCTCTCGGCGGAGAGGTATCGCCCTCGCAGATTGTGGAAGCGTTAATTTCGGCATTAAGCGGCGACGGTACTTTGGTTATGCCGACGCTTAGTTATAAATACTGCAATAAGGACAATACTTATTTTGATTATCACACGACACCCTCGAATGTGGGTGTCATACCCGAGCATTTCCGCACTAAAACAGAGGGCGTAATACGCAGCCTCTGCCCTACACATTCCTGTTGTGCGGTCGGTGAAAAAGCGGAATTTATAACTGACGGGCATGTTCTTGACACCACCCCCTGCGGAACAAACTCGCCTTTTAAAAGAGTTTGGCAGCTGGGTGGGAAGATATTATTTTTAGGCTGCGGACTACGACCAAATACATCAATGCACGCAATAGAGGAGCTGTTTGAACCTGATTATCTGTTCGGCGATACTTACGAATACCGAGTGAGGGACAGAGAGGGAAATAGCTTTTTTAATTTTTGCCGTTCGCATAATTTTGCGGGCGTGTCGCAGCGTTATGATAGGCTTGAGGAGCTGCTTGCGCCCGAAACGGAGATTAAAACGGGATATATATTAAAAGCGTTCTGCCATCTGATCGAAACAAAAGCGATGTGGGAGAAGGCAGGTAATGCATATTCGTCCAATCCACATTATTTTGTAGAACCATATTAGTTTTTGTGCTACTGTAATTCGAAAAATATAAAGATATTTTTTATGGAGGTATACCATTTTGGAGGCTCTTTTTAGACTTATTTGCGAGGAATTTAAGTTAAAAGGTGAATATGTCGGATATGACATTATAAAAGCGGGCAATATTAACGATACCTATGTAATCACTACAATTATAGGTGAATGTAAAAAGAAATATATTATACAAAGAATAAATACGGCGGTTTTTAAGGAACCTAAACAGATTGCGAGCAATGTTCAGCTGGTAACATCGCATATAGAAAAAAAGCTGATAGAGCAGGGTGACAAGGAAGTAAAGCGTAAGGTTGTGCGTATTTACAAAAACAAAAAGGGCGGCTGCTTCTATATCTCGGAGAACGGAGACTATTGGCGTGTTTTATCATATGTTTACAATTCGGTCAACTATAGTCAGGCAACCAATTCTGTTCTAAAGGCGGCGGGTGAAGCGTTTGGAACCTTTCAACGGCTGCTGCAGGATTTTCCGGCTGAAAAGCTCTATACAACCATTCCGGATTTTCATAACACGGAGAAGCGGTTCGCTGCGTTAAACGAAGCCGCTCAAAGGGACCCGTATGGCAGGAAGCAGGAGGTTCTCGCGGAGCTTGAGTATTTGTTAAGCAGAGAGGAATACGCTTCAAGGTTCAGAGTCCTTCATGAGATGGGTGAGATGCCCTATCGCGTTACACATAATGACACCAAATGCAACAATGTTATGTTTGATTTAAATACGGATGCACCGCTCGCAGTCATTGACCTTGATACGGTAATGCCCGGTTTTGTCGCTCACGACTTCGGCGATGCCGTTCGTTTTGCGGCGAATACCGCAGAGGAGGACGAGGAGGATTTATCAAAGGTATCTCTTGATCTTAATAAATACGAATGCTTTGCATGCGGATTTATTCCGCAGGTTTTCGATATGGTAACAAAGACAGAGCTTGAGAGCCTGCCGGACGGGGTTATTATTATGGCGTTGGAGCTTGCCGCTCGCTTTTTGACCGATTATCTTAACGGGGATACTTATTTTAAATGCAAAAAACCAAAACATAATTTATTAAGAGCAAAATGTCAAATAGCTCTTGCCAAGGACATTGAAGCAAAGCTTCCGGAGATGCACGCTCGTCTTGCGCGATTTGTTCCGGTTGCAAAATATTAAAAAGTCCCCGCCGGTTATCAGCGGGTTTACAATTGATATTAAAAAACTTTCAATAAAATTAATAAAACTATTGACTTTATTGAAAAATTATGTATAATGAGGGTGTTGAAGTTTCACAAGTTGGCGGTGTCTTTGTTGCATTATAAGGAAAAGAATACCGATATGGCTGTTTCAAGCACCGAAAATGTACTTATTGCTTCCGCAAAGCAGGGCGATGCGAGAGCTTTTGAGTTGCTTGCCGCAAAATATAAGCGTTTACTTGAGTGGTATGTAAAGCAGCTCAATTTACCTGTTTCAGAGAAAGATGATTTCATTCAAGAGGGGCTAATAGGTCTGTTAAAGGCTGTCAGAACCTATGACAGCAAGTCCTCATCATTCGTTACTTACGCTTCTATATGCATAAAAAGCAGTATTATCAGTGCGGTTCGCAAGTTTAACAAACAATATAACACGCTTGTTCCCTACGATGAAGGCTCTTACGATAATGTGCCGGATGTATCCGGGTCTCCGGAGAGCGATTTTATAGACAGAGAGAGCGTCGAGATTTTATACAACAAGATATTTTCGGTGCTTTCGGAATATGAGCTGACCGTTTTTGAGATGTATCTTTCGGATATGTCCTATGCGGATATGTCTATTAATTTGAAAAGAGACATCAAGAGCGTGGGGAACGCTGTTTTTAGAATTAAGAAAAAGTTAAAGGAAACCATTAAACCAAACCGATAATATGCCTTTGTAGCTTAAAAAAAGCGATGCTAACACAACTTGCAGTTGCAAATTGTTATAGTTTTTATGACGGTGTAATTCCGTCCGAGGGTAAATAAAAAACAGTAAATTTTCAAACTAAGGAGAAAGAGCAAATGTACGAAGACAAGACATTAAACTGCAAGGACTGCGGTAGCGAATTTGTTTTTACCGCCGGCGAGCAGGAGTTTTACGCATCACGCGGTTTTCAGAACGAGCCCCAGAGATGCAAGGAATGCAGAGATAAGAAGAAGAATTCTGCAAGAGCACCTAAAGAGCTTTTTGTGACAACCTGTGCGCAATGCGGCAAAGAAGCAAAGGTTCCTTTCCAGCCTTCGGACGACAGGCCGGTATATTGCAGCGATTGCTACGCTGCCAGTAAGAATCAGTAATCAAAGCTATCGTTTAATTTATACATAAACTAGAACAGATTATTGCGGGAACTTCATTGAGCCACGGCGTAAGCCGTGGCTTTATGTTCGCAACGGCAGAAATATAACGAAAAATCATCTTAAAAGAGATAAAAATCCACAAGCATCAAAGAACGGAAAAACTCGTAAAAGTACAAAAACAATATATTTCAGCTTTGGAATCGTCTTTGAAAACGATTCCTTTTTTATCGTTATTTATATTTTCGTTTTTAGATTTATACGGTGATTTTAATGCATCAAATCGAATAAACTCGTAAAAGGTCGGACTGAAAGTCGAAATAGTAAATATAAAAGAAAATTATGCGCAGAAAAAACATCTGTTCGAAAATTATACATTATTGTCATAAAATGACATAAAAACGAACAAAGGTTTGTTTACATAATGATATACAAAGCTGGCGAAAAGGTGCTGAAAACAATACAAGAACACAATAACTTGTGTGTTTTTGTCACACTTGACATAATATCGCACAATTGTCGAAAAAAAATTATAAAAAAAAGAAAAAAGCTATTGCAATATTTAAACAATCATATTATAATAGTGTCAATGGTGGGGCGAAGTGGTACAAAAGGGTAATTGTTCCCATAAAATACCATTAAAATTCCATATTCTACCTTTTTCTCAGATTTAAAGGATATACATATAAGAAAGGACGGGTTAAGCATGTTCTACGGCGAATACAGACATACGATTGATGCTAAGGGAAGATTGTTTATTCCCGTCAAGCTACGCGAGGAATTGGGCGATAAGTTTATGCTCTCCAGAGGGTTGGATAAATGCGTTTGCATTTATCCGATGTCGGCGTGGAACGAGTTTACCGAGCGGCTCGAAAAGCTTCCGATTGCCAAGGAGCGAAGAGTAAGGCGTTATTTTTATTCCGGTGCTTATGAATGCAGCTTGGATGCTCAGGGCAGAGTTATTTTGTCGCAGCTGTACCGTGAGTTTGCGTCACTCGATAAGGATGTTGTCGTGGCGGGCAACAGGAGTCACTTAGAGATTTGGAGTGCGTCGGCATGGGAGGCTGAACAGCAATACATCGACAATGAGGAAGTTACAAAAGAGCTTGTAGAGCTGGATTTTTAGATTATGGATTTTATACATTACCCGGTTATGCGCCGTGAGGTTATTGAAGGTCTTGCCATAAAAGCGGACGGTGTTTACTGCGACTGCACACTGGGCGGCGGCGGACACACACAGCTGATACTTGAGGAGCTGTCAGACAAAGGAAGAGTTATAGCGATAGATCGGGATATAGCGGCGATTGAAAACGCCAAGATAAACATAAATGATAAAAGGTTATTACTTGTTAAGGATAACTATATAAATATTGATTCGGTTATAAAAAACAATTCATTTACGGAGATAGACGGAATTTTAATGGACCTCGGTGTTTCATCATATCAGCTTGATAACGCCGAACGGGGATTTTCATACCGTTATGATGCGCCGCTTGATATGCGGATGGACGAATCCGATACGCTCACTGCATATGAGGTTATTAACCATTACGGCGAGAGGGAGCTTGTACGAATTCTGTTCGAGTACGGAGAGGAACGGTTTGCCAAGCGAATCGCCGAGCGTATCGTTAAGGAACGGGAAAACGANNNCGAGCCGATAAAAACCACGCTTGCTCTTGCGGAGGTCATAGCGTCCGCTGTCCCCGCAAAGTACCGTAATGAGGGCGGAAGCCCTGCCAAACGCAGCTTCCAAGCAATACGCATAGAGGTAAACGGCGAGCTTGATGCAATCGGGAAAACGATTGAAAAGGGTGTCTCATTACTTAAAGAGGGCGGAAGGATAGCTGTTATAAGCTTCCATTCTCTTGAGGACAGAATTGTTAAGACTGTATTTAACCGATTAAATTCTCCCTGCATATGTCCGAGAGATTTCCCGGTATGTGTATGCGGGAATAAGCCGTCGGTAAGGATTATAACAAAAAAAATAATAACTCCGAGCGATACGGAGCTTTTGGAAAACAGCCGCTCGCACAGTGCGAAGCTGAGAGTGGCGGAAAAAATAACCGTTTAGAACAGGGTAACGGTGATTGGGTAATATAAGGAAGGGAAGAAAATGGAGAATCGCAACAGCAACAAAAACCCGGGCAAGCCGCTGCCAAAATCGAATAAGCCCGCAACAGCTCGAAAAAGCGGGATTTCTGCTCCTGTAAACGCAGTGCGGCAAGGTAAACAAAGCATGGTCTCTCAAAGCGTCGGAATGCGTAACGCAGTCCCGAAAACGGAGGATAAGCCTGCGGTAAAAAAACGGACAGGCTCTGTTGTGGGAATGAACCGTCGCAATCCCTCGTCGCTCCACGCCGTCAGGAGTCCAAAGATTATTACCATACGCAAAAAGGAAAAATCTCCGTTCCCTATCGCAATAGTGTTTACATCCGTAATAGTTACGGTATTGTTTCTTTTTATGATGATGAATTATGCGGAGATTGATAAGTATAATAACGAAATAGGGAAGCTCGACGCAAAGATTACAAGGCTTAAAAATGACGAATACAATCTAAGCATCAAGCTTGATAAAAAGGACGATCTTGTAGAAATAGAAAAGTTTGCGACAACCGAGCTGGGAATGGTTAAAAAAGAGACCTTGCCACGCAAGCATATAAGCCTGCTGCCGAACGACAAGGGCGAGATAATTAAGTATGACGACGGTGAAGAGGGCGGTTTCGGCTTTATGCTCGCCGGTATTGGGGAGATTATAAGAGACTTCCTGAAATAAAACACGGTTATTATTCTACATAAAAACTTACATCGGTATTTTTTCGGATAAATATAAATATATTGATTATCGGGAGGTAATCCGAAGGATATAAGCTTTCGGAAATTATTTTCATAAGAGCATCTAATTGAAGGGATTGTAGCGTTTTGAAAAAACAAGAAAAGGTTAAAAAGACCGGAAGGTCAATAATTATCAGAGCGAAGGTATCGGTATTGTTAATTACCTTGATACTCGCTTTTCTTGTTACCCGTCTTGCGACCCTGCAGCTTATTGATCCGGATCAGCTGAAGAACGATGCACTCGAGCAGTATACTCACGAAATGAGCATAAGCGCAAAAAGAGGAACGGTTTATGACCGCAACCTAAAGCCGCTTGCCGTCAGCGCAACCGTTTACAATGTTTTTATATCTCCTAACGAGATAAAAGATGATACTCAAATGATGCTTATAGCAAATCGGTTGTCCGACATATTGGATGTAGACAGGGATTCCATTATAACCAAATGTCAAAATAAACGCAGTAAATATCAATTGATTAAAAAAACCATTGAGGACAGGGAAGAGGATCTTGTCCGAGCCTTTATAAATGATAATAACCTTAGCAGGGTAGTTAATCTTGAGGAAACAACAAAGAGGTACTACCCCTACAGCACGCTTGCCTGTCATATGCTCGGCTTTGTCGGAACGGACAATAACGGACTTGCGGGTATCGAATTTACATATGATGAATACCTAAGAGGAACTAACGGAAGAGCGGTAAGAGCAACGGATGCGACAGGCAACCCGCTGCCCTTTAAATATGAGAGCTTCATAGAAGCGCAAAACGGATTAAATATTATAACTACCATTGATTATACAATACAGTCGATACTGGAAAAATATATTTACGAAGCATATAAGGATAATAAGCCGAACGGCAGTGTCACCGGTATTGTAATGGATGTACATACGGGTGAGATTCTTGCATCGGCTCTTTATCCCAACTTTGATTTAAACAATCATAATGTACTAACCGACTATTATGAAGAAAAGCTCTTTTCCTTCAACGGAACCGATGAGGAAAAAGCGTCATATCAGATGCAGCTCTTGTATCAGATGTGGGACAACTCTATGGTTTCGAAAACATATGAGCCGGGCTCCACCTTTAAGATAGTAACCAGTGCGATGGCTCTTGAGGAGGGTATTATTAAAGAGAGCGATCAATTTGTTTGTAAAACAATGATTGTTTCAGGCATACCTATCCATTGCCATTCGACACACGGTCACGGTGTGCAGGACTTCGCTACGGCGTTGAAAAACTCCTGCAACCCTGCTTTTGTTCAAATAGGAACCAAGGTTGGCACAAAAATATTCGAGCAGTATTTTAAAGCATTCGGGTATACCGATACCTGCGGAACGGATATTTTAGGCGAAGCGAAATCAATCTATTTCAAAACAACCAATACGCAGTTTGAAGCTCTTGAGCTTTCTGTATATTCATTCGGTCAGACCTTTAAGGTTACTCCGCTGCAGCACCTCAGAGCGGTTTCAACTGTTGCAAACGGCGGTTATTTGGTAACACCGCATATAGCAAAGGCACTTGTGGACGAAAAGGGAAGCGTTGTAAAAGCATTCGAGTACGATAACGAAAGGCAGGTCATTTCCAAGGAGACCTGTAACATTATACTAAAAGCTTTGGTTAATTCGGCAAAGAACGCAAATGTTAGCGGTTATAATGTGGTGTCCAAAACAGGCACATCGCAGAAACGAGATAAACTGCCGGCAAATCTTTATGTAAGCTCCTGTGTTACCTTTGCGCCTGCGGAGGATCCGCAGATAGCTATTATTGTTCTGGTTGACGAGCCGACAGGACAGAATTATTACGGAAGCCTTGTTGCCGCACCTGTTATCTCGAGTGTTTTAAGCGAGGTTCTGCCCTATCTCGGTATCGAACCGACTCATGCCGAGAACACGGATAAAACAATAGGCAATTATGTCGGAAGCGAAGTTGCAGCTGCTAAGCTTGTGCTTGAGAATTTAGGAATAAAATGCGTTGTCAAGGGAACCGGAGCTATTATAACCGAACAGATTCCCCCTGCGGGGAGCATTATATCCCAGAACGGAATGGTTGTCCTTTATACAGATGATACCCCTCCGGAGAACACGATTAAGGTCCCGAGCGTGTTCAACCTTACTCCCTCCGCCGCTAATAAAACCATAATAAACAACAATCTGAACATATCTATAAAGGGTATTTTCGGAAACGATTATACCAACTGCAATGTTGTGTCCCAAAGTCCGGCAGCCGGTGAATATGTCGCACCCGGAACAATTATAGAGGTTGAGTTCAGATATACCGATCAGGAATAAAGGATAAACCAGAAAGAGGGATAAGGCTTGTATCTTACACTCGGAGAAATAGCTGATGCTGTCGGCGGAAGAATAGCCGATTCAACCGATAAAAGCGTACGGATAAGCGGAGTCTTTACCGACAGTCGGGAGGCTCACATAAAAAGGAACAGGTTATTCGTTGCGATAAAGGGTAGCAAAACAGATGCTCATATCTTTGTGAAAGAGATAACGTCACAGGGTAATTTTGCATTGGTTGAGGACGAGAACTACTTCACCGAAAACACGATACTTGTAGACAGCACGACCGATTCGCTCCAAGAGCTTGCGGCATGGTATCGCAGAGACAGGTTGTCAGGCACGAAAATTATCGCAGTTACAGGGAGTGTGGGCAAAACCTCTACCAAGGATATGGTCGCTCTT
>PGZT01000054.1 GCA_002841455.1 Firmicutes bacterium HGW-Firmicutes-21 | reverse complement strand
ATGAAATGTTCATACAAATGGTTGCACCTCTTGCAACCAAGGCACAAAACCGTGTATTGAAAGATTTATCTTTCAAACTCCTTTTTCATTATCAGCATATCATAAAACGCCTCCAACCTTGTCCTGACGCCTGTCTCGGAGGTCTGGGAATCGAAGCTGAAATAAAGTATCGGTATCTTATAATCCTTACTGATGTTTTGCAGCATGGGCATAGCGTTTACCTCCGGCATACACCCGAACGGCTTGAGGTGGATTATCCCGTCATAGCCCCGCTCCGCAAGCGTTTTACTTCTCTCCACGCTGTCGGTTCCGTCCGCACCGATTGTATATTTAAGGTATTTCCCCGCCGCTTTCAGCGTCTTTTTTGTCCTTCTTGTTTTTTCAAATAACAAAAAGGTAACGGTGATATATCTGCTGACCTGTATATTGTTTTGAGCGAGCTCCTTCTCCAAAAAGTAATTGCAAAAGGGCTCCATAATTGTATACAGCTCGCCGACAACGCCCACCTTCAGGCAGTTGGGCGGCTTTTTTATCTCAATCGACCTGAACAGACAACTGTATTTTTTACGGATATTATGCAAGCGGCTGAAGTTCCTTACCGTTTTTAATTCCTCGAAGAACTCCCCGTGCAGCTTGTCAAAGCTGTTTTGTTTTACCTCAAAGCCTATGTTTTCCCTTATATAAGCCTCTGTTTCGTCAATCAGCCTAACCATTTTTATAATAAGCAAAAAGCAGTAAAGAAAACGGTGGAAGGAGAGTGTTGTGCCTATTCTTTTACAGTTCCTGTATAGATTAACAGGGCTGAGATCACCCCCAATGAGCTTTATAAATTCAAATTCATAGCCTAAATCCTTTAGAATCAATTCTTGAATCTCGGCATAATAGCCGTATCTGCAGCCTCCGCCCGATTGAATCAAAACATTTGCTCCCTTGTCGAGCGCCTCTATGAAGTTGCCTAAATTATATTTGAACGGAACACATACGAAATCGGGGCTGTGCCTGCTGCCTATCTCGAGTGTTTTTTTGGTGATTTTAGGAGCTGTCATAACAATATGCTCCTTAAAAACCATCCTCAACAGGATTTCTATCGGAATATGATAATTTCCCATATGCGGAAAGCTTATTACCTTTTGCATTATTAAATCATTCCTTATACAATAAAAAATCAGACGCTTTTTACCCGAGCCCTCTCCTTGATAATGTCAAGGAAGCTCTCAACTCGTGTCTGCATACCCGCTTCACCCTGCAGCTCGTCCAGAATAATATTTATGGTCGGTATCCTCGTGGATTTTCTTATAATCAGCTCATTAACCAAGGAATCCGGTCCGCACGGGAATGCGGTGAGCAGTATAATTCCGTCGATTTTATTCTCCAATAATTTTATCGAGCCGACCAATTCCTTGTTGTATAACCAATATAGGGTTTCGGATATTTCCTCGCTCCTTGCTCTGCTCTCCTTTTTATCCGACGCATCGGCGGATATACAAACACCTCCGAGAGAGCTTATATATTGTGTAATCGGGTAGCCGATTAATCGGTCATAGATATTATAGGGGTGGGAGACCATCAGGATTTTTACTCCGCTCGAATTTTCAAGCGTCATTGCCTGTAACGCGTTCTTTTGTTTTTCGGCTTGGGATTGTGCCTTTTTCGCTTTTTTATATGCGGTTAAAGTCTTTAGATAGCCGTTTCCTAACCTTCTGCCCATATTTATAAAGGCTTTTTTCTCGCTCTCGCCGTTATATGCGTCAACATTATAATCGAGTATATTTGCGTTTTCAAAGGTGCTTTTTACGATATCATACAGAGCGTTGAGCTTAACGCATACATCGTTCTTCTCCCTGCAGCTTGCGATTCGGGGGATTAAAATATAATCGCACCTGCCTATCAACGAATATACATGCCCCATATATATTTTGGCGGGTAAGCAGCATTCGTCTATCGAGAATTTTATGCCGTCATGTAATATCTGCTTGTTTGTCTCGCCGCTCGTTACTATGTCACAGCTTAACTCCTTAAAAAATGTCTCCCACAGGACCTTATATCTGTAATAGAGCATTGCCCTCGGTAATCCTATCGTCATATCTATATCCACTCCCCTCATTTTAATATATCCATAATGTATTTTGTTTTCTTTTTTATCTTTATATTCATTAATGTAATTATAATCCCAATAAAAAATTCGACGGAACAAATGTCCCGCCGTAAAGCCATATGTGGTTTATTGTTGCTAAGGTGTTTTCGGAACAGTTAACCTTCATTCCGCCTTTTTACAAATGAATATAAGCTTTCTTCCGCCGACAATGCTGCTTTTATCGTACCATCCGTATTCCTCGATTATATCGAATCCGTTAAACTCCAATAATGATTTCAATTGCTCGTATCTATAGTATTTCAGCTTAAAGTCATCTGTGACTCTTTCAACTCTGCCGTCGGGATATGTAACCTCAAATGTAAAATGAGGATAAATAATCTGGTTTTTTATGTGAATTTTATCACCCCAATGCTTTTTTACAATATGCATCCCTGTTTTTTCATCTGTACGCTCCCATTGAACACGCTCGGGATAAACCCAATCCTCTCCGATATTGTCATAAGGGCGAAAGGTATTTATTATAAAAATACCGTTTTCGACAAGGTGGTTTTTTATACATGCAAGTGATTTCTCAATATCCTTGTCGTCTGTAAGCGCTTGAAATGCCCGAAACGGGGATATTATCAACCCGAACTTTTTTTCTAACGAAAAGTCTGTCATATCACCTTGTATAATATTGATTCTTTCACTTACAATATCCGGTTTTTCCCTTAATTTGTCATAAAATGCCGCTAACATATTCTCGGATAAATCCAATCCTGTAACAGAAAAGCCGTTCTCCGCCAATACCAAAGATACCCTACCCGTACCGCATCCAAGCTCAAGAACACCGTCTTTGGCATAATCACCGTAAGAGAGATAAAAGGGTATATCGGCAAGCAGAATGTCCCTGTTGTCGTAATCGTATAAATAGGCGCTGTTTCGCAGTGTGTTAATTTCCTTGTTGTTTTCCATTCTCCCACTCCTCTTTCAGTATTGCATAATGAAGATCATCATACCATTTGTCGGGGTCGCACTTGCGACCGGGACGGCATTGCTTAAAATATCCCTCGCGACGCATTCCGTTTCGCTCCATTACACGGTAGGAGCCGTAATTATCCGCATCACAGGTCGCATAAATACGGTGGAGGTTAAGCTCTTCGAAACCGAAACGCAGAAGCTCATGTGCAAACTCGGTACCGAATCCCTTCTTCCAGTAATCCATATGTAAAACCCAGCCAAGGTTTCCTTCTGTTAGTTCCTTATTGGTATGAAGTCCGCATGCGCCGATCAGCTTTTCGTTCTCCCTTAGGGTAATGGCAAATTCGTATTCGGTTTGAGGAACGGTGTTGGCTTTGTTAATAGCATTTTTAATGAATTCCTTAGTGTGTTCCTCCTTATTCGGTCCAAATGTCATGTGCTTTATATTTTCATAATTGCTCGCATAGCTGTGTACCGCTTCAAAGTCGCTCTCTTCAAACGGTCTGAGTATCAACCGCTCGGTTTGTAGTGTTATTGTTTGTTTATTTATCTGCATCTTTAAAAACTCCATTCATAAATATTTACATAACGCTGTCCGTCTGCATATAGAGCCGTCCACTTCGGTAATTCTGCAACCCGTAATAGGTCAGCGCCTATTTTTTCACAAACACGCATTGAGGCATCGTTACTCTTCTCGTTTGTTATTGTTATTTTAATCATATTATGTGCTCTCATCACAGGGATAAGCAGCTTGCAGGCTCTCGCTGCATAACCATTCATGCCTTTATATGCTGCTCTCCATGACTCTGTATGAGCAACTGCTACTCCGATGGCATCATTTAAAGTTGCTTTTCTGATAACAAGATTCATCATTGTTTCCTCCCTATCCACAACCCATGCATGCTATGTCCTATTATTGATGGTTGGGCGCAGGTTGCAAGCTGATACTTCATGTAGGAAGCAAACTGCTCGTCGTCAAGGGTGTTAATTTCTTCGTACAGAACATATTTTAAACCGTCCGTTCCTACCTCCACAATTTTCTCGGTATCGAATTTATTCATCAGTTTATCTGCTTCTCCAAAATCCATAGCATAGAAAACAACTTTTCCGCTGTCATCATCTAAAAGTCTCAATGTTTGCTCAACCTGAGAAGGTGCTTTTTTAAAGTGATTTATAAAGCAAGCGTTTCTGTTTATGTAGGAAAAGACAAAAATTCCACCCTTCTTTAATACCCTTAAGCATTCGGTTACCGCTTTTTCTCTTTCCCGTTCAGTTTGCAGGTGATACAATGCTCCGAGGCAGAGTACCGCATCAAAGCTACTGTCAGCAAAGCGGGACATATCCAGTACATCCCCTTGAAACACACCCTCAAGCAAACCCTTGCTGTCGATGGCCTTTATAATATCAACATGCTTTTGTATAAGGTCGCCTGCGGTTACTTTATAACCCGCTTCGGCAAGCGGTATAGCGTAAACTCCTGTTCCGGCGCAGCAATCAAGCACACTGCATTTAATGGGTAAATGCTTCATTAAAAAGTGAAGTGTGGTAATATACTCTACTTTATTGACCTTGCCGTTTCTCAACCTTCCGTCCTCGTTGCTGTTATTATAATATTCGTGCAGCATATTCGCTCTTCTCCCTTATAAAATAAAATCGGTGTAAGCCTTTTTGCGAAAACCCTCGCATTGCTTACACCGTTATAATCATATCGTATAATAAACCCTTATTTTTGTTTACCTACCCCGAAATGACGATAACCTGATAAGCCCTGCGTAATGCTTGGTTGAGGAAGCATCTGCGGGCATGGATCCGTTTTGTCTAAATTCGAAAAAGTAGGTTGCTTTTGTCATTTGTGTCAATTCCTAAAAGTAATTTTGTGTAATATTAACATACATTTTTTTGTTTGTCAATACCTGGAGTAAAATTTTGTGATATTTTTATTTTTCGCCGCAAATATACTTGAAATAATTATGCCGTCTGTATATAATGATACCAATAACAGTAAACGGAGTGATGTATAAATGGACACCTTTACGGTTTCGTTAAGTATTCAGGAAGCTATAAGTATTTTAAATGAGCGGATTGTGAGCGGTAGCATAACAGGAATTTGCATAGATAAATATACCGTTTCCGCACCGAGCGGCGGCATCTGCACCGTGCTTGTGTACGAGAAGCATTATTACCGTGCCGGGAACCGTCTTACGCTCACCGTCACAATAGACAACTTTATGGGGGAAACAAGGGTTCACAGCATAAGCGGAGGCGGAGGCGAGGGTCTGTTCCGTTTCGATTGGGGCGCATCCAAGAGCTTCGCCAATGCGGTTTACGATTCATTGAGTCAATATATGATATAGGAGTAAAATACCCCCTTA
Organism: Firmicutes bacterium HGW-Firmicutes-21; assembly: GCA_002841455.1. Taxonomy (GTDB): domain Bacteria; phylum Bacillota; class Clostridia; order Oscillospirales; family CAG-382; genus UBA1049. Next base: position 4,139 of record PGZT01000054.1, on the reverse strand, counting down.
CCTGTCGAATAAATTCTAACAGACACAGGGGATATACGCTGTGAAAACTCTATGGTTATCTTCCCTTTTTCGGAGCTGCCTTTTTATCGGTTTTTTTAGCCTTTCCCTGTAACTCGGGGACAGGCTTTACCTCGTTTTTGGGGTAATTCGCCTTTTGGTGATTTTCCGTTCCATGCGGCTCCTTAGGGTCCGGCCGCCTCATTCCCTGCTTTGCCATGCCTTTTTCACCCTCTCGTATAATGTAATATTCATATTATTTTACGGGTGAGTGTGTTTTATGCGGTGGAAAACTCTTGCTCTTATATTTATTTATCTTACAAGGTGTAGTTTCGCCGCTCCGAACATATTATTATATCGGTGATTGTAATGGAGCAGTGTGAGAATAATATATGCGACACTAATAAAAAATCAAGTGGTTTGGAGTTGACCGCTGCAATAAGTGCGGCGGCGGCTGCTATCGCAAAATGCCTTTCCGATAATGAGTTGAGCTTATTATCCGCTGTTTTTAATGAGCTTGGAGATACGCTTGCGACTATTCTTGGATTAAGGCAGATATGCGCCTCTGCCGCCGATACAGACAAAAAAGACAAGGACGACAAAAAGAATTGATGCCGTCTTCCTCAATCTCTCAGAAAAGCCTCGGCGACCTTCAGCATTACCGCACATTCGATGCGTTTTCGGTGCAGGTCGCAGCCTATTTTATATGTGCCGTTGATGTCGCCGCTCGAATGATAGGAGTTTGCGGCACAGCCGCCGCCGCAATAAAGACGGGCAAAGCAATCTCCGCACTCCTTTTTCGTATATACATTGCATAGCTTAAAGCTGTCCCGCAGAGCGGTGTTTGTTACGCCGTCATAGACATTGCCGAGCAGGAATCCCTCGTCCCCGACAAATTGGTGGCAGGGGTAAAGCTCGCCCGTAGGGGTTACGGCAAGGTATTCGCTCCCAACTCCGCAGCCCGATATGCGTTTTATAATGCAGGGACCCATCTCAAGGTCTATCATATAGTGGAAGAAGTTGAAGCCCTCGCCTTTTTTACTCCGTTTTAGCATTTCCACGGCTAAGAGCTCGTATTGCTCGCATAAAAGGGCAACATCCTGCTCGGTCAACGCATAGGGCTCGCTCGGCGGAGCGACAACAGGCTCCATAGATATCTCCCTGAAGCCGAGATCCGCCATATGCAGAATATCGCATGCGAAATCGGTGTTGAAATGCGTATATGTTCCCCGTATATAGTAATTCCTATGGTTGCGTAACGCCGCCATTTTTTTGAACTTGGGGAGGATTATGTCATAACTGCCCCTACCGCTACGGCTGACACGAAAGCGGTCATGCACCTCCCGCCGACCGTCAAGGCTCAAAACAATATTGCTCATCTCACGGTTGGCGAACTCCATAACCTGCTCATCCAACAAAATACCGTTTGTGGTTAGGGTGAAGCGGAGGTTCTTGTTATGTAATGCCTCTTGCTCTCTGCCATAAGCGACCAAACGCTTGACGACCTCAAGGTTCATAAGCGGCTCTCCGCCAAAGAAATCGACCTCAAGGTTCCTCCGTGTTCCCGAAGCCGCTATTAAAAAGTCTATGGCGGCTCTGCCGACCTCAAAGCTCATCAGCGATTTTTCACCGCAATACTCGCCCTTGCCGGCAAAGCAGTATTTGCACGCTAAATTGCAATCGTGTGCGATATGTAGGCACAACGCCTTGACAACCGATTGCCGTTTTTTAAAATCAAACGCAACGGGAGCAAAAGCATCCTTTGAGAACAGCTTTTTTTTATCGATAAGCTCCTCAATGTCGGCAAAAACATCCCGAATGTCCGACTCGGTTATATCGGGTTGATCCTTGTATTTATCCAGCATCTGCGTGACAATTTCGTCCTTCGGCGTATTTTCGTACATACCTATAATGTCATAAGCGAGAGCATCAACCGAGTGTACCGCTCCGCTGTTGCCGTCGATAATTATATTGTATCCGTTGCTCTTATAACGGTGTATCATGATAACAATTTCCCTTCGACAAAGTATTTGCCGGTCAGCTTGACCGGCAAACGCCTTTATTTGGCAGTTATTTCTTCTTGCACTGCTCGTTCTGCGACTCGCAGAGCTGGTTTACAATGCTGCAGGAGGTCTTGCTCGCCGATTGGCAGGAGGTCTGGCATTCGCCGCAGCCACCCTTTTCAGCCGATTTCGGAAGGTCCTTTGTCTCCAATGTCTGTATTCTCTTCATATGTGCATCTCCTTAGTATAAAAGCTGTGAGCTGAAATATTTTCTATATATTATCAAAAATATCACCGAATGTCAAGCCAACCTGTGTTATAAAACAATATTTATTTGCTCGGGCAGCCGCAGGAAACAGCTCTTAACGGGTACGCCTTCGGCAAAGAGTCCGTTTATGGAGGATATGAGCCGTTCGGTTATTCTCTCACCCGGTACAAGCAGCGGTATTCCAGGAGGATATGCATATATATATTCTCTTGAAACCGCGTTTTTACTGTCCGAGAGAGGTATAAATCTGCCCTCACGGCTCTCCGCCTCATATGAAGGCATTACAACCTCGGGTGTGCCGAAGGGTACATTTCCATTTTCATCCTCAGGGACTTTATTAAGCGTTGCATCAATCTCAAGCAATGCGCCCCCCAACCGCAAAAAACCCTCGTCCGTATCACAAATGCTTGTCATCGCAAGCGCATAATCACCCATTGCCATCTCAAGCTGTAGCAGGTATTTGTCAAGCAACGCTCTTTTTAGCTGTGTTCCGTTTATATCGGTGTTTTTTACCGAAATAAGAATTTTACCTTTATCAAAGCTGAAAAAGGTGTTGCCGCTGCTTAATATCCTTATATTTTCTAATTCTCTCATTCTGTCGTAAAAATCATTCAACCGTTTATCATAATCGGCAAACAGCCTATCCCTTTCTCGAACAAGCAGCTCGATACAGGAATCTATCCCTGCCATTAGAATATATGACGGACTGCTCGTCTGGAAAACAGCGAGCTGTCTTTGCACCTCTGTCCAATCCACAATGCTGTTGTTTATATGTAATAATGCGCTCTGTGTCGGTGCGGGCAGTGTTTTATGCAGCCCGTGAACCACAATATCCGCACCTGCTTTTATAGAATTTACCGGAAAATGCTCGGAGAGCCCAAGATGCGCCCCGTGTGCCTCGTCCACAAAAAGCGGTATGCTGTACTCGTGCGTAATCGCCGCAATTGCGGAAATATCGGAAACTACTCCCTCATAGGTCGGAGAGGTTACAATCACAAGCCGTATATCATTGTTTTCCAGTAATGCGGTCTTTACCGATTCGGGCGATATGCTGCCTAAAACACCGTACTCCGAGTCATTTTGCGGAAATACATATACAGGGTTAAGCTCTCTCAGCTTAACGGCGTTATATACCGATTTATGACAGTTTCGGGCTAACAGAACCCTGTCTCCCTTTCGGGTACAGGCAANGCAAAAATACCGGCTAATATTCCGCAGGTGCCGCCGTTAACAAGATAAAAAGAACGGTCGCTGCCGTAGAGCTTGGCGGCTTTTCGCATCCCGACAGCAAGTATACCGTTTGGCGCATGGAGGTTGTCAAACCCGTCGATTTCGGTAATGTCCGTTCCTATATCGGCAGGCGTACCAAGCATAAAGGAGTTTCTCTTATGCCCGGGCATATGAAACGGATATATTCCGTTATCCCGATAGAGTATAAGCGCATCTGTAAGGCTCAACTGTTATACCTCCCTATTAATAAAACCGTTGTATTTTTACCGAATGATTATTTAATGGCAATTCCCTTGAAAAATGTATAGCTGAAGACCCCGTCCTCCGTGGCTGTTTTATATAGGTCAATGGTGCCTTTTTCCCAAACTTATTTTCTAAGTTGCAGGTCAATATTCTTGTCTTTTGCTTTTTCCATAAACAAAGATTCTATCATTTGTATTTTTTCCTTTTGAGATAACGGTTTCTCGCTTATGTTTTCTTGTATATATTCATTTATTTCTTTCAAGTCCGACAGCTCTAATAGATTAACTGCGATACAGTAAAAGCTCTTCCTTTTACCGTCATTATAATGGCTTATCAGGTGTTCCAAAAACTCAACTTTCTCGTCGAGCTCCTTTTTATACCTATCAATACCGATGTCA
>PGZT01000053.1 GCA_002841455.1 Firmicutes bacterium HGW-Firmicutes-21 | reverse complement strand
CTTTTGCATATACGGGGTCAAGCGCATGCTCGGCATCTATAAAAGCGGCTTCTCCCCCGCCCTTTTGAACCTCGGCAACTATATGCAGGGCGAGCGTGGTTTTTCCGGAGGATTCCGGTCCGTAAATCTCTATAATTCTGCCTCTCGGTATTCCGCCTATTCCAAGCGCAATATCAAGCGACAGAGAGCCGGTGGAAACACCTACAACTCCCATCTTAACATTTTCACCAAGCCGCATTATCGCTCCCTTTCCGCATTGCTTCTCTATATGGGCAAGGGCTGTCTCGAGCGCTAATTTTTTGTCCTCGATTTTATTGTCTTTTTTACCGCTGTTTTTTGTATCGTTTGCCGCCATTATTTACACAACCTTTCGAACTTTTGTTCTTGTAAAAGAATACCACAAAAATACGTCGTTGTCAACCGATAGTATCTGCTTTTTTACATATTTTCTACATTTTGATATTTTTCGTCAAATTTCCGAAAAATATTAGCACATTTTGTGTAAATATACTATATACAACGAGCTTAAAATAGGCTAAAATACTTATAAGAAATTATATAAAGTTATAAAGTATGGAAGGATGTTGTGTTTTTTATGGTCGGTATTACCAATCACGGAAAGCTCGGTTTAATTGTCATGCGCAGCTGTACAAAGCTGGGCGACATGGTAGAAAACAGAATTAAACAGCTCAGAGGCGAGGAAAACAATAATGTTAAGTACATTATACCTATTGAGGAGGTTCGTTTTTCCAACGGCGAGGGCAAGGTAAAGATTCTTGACACCGTAAGGGGCAAGGATATTTTTATTCTTGTTGATGTCGGTAATTACGGCTGCACCTATAAGATGTTCGGGAGCGATAACAGAATGGGTCCGGACGAGCATTATCAGGATTTAAAGCGTGTCCTTTCCGCAATCGGCGGCAAGGCAAACCGAATAACCGTTATTATGCCTCTGCTTTATTCCTCGAGACAGCATAAACGAAAGGGCAGAGAATCTCTCGACTGCGCGGTTTCTCTTGAGGAGCTCGAAAATCTCGGCGTAAACGCCATAATTTCGTTTGATGTACACGACCCTACAATACACAACGCTATTCCTAACACATCCTTTGAGAACATATACCCCACCTATTCGGTGCTTAAAAACTTCATTAATAACGAAGGCGACGATATTTTCAAGGATAATATGACGATAATCAGCCCCGATACCGGAGCAATGGACAGAGCTATATATTATGCGAATGTCTTGGGGCTCGATGTCGGTATGTTTTATAAGAGAAGGGACCATTCCAAAATCGTAAACGGAAAGAACCCGATTGTACAGCACGAATATATAGGCGGCTCGCTTGAAGGTAAAAGGGTGCTTATCGTCGATGATATGATTGCTTCGGGTGAATCGGTAATAGATATTATACACGAAATAGCAAAGCAGAAGGTGTCTGATGTATATGTCGCAACCACCTTTGCGTTCTTTACAGAAGGAGTCGAGAAGTTTGATAAATTACATGAGGAGGGCAAGCTGACCAAGCTTTATTCAACCAACCTTTCCTATATCCCCGATGAAATAAAGAGCCGCCCCTGGTTTGTAGAGACCGACCTGTCAAAGTTTATGGCAAAAATAGTAAACACACTCAGCAGAGACGAATCCATCTCCCCTCTTTTGGATTGCACATCCCGTATACGGAAATTATTGAAGCAAACCTATTAATATAAACACAGTAAGACAAAAAATCATTAAACAGGTGTTGACAAGCGCCTGTTTTTGTGATAGAATTACACGAATTTGAAAACTTTATTTAGTATAAAACCTTTAATAAGTTTTCTCCTTACCTGCTTTATTATATGAGCAGGTCGTATTCTACCCGTAAACGGGTAGATTAAAAGTCCAGAAGGAGGTGCAACATGGAACAGAAGAAGCTGTATGAAACAATCTTCATTGTTAATAATTCTCTCGGTGAGGAAGCTGTAAAGGCTCTTGTCGAAAAGTTTACCGCTCTTATCTCGGCAAACGGCGAGATAAACACGGTCAACGAGTGGGGTGTAAGGAGACTTGCTTACCCTATTGAGGATTATACCGAGGGTTATTATGTGCTTGTTAAATTCGTTTCGGCTCACGATTTCCCGGCAGAGCTTGACAGAATTTACAACATTACAGACGGTATTTTGCGTTCGCTTATTGTTAAGTGCGAACAGTAACGGATTAGGAGGTCCTAATGGCAAGCTTTAATAAAGTAATATTGGTAGGCAATTTAGTAGCAGACCCCGAATTAAAGCAAACCGCTAACGGTATACCGGTTTCATCTTTCCGCATTGCGGTAAGCAGACGGTTTGTCAAACAGGGCGAACAAGCGCAGGCGGATTTCATCGACATAGTTTGTTGGAGACAGAACGCCGAATTCGTTACTCGCTATTTCAGCAAGGGCAAAGCTATTTTGGTTTGCGGCTCACTTCAGACCCGCTCGTGGGTTGATAACAACAATGTTAAGCGATTCACAACCGAGGTTGTTGCCGACGAGGTTACCTTTGTGGAGAAGAAGTCCGGCGACTACGCTCCGAGAGAGAATACCCCGTCCGAGCTGCCAAATTACAGCTCCTCCGGCGAGTCATCCTTTGAGGATTTATCCGCCGACGACGAGCTGCCGTTCTAAAAGATGCATTTATAAACTTAAAAGGAGGTTATTACTTTGGATAGAGATACAAGAGACAGAGATTCGCAAAAACCGTTTCGCCCCCGCAAAAAGAAGAAGGTTTGTGCTTTTTGCGCCGAGAAGGTTTCCGGCATAGATTATAAGGATATTCCGAAGCTGAGAAAGAATCTTTCCGAGAGAGCCAAGATTCTTCCCCGCAGAGTTACCGGAGCCTGTGCCAAGCACCAAAGACAGCTCACGGATGCTGTTAAGCGTGCGAGACATATAGCACTTATCCCGTATGTTTCTGACTAAATAAACATTTTTTGCCGCAAAGCTTTTGTTTTGCGGCATTTTTATGGTAACAGGTATGTATGAAATAAATGACAAAATTAATAAAATATTTATTAACGAGGGTATTTGCTGTGTCGGAGTCATTCCCGCCTGTGAGATGATGGTGATTAATCCCCGCCTTATACCCGACGCCGACATCAAGAGCTGTATTGTTTTCCTCGTCCCGTATAAAACAGACGATTTTGCAGAGGATACCCTCGGCGTTTCGGTTTATGCGAGAGCGATGGACTACCATATATATTTCGACCGCTTATTCGGCAGGATAATTTCGCTGCTTGAGGGTGTTTTTGAGGGAGAACGGTTTTTCGGTTTTGCCGACCATTCACCGATTAACGAAAAGTTAGCCGCCGCAAGGGCAGGGCTTGGTGTCTTCGGCAGGAATTCGCTATTGATTAATGATGTCTACGGGAGCTATGTTTTTATCGGCTCGCTGCTTACCACGCTTGATATTCCGGCAATACCTTGCGAGATAGGTTCCTGTATAGGATGCTCGCTATGTGTCAGCGCCTGTCCTACAGGTGCTGTTGCAGACAGGGGCATTATAGCGGAACGCTGTCTATCCTATATCTCTCAAAAAAAGAATAAAAGCGATGAGGAGAAGCAGTTATTGAAAGAAAATAAAACGGTGTGGGGATGCGACATATGCCAAAGCATATGCACACTAAATAAGAACAAAAAGCTCACCGAAATCGACTTTTTTCGTATTAATCGTCTTAATAATATAACCGAGGATATTATTAATTCCATGCCAGACGATATTTTCCGTTCCTATCCCTTTTCGTGGCGAGGGAAGGAAAATCTGTTGCAAAATATACGAAATGGGGCAAAATAATCGTATTTTTTATTGACTAATATGCTTATTTATGGTAAAGTATGATGAAATATTTTATGGAAAGGATAGTTGACATGAAAAAGAAATTATTATGCATTGCATTGATTGTTTTTATGGTTATACCCTTTATCTATGCTTGTCAGCCTAAAAAAGACGGCAACGAAAGCGCCAATTCCCAGATATCAACGGATGATGAATTGTTAGGACTTCCCCATCGTAATTTCGGCGGGAAGAAAATCAGTATTCTCACGGTAAATGAAAAAAGAGGCAATATATATTACGACAGAGAATTTGCCTCCAACGAGATAACCGGCGAGGCTATTAACGATGCGGTTTATGAAAGAACACAGATTCTTAGCGAGAAGTATGGAATTGAAATAGAGGTTAAATATACCGACAGCCCTTCAAATGATTACAAGAACCAGATACTTGCGGGTGACGACACGCATCAGATTATTGCCGACGGCATTGTTGACCTTGCAAAGCTCGGTATCGCAAATCTTTTATGGGACTTAAACAAGGTTCCCAACCTTAATTTTGAGAACAGCTGGTGGGATCAAAGCGCCATAAGAGACCTTTCTACCGCAGGCTATAACTTTTACCTTGCGGGAGACATAATTGTAAGCGACAATAACGCAACATGGGTTTGCTTCTTCAATAAAAAGCTGCTTGAGGATTACGGATTAGAGCATCCATATCAGATGGTTAAGGACGGCACATGGACCATAGATGAGCTTTATTCTATGGCGAAGGTTGTAAGTGTCGCAAATCAAGGACTAACAGAGATTACATACGAGAACGGAACCTTCGGCTTTTTAACACAGACATATGATGCTATAGCAAGCATGGCGTCCTTTAATCAGAAGATGATAACAAAGAATGATAATGATTATCCTTTGTTGAACATACAGAACGAAAACACCTTTAATAAATTCGGTAAGATTTTTGAGGTTATGAACGACAAAACAACCTCTCTTATTGCAGAGCGGCTTAAGTCGCCGTGGGATCCGATTGTATATGACTGGACATTAAGCACCTTTGCAGCCGGAAGAGGACTCTTTCAGTATGGCTCGCTCTCGTATGTTCAAAAAATAATTAACGCAAATGTTTCGTTTGAGTATGGTGTGCTTCCCCTGCCGAAATATGATGTCAACCAGGATGAATATTATTCCACCTGTACCGTTTACAGAGCGCATTTTATCGGCATACCGAAGACCGTACCCGAAAAGGACCTTGATATGATCGGATATTTCCTTGAGGTAATGGGTTATTACGGACAGAAGCAGCTCATACCCGCATACTACGAGACAACCATAAAATCACAGAAGATGAACGACCAACAGGATGATGATATGCTCGACATTATCTTTGCAAACCGTGTGTTCGATCTTGCCGCTGTTTATGACTTTGACAGTGCTCTATATATGTACTCAAACATAGTCGGAAGCGGAGTAAATACGCTTGCCTCCACCGTGGATTCCCGTTCTGACAGTATTCAGGCAAGAATAGATGCCACTATCGAGGATTTTGCAAGCATTGACCAATAATCACAATATTACGCATAAAAAGGATTAACCTAATATGAAAATGACCTTTCGCTGGTACGGCGAAAATGACCCGGTAACTCTAAAATATATCTCCCAGATACCTACGATGGACGGAATTGTTTCTGCTGTTTATGATGTCGCACCCGGTAAAGTATGGAGCAACGAGAGCATTGAAAAAATCAAAGGTAATGCAAAAGAGCACTCACTTGCGTTTGAGGTTGTGGAGAGTGTCCCCGTACACGAGGATATAAAGCTCGGCAAAAAAACAAGAGACGAGTATATTAAAGTATACAAGGAGAACATACGCCGGTTAGGTAAAGCAGGCGTTAAGGTTATATGCTATAACTTTATGCCCGTATTCGACTGGCTGCGTTCCGATTTGGATTATATCAACGAAGACGGTTCGTCCTCGTTGATATATCGTCAGGAGCAGGTTCTTAGTATGAACCCGAAAACGGGCAGCCTGTCGCTGCCCGGCTGGGATTCAAGCTATACAAAAGAGGGCTTGGTTTCTCTTTTGGACGAATATAAGGGTGTTGACAGCGAGGCTCTGTTCGCTAATTTAAAATATTTCCTCGATGCGATAATACCCGTATGTACAGAGTTTGATGTAAAGATGGCAATACATCCGGACGATCCTCCCTGGGACATTTTCGGCCTTCCGAGAATAATTACGAACGAGGCAAACCTCGACCGTTTCCTGTCGCTCAATGCGTCGCCCTACAACGGTCTAACCCTTTGTACCGGCTCTCTGGGTGCTTCGGATACAAACGATATACCGAAGATGCTCAGAAAATACGGTGCGATGGGACGAATACATTTTGTCCATGCGAGGAATATTAAGATCTGCGGCGAGCGGAACTTCAACGAAACCGCTCATCCGAGCAAATACGGCTCATTGGATATGTATGAGATTTTAAAAGCGCTGTATGATACGGGATTTACGGGCTATATCCGTCCCGACCATGGCAGAATGATATGGGGGGAGAGCGGGAAACCCGGATACGGCTTATACGACCGTGCATTGGGTGCTGTTTATCTTTCGGGAATATGGGAAGCAATACAAAAATCAAGCAAATAATCCCGTATAAAACAGAAAGGCTTAAAAATGAGCGGCACATTTAGGAAAAAGAAGCAATACGGACAGAATTTCCTTATAAATCAAGCGATTCCGAAGCGTATAGCCGCCGAGAGCGGAATAACCGAGGATTGCGGTGTTATTGAAATCGGTCCCGGGTTCGGTGTTCTTACAAAGTGCCTTGCGCAGATAGCAAAAAAGGTGGTCGCCGTTGAGATTGACAGCGAGCTTATTCCGATTCTTGAGGAGAAAACTGCCGAGCTTACGAACATTAAAATAATTAATAATGACATTATGCAAATTGACATAGCCGCGCTTATCGAAAATGAGCTGCAGGCTATGCCTGTTTGTATATGCGCCAATCTTCCCTATTATATCACAACACCTATTTTGATGAAGCTGCTTGAGGGACGGCATGGTTTTGAGACAATAACTATTATGGTGCAGAAGGAGGTTGCGGACAGGTTGTGTGCAAAGAGCGGGAGCCGTAACTACGGAGCCATTACCGCCGCCGTCGGTTATTACGCAAAGGTAAAGAAGCTGTTTGTCGTCAGCGCCGGTTCTTTTTCACCGCCGCCCAAGGTCGATTCCGCCGTAATACGGCTGGATTTATACAAATCTCCTCCGATGCATATTGAGGATGAAGAGCTGCTTTTTAAGGTAATTAAGGCTGCTTTCTCACAAAGGAGGAAAACTCTTGTAAATTCTTTACATTCCGTTTTTAATTCTAACTTTACAAAGGATGAAATATGTGATATACTCAAAATGATAGGGTTTAAATCCAGCGTCAGAGGCGAGGAATTGGATATAACCGATTTCGCAAGACTGTCTAATTTACTTATAAAAAATTTATTATAAAATCGGAGGAACTAACATGACACAAAACAAGAAGCTTAATGCCTGGATCAAGGAAATGGTTGAGCTGAACGCACCCGACAATGTTGTTTTAATCAACGGCAGCGCGGAGCAGGAAGCTCAGTTAAGAGAGGAATCTTGCAAAATCGGCGAGATATTCAAGCTTAACCAGGAAAAACTCCCGAACTGCTATCTTCACAGAACAGCAGTAAACGATGTTGCTCGTGTTGAGCACCGCACCTTCATTTGCACAAGCAAAAAAGAAGACGCAGGCGCCACAAACAACTGGATGTCTCCCGCTGACGGCTATGATTTGCTTAAACCTCTTTTCAAGAACTCCTACAAGGGCAAGACAATGTATGTAATCCCCTTCTCGATGGGCGTTGTGGGCAGCGAATTCTCAAAAATCGGTGTTGAGCTTACAGATTCCATTTATGTTGTATTGAATATGTACATTATGACCCGTGTCGGCGACGCTGTGCTTGAGGCACTCGGTCCTGACGGCGATTTCGTAAAAGGTCTCCACTCAAGAGCGAATATGGACGAGAACAACAGATATATCGTTCACTTCCCCGAGGACAACACCATCTGGTCTGTTAACTCCGGCTACGGCGGAAATGTTCTTCTCGGTAAAAAGTGCTTCGCTCTTCGTATTGCTTCCTATTTGGGAAGAAACGAGGGCTGGATGGCAGAGCATATGCTCATACTCGGTCTTGAGAACCCTAAAGGCGAGGTTAAATATATTGCGGCTGCATTCCCGTCCGCATGCGGCAAGACAAATCTTGCAATGCTTATTCCCCCCGACCTTTATACAAAAAAAGGTTACAAGGTATGGTGTGTCGGCGACGATATCGCCTGGATAAGAAAAGGTCCGGATGGAAGGCTCTGGGCTATGAACCCCGAGAACGGCTTCTTCGGAGTCGCTCCCGGAACAAACGACAAGTCCAACCCCAACGCTCTTGAATCAACAAAGAGAGATACGATTTTTACGAATGTTGTGCATAACACGGACGATGATACTGTTTGGTGGGAGGGACTCGACAAGAATCCCCCCAAGAATGCGGTTGATTGGAAGGGTAACAAGTGGGATTCCGCATCCGGCGAGAAGGGCGCACATCCCAACTCAAGATTCACCTCTCTTGCAAAGAACTGCCCCTGTATCTCCAGCGAGTTTGAAAATCCGCAGGGTGTTCCGCTCTCCGCAATCGTTTTCGGCGGCAGACGCGCAAAGACAGCTCCGCTTGTGTATCAATCCTTTGATTGGGCTCACGGAACCTTTGTCGGCTCTATAATGGCGAGCGAAACAACCGCTGCCGCAATGAGTGCGGTCGGTGTTGTAAGACGCGATCCTATGGCAATGCTTCCCTTCTGCGGCTACAATATGGGCGATTACTTGAGGCATTGGCTTGATATGGAGAAGAGCGTTCCCAATCTTCCTAAGATATTCAATGTTAACTGGTTCAGACTTAACGATAACGGCAAATTTGTATGGCCCGGCTTCGGCGAAAACTTCCGTGTGCTTGATTGGATTATAGACAGATGCGAGGATAAGGTTGACGCCGTTGAAACCGCTATCGGCTATATTCCCAAGATTGAGGACATTAATATTTCCGAGCTTGACTACGAGATTGAAAACGGACACAAGTTCGGTATCGAGGACCTTAAGGATATTCTCACCGTTGAGAAGGATTATTGGATTGAGGACATTAAGGGTATCGAAGAGTTCTATGCAACAATCGGAGATACTGTTCCGGCAGAGCTTCACAAACAGCTTGATGCTCTTAAAGCAAGGCTTTCCAAGTAATTTAAAGTATAATACTAAATACAAAAACACCGCTTCTGCACGGAGCGGTGTTTTTATTGATATATATTATATAGGGCTCTATAATAAATGTTGGGGTGGCGATAGAGCTTTACAGAAAAAAGAAAAAAAGTAGAGCATAAACCAAAGAAATCC
>PGZT01000052.1 GCA_002841455.1 Firmicutes bacterium HGW-Firmicutes-21 | reverse complement strand
AGAGAATAAGCTTACAGACAAATTAGAGAACGAGGACAACGATGAGTTCATTCTTGTCGAGAACGGACTTTTTGATGTTTCCGAATTTGTTCAGGGCAGTATCACTCTTGAGCTGCCGAGCAGGTTTATGTGCAGTGAGGACTGCAAGGGGTTATGCCCCAAATGCGGACACAATCTTAATGAGTCGCTATGCTCCTGCGACAAGAGAGAGATAGATCCACGACTTGCGATTTTGTCCGAGTATTTTGGCGATGAATAATTTTTTATAAAACTAAGGAGGTGTTTGGTAATGGCAGTACCAAAGAGAAAAACATCGAAAGCAAGAAGAGATAAAAGGCGCTCCTCCGTATGGAAGCTGGAGCTTCCCGGAATGGCCAAGTGCCCTAAGTGCGGTGAGTACAACCTTAACCACAGAGTTTGCAACAAATGCGGCAGCTACGGCGGAAAAGAAGTACTTAAAATTAAAGAAAAAGAAGCGTAAAACGGTTAAAACGGCGGGTTGCTTGATGGTTGAGCGACACGCTTTTTTTTCATTGTTATCCAAAAACATATAAAGGGGGGTGTATATATGGTAGAGATAATTACGGTAAGGAATAATTCATACGCCGACAGAGCGGGCATAAAAGCAGGCGACAAATTGCTCTCGGTAAACGGTAAGGAAATAAACGATGTGCTTGACTACCGTTTTTATACCACCGAAAAAATTCTGACGCTTATTATAGAGAGAAACGGTATAAATACCACCGTTTCGATAAAAAAGCCTGAGTATGACGACATAGGGCTTGAGTTTTCCAGCTACCTTATGGACGAGAAAAAGCGTTGTAAAAACAACTGCATATTTTGCTTTATCGACCAGAATCCGCCCGGTATGCGTGAGTCTGTTTATTTCAAGGACGATGATGAACGGTTGTCATTTTTACAGGGAAATTATGTTACGCTGACAAACCTGACAGATAAGGATATTGAACGCATTATCGAAATGCGTATCTCCCCTGTAAATATCTCGGTGCATACCGTAAACCCCGTTCTCCGTGTAAAAATGATGCGGAACAAAAATGCGGGCGAATGTTTGAAATATATAAAACAGCTTGACGACGGCGGAATTGCGTTAAACACTCAGCTCGTATTATGCCGAGGTATTAACGACGGTGCGGAGCTGGAACGCTCGCTCGAATATCTCTCCTCGCTTAAAAACATTCAGAGCATAGCCGCCGTACCCTGCGGTATCAGCGGCCACCGTGACGGCTTGTATGACATTAAGCCGTATGAAAAAGAGAGTGCCGCCGAGGTTGTGGGAATTATCGACCGTTTCGGGGAGCGGTGCCTTTGTAAAAGAGATATACGGCTTGTTTATGCAGCGGACGAGTTCTTTATATTGTCGGAAAAGGCGATACCGCCGGAGGAATACTACGAGGATTATCCGCAGATAGAAAACGGGGTGGGAATGCTCCGCTCGCATTATGAGGAATTTTTATATTCCCTTGCAAATATTGACAAAATCGGTTATAATAGCATTATTACGATTGTCACGGGCGAGGCTGCATATCCGCATATAAAAATGCTTGCACAGCTTGCCTGTAATAGATTCCCACAGCTCAGAGTGCGTGTTAGAGCTATAAAAAACAACTTTTTCGGCGGACATATAACGGTGAGCGGCTTGGTTGTGGGGAGCGACATAATAGAACAGCTCAAGGATGATGAAAAAAGCGATATATTGCTGATTCCGTCAAATATGCTGAGATACGACAGAGAGCTGTTTCTTGATAATACCAGTGTTTACGATGTGGAAAAAGCTCTTTCGGTGCGTGTTTTGATCGTCGAAAAGGACGGAGCCGATTTGGCGCAAAAAATAACGGGACAAAAAGGAAGTGATGCCTGATGAGCAAGGGAATTATTGCCATAGTCGGCAGACCGAATGTGGGCAAAAGCACATTTTTCAATAAAATAACAGGGCATCGCACAGCTATAGTGGATGATACTCCGGGTGTTACGAGGGACCGCATTTATTATGAGACAGATTGGAACGGCAGGGAGCTGCTTATAATCGATACCGGCGGAATAGAGCCCGTAACCGACAACGAGCTACTCAGGCAAATGCGCTTACAGGCGCAGATCGCCATAGAACATGCCGATGTCATTGTTTTTATGTGTGAGCTTCATACGGGAGTAACGGCGTCCGACAGAGATATTGCGACAATGCTGAAAAAGTCAAAAAAGGATATTATCCTTGCGGTAAACAAGGTGGATACGGTAGGCGACCTGCCGCCCGATTTTTACGAGTTCTACGAGCTTGGCTTCGGCGACCCGATACCGCTCTCCTCATTACACGGAACCGGAAGCGGAG
This sequence comes from Firmicutes bacterium HGW-Firmicutes-21, assembly GCA_002841455.1. Taxonomy (GTDB): domain Bacteria; phylum Bacillota; class Clostridia; order Oscillospirales; family CAG-382; genus UBA1049. The sequence continues at coordinate 7,161 of PGZT01000052.1, read as the reverse complement.
ATATTCTGGATATTGCCGTTTCACTTCTGCCCCCCGACGACGGAATACAGGAGGACAAGGACGCTATAAAGGTTGCCGTAATCGGCAAGCCGAATGCGGGAAAAAGCTCCATTGTCAATAAAATCGCAGGTGAGGAAAGGGTTATTGTCAGCGATGTTCCCGGAACAACACGGGATGCGACAGACACCTTTATTCAGAACGAATACGGAAAATATGTATTTATAGATACCGCAGGTATACGCCGTAACGCAAAAATCGAGGATAATATAGAGAAATACAGCGTACTGCGAGCCAATATGGCGGTGGAGAGAGCAGATGTATGCCTTGTAATGATTGATGCAAACGAGGGCATTACCTCTCAGGACGAGCGGATAGCTGGTATAGGACATAACGCAGGCAAGGCAAGCATAATTGTAGTTAACAAGTGGGACACAATAGAGAAGGATAACAGCTCGGTAAACGAGTTCAGCAAGGATATTTATAACGCTCTCGGCTATATGGTTTACGCACCGCATATATATGTATCGGCTAAGACAGGGCAACGGGTGGATAAGCTGTTTGAGCTGATAAACAAGTGCTACGCACAGGCATCGGTCAGAATAACCACAGGGCTGCTCAACGACCTGCTTGCGGATGCGACGGCACGGGTCCAGCCGCCGACCGACAAGGGCAGACGACTGAAGATATATTATATGACACAGACCGGAGTCAAGCCACCGACCTTTGTGCTTTTCTGCAACAGCTCGGAGCTGTTTCATTTTTCCTATCAGAGATATATTGAGAACTGTATCCGAAAGGCATTTGGCTTTGAGGGGACACCCATAAGGATGGTCATAAAGCAGCGTGGGGAAAATAATGAATAGATAAATTGAATGAATTCAATTTATCTATTCATATGAAATTTTCCGCTGTATTCCAAAAAGCTTAATCTGAGCTTATAATAAAACAAAAAGGGGAAGGACGCAATGATTTATCTTTTCGGACGGGACGGCTTCAGGGGACTGATGGGTCTGCTCGGTCAGTACCAGGAGGATGAAGTATTTAAAGTCGGGGTGTTTTTAATACTGGGGATTCTATTATGCGTAGCGGTTCCCTATCTGCTGGGCAGCTTTAACACTTCCATAATCGCAAGCAAGTATTTATATAACGACGACATACGGAAGCACGGCAGCGGTAACGCAGGGCTGACCAATATGTACCGCACCTACGGTAAAAAAGGGGCTTTGTACACCCTTGCGGGGGATATCCTAAAGCAGGTTATCTCGGTTTTGTTCGGTGTTGCCATTATGGGAATAAACGGAGCCTTTCTTGCGGGTACCTTCTGTATGATAGGACATATCGCACCTGTTTTTTATCGTTTCAAGGGCGGCAAGGGAGTTCTTACCGCCGCCACAATGATATTGATTATAGACCCCTTGAATTTTTTGGTATTGTTTGCTGTATTCGCACTTATTGTTTTGATTTTCAGATACATTTCACTCGGCTCTATGATGGCGGGTTTTATTTATCCCGCGCTCGTCTTTTACAGGGATAAGATTTTATATGACCGTGTGCCTGATTTTCCTTCCATGCTTTTTTCGGTGTTTATAGGGATTCTGATAATTTTTATGCACCGTGAAAATATGAGACGCATTTATCATAATGAGGAAAACCGTTTTTCGTTCAGGAAAAAGCCCGCAATAGAGGAAAACACCTCGGATGATGATACAGATGCCGAGGAGCAAAAGTAAAAATGATGTCAGAGAAGGGTGATTAGCTATGCCGCTCGCCGACAGAGTAAGACCGAATAGCTTTGACGAGATGGCGGGGCAGGCACACCTGCTCTCAAAGGGCGCACCCTTCCGCAGAATAATCGAGAGCGGTCATTTGCCCTCGCTTATTTTTTATGGTCCTCCCGGTACGGGGAAGACGACGGCAGCAGATATTGTGGCAAGGCAGTGCAACAAGCTTTTTTATCGTATAAACGCAACGACATCCTCACTCGGAGATGTACGGGATATATTGACGCAGACAGGCACTATTATGAGCAGCGACGGTATTTTGCTCTACATAGACGAGATTCAGTATTTTAATAAAAAACAGCAGCAATCGCTGCTGGAATATGTGGAGGACGGCAGGGTTACGCTGATCTGCTCGACAACGGAGAACCCGTTTTTTACTATTTACGGAGCGTTGTTGTCCCGCTCCACCGTGTTCGAGTTCAAGCCTGTCGAGCCGCAGGATTTACTCGGTGTTCTTCGCCGAGCCTTTGACATATTAAACAACGATCACGGCAACGCAAAACACTGCACGGACGAGGTTCTGCTCGCAATCGCATTCGCTTGCGGAGGGGATGTACGAAAGGCTGTCAGCGCACTTGAGAATGTATATTACGCAAGCGACGGCATTTTATCGTCAGAGCTTGCCCGTGAGCTTACCCAGCGCTCCGGAATGCGTTTTGACCGTGATGGAAACGAGCATTTTGATTTGCTGTCGGCGTTCCAAAAATCCATTAGAGGCTCGGACGAAAATGCGGCGGTGTTCTATCTTGCAAAAATTCTTGAGGGCGGCGACCTTGTTTCCGCTTGCAGACGGCTCTTGGTCATTGCGGCGGAGGATATCGGGCTTGCATACCCAATGGCGGCGGTGGTTACAAAAGCGTGCGTGGATTCGGCTGTACAGGTCGGACTGCCCGAGGCTAAGCTTCCGCTTGCCGAAGCGACAATATTACTTGCAACCGCTCCGAAGTCGAATTCCGCCGCAAACGCTTATTTTGGCGCAAAGGAAGCGGTAGAGAAGGGAGAGGGAACCAATATCCCCGACCACCTGAAGGACAATCATACGCCAAACGCAAAGGGTGGATATAAATATCCGCACGCTTACCCGAACTCATATGTCCGCCAGCAGTACCTTCCGGATGATATTAAGGATAGGGTTTTTTATGAATACGGCAGTAATAAAACCGAAAAGGCCGCTGAGGACTACCAAAAGAAGATAAAAAGCAATTAAAGCAAAAAGAGGGAGTGCTTACACAAGCGCTCCCCTTAATTTTTCCATTATCTTTTTTTCCAAGCGGGAAACCTTTACCTGTGTCATACCGAACAGTTCGCCTACCTTACTTTGCGAATAACCCTTATAAAACCTATAATAAACAAGCTGCTTTTCCTCCTCCGGCAGTGCCGCAACGGCTTGACGGAGCGCAATGTTCTCGCATAGCTCGGGAATGTTATCGAAGCCCAGCATGTCCTCGAGCAGAACCTCTCCGACAGGCTCGGAGAAGCTCATCACGCTCATGGACGCGTCAAGGCATTCCACCACATCGCAAACGGTAATGCCGCACTCTTCGGCAAGCTCGCCTACGGTGGGCTCCCTGCCGTTCTCCGCAATAAAGATTTCCTTTGTCCTGAGAACGGCGACACCCTTACGCTTAAGCTCTCGGCTTACCTTGATAAGACCGTCGTCCCTTAAGAATTTCCGTATCTCGCCCATAATGAGCGGAACGGCATATGTCGAAAACATGGTTCCGTGAGAGGAATCAAAGTTTCTTATAGCCTTAATCATACCGATGGTGCCTATCTGACAAAGATCCTCAAACTCCACCCCTCTGTCACGGAAACGGATAGCAATGGATTTTACCAGCCCCATATTGCCCGTAACTAATGCTTCGAGCGCTTTTTCATCACCGTTCTTTGCCTTTTCAATCAATATAAATGTATCGCCCGATGTCATGGCTATAACCCGATTCGCTTTTCAAGCACTATCGTAGTACCTCTGTCCTTTTTAGAATAAACCCGTAGCTTATCTGTAAAGCTCTCCATAATTGTAAACCCCATTCCGCTGCGTTCGCTCTCCCTATCGGTGGTGAACAGGGGCTGCCTTGCCTGCTTGACATCATCAATTCCAATACCCTTGTCCTTGATTTTAATAACCACTCTGCCATCCGAATAATATTCACCGCTTATGTATACAAACGCCTTGGACTTGTCGGTTGTACCCTTGTAGGCGTGGACAATACTGTTTGTTACCGCCTCGGATATGACCGTTTTCATGTCGGACAGCTCGCTGACCGTCGGATCAAGCTGCGATATAAACGCAGATATAATCATTCGGGCCAGCCCTTCGTTTACGCTCTTTATTGGGAAAACACATTTAATGCTGTTAATCGGCTTTGGGTTTTTTGTGTTTTTCATATCTTTTGTGTCCTTTCTATTTTAAGCAGCTTGTCCATGCCCGCTATATCTAAAATTCTGCTCACCGCAGGTGACGGATCCCGTATTATCAACGCCGTCCCGTAAAGGGAGGCTTTTTTCATTCTGCCCATAACAAGTCCGAGCCCTGACGAATCGCAGAAGGTTATTGCCGACAAATCAAGGAATAGCTTCTTCGGTGCGGTACTCTCAATCAAGCCGTCTATACCCTCTCTCGCCTGTTTTGCGTTATGGTGGTCTATCTCGCCGAACAGCTTAACCTCAAGAGCATTGTTTTTCAGTTCATACGAATAGTTCATTATTTCTACCTCATATAATTTTACTGTTTACTTAGTACATAATATTATGCTTGTTTCGCGGTGCAAACTCTGTCAAAGGAGTGCCGTAAATAATGACTAAAAAAGAAAAAAAAAGAAGGTTAGAGCATTTTTTTGCCCTAACTTTCTTATTGGGTATTACCGCTTATTATATTAAGAAAACACTTTTTAAAATATCCACGGAGCTTCTTCTGTTCCGTTACCTTCCTTAGGTATTGATGAAGATATTTGAAGAGCGGGCGCTATGCCAAAGTAGCTTTCGTAGGGGGCGCCAACGAAAAAATCACCCTCATCTCTGACACCGTGTATTTGCCAAGCATTGTTACCTGTTCCCTGTGAGCATAAATAATACCAGCATGCCAATCTAAAATCCGGATATTCGTTTTTATTGTTCTCCATTGCCTTTTCTGTGGGAGTTTTCTTTCTGTCGATTACAGAATTAAATCCCCATTCTCCGCCGTTCTGAATCTCGTTTCTGCTCGCAAGAAAAACCATATCCTGCGTTGTTTCTATCAGCTCGTCATCGGTGTTGTAAATTCTTCGCTCCGTAGAAACGATTAACCCTCTTTCATACCCTGAGAAATCCGTTAAAAACCCATCCTCCGTATCATAGTCGTTATTTCCCCACATCGCCTCTTTAATCGGCGGTTGGGTGGACCACTCAACCGAACCCGCTGTATTAAGCCACTCTCTTATGTTGCTGTTGCTCCATAAATTGCTGCCGTACTTTTGCGCATTGGTCTCTCCGGAGCTTGCAACACCGCTCTCGGAAGAGTCAAAGCACTTGGCTGTAAGTATGTTTACGCTCCATAAAAGAGGTTTACCGTCGGTAACCTTTACTACCCTCCAAAGAATCGGCTCGTCGTGATAGCTGCCGAAGCTGACATAATCACCCACTTTTACTACCGAGGCATTGACCTCCGACATCGTTGAAGTCTGTTTACTGATATCCTCCGATGTTAAGGATTCCGCTCTTTTATTGCATCCTGTTAATACTGCCGAACCGATAATAATTAAAAATGCGATGAGAAGGAGCACAATTTTATTTTTGCTCATTAAAACCATCCCTTTCGTACTTTATTTGTGAACACAATTAATATTACACCTTTGTAAATAAAAAGTCAACACAAACATTACATATAGCGATTATAATAAAGAGCTCTGTTTAAAGAGCTCTTTTTGAAATGCCTTACAGTTCTCCCGAAAGGATTCGGTTCTTGGTTTTTTCCGCTTCTGCAATATACAGCCTATGCCAAGTTAAAAAGGTAAGAATAACCCAAATGTGGCGGTAATAATCTCCCTTGCCGTTTCTGTGCTGCTCAAGCAGTCCGAGTGCGGCGTTGCTGTCTATAAATTCGGTGGCGGTGCTTTCCTTTATAATCTCCGCCGCCCAGTCGTACAGCTCGTCCTTCAACCATACACGCACCGGAACGGGGTAGCCGAGCTTTGGTCTCAACACCGTCTCCTTATTCAGAATATCCGAGAAAGCATCCCGTAAAATATATTTAGTGGTTTTTTTATTTATTTTATCGCTGTCACAAAGCTCACGAGCCGCCTTGAACACTTCCTTGTCAAGATAGGGAACTCTTGCCTCGAGCGAATGCGCCATTGAGAGCCTGTCGCCTTTGACTAAAATATCGCTCGGCAGCCATGTATGCAGGTCGCAGTGCTGCATCTTCTGTATCACCGAATATACACCCGTCTGTGAGTAAATGCCCTCTGTTCGTTGAGTAAAATGCACGCTCTCGTCAAAGGTGTGCAGGAGCTGCTTTTTTTCCTGCTCGGAGAACACAAAAGCGTTGCCCACAAAGCGTTGCTCTATCGGAGTGCATCCACGCATTATCAGCCCTCTGCCCTTAACATGCTCGGGCAGGAGCCTTGCGAGAGCCATAAGGAAGGATTTTACAAAAGAGGGGAGCTTGTATATCCGTGAGGTGGGTAATGCCGAGGCATACTGCCTGTAACCGCCGAAAACCTCATCGCTACCCTCACCGGACAAAATAACCTTTACATGCTTTGCCGCCTCCCTGCTGATAAGATATATCGCAACCACCGACGGGTCGGCAAGCGGTGAATCAAGGTGGTAAACCGTTCTCTCGAAATTATCGGTAAAATCCTTTAGGGTGCATTGCAGCTTGATATGGTCAATATCGAGGTGTGAGGAGATTGCCGAGGCATCATCAAGCTCGGAGTATCCCTTTACATCAAACCCTATTGTAAATGCCTTTATCCCCGGTGCTATTTTAGATGCAATGGCGGTTATTATCGCACTGTCCACTCCGCTTGACAGAAAGGAGCCGAGCGGCACATCGGACAGCATATGATAACGGACAGAGCTTTCCACAGCCTCCCGCAGCTTTTTCTTCCTTACATCGTAGGAGCTGCTCCTGTTTTGAGAAAAAACGGGCTTGTAATACGAGATAATATCGGTTTTGCCGTCCTCTTTTCCGCTGTACAGCATATAGCTGCTCTTTGGAAGTATTGAAATATCGCCGCTTATAGTGTCCGGCTCTGTAACATATTGAAAGGTCAGGTAATGCTGTACAAGAGTCTTGTTTACCCCGAAACCCTTGTAATCCGATTCAAAAAAATAACCCTTCATTTCGCTGCAAAGCACAATACCATCGTTGTTCTTACGGTAGTAAAGCGGCTTAATT
>PGZT01000051.1 GCA_002841455.1 Firmicutes bacterium HGW-Firmicutes-21 | reverse complement strand
TCCGGAGCAGTTTAACACCACTCCGGATCATGTAGATTTATTTTAGGTTTTCTTTACCCCAACTATTGACATAGAGCCTGAATATATAACAAGAAAAAGAACCGACGAGAACTCTCTTGCCGGTTCAATTATTGTAATTGTATTACTTGGTTATTTTACTTCGTTTATATTTACACGGTATTTTGCATCGGTGTCTGACAGAGCGTTTGCGATTGTTTTGTCAATCGACCTTTTCTCAAAGAATTTAAGAGCTACCTGGTCAAATAACGCATATGTGAGTACATCCTCATCCTGCTCCATTTTATCGGCAATCTTTGCTCTTAAGGTCTCCATCTCGGGCTTTATAGCATCCGCAGGTCTGCTTGTTATCTGCTCCTCATCGCCGATTATCTTCTTAACGAAATCGGGATCTATGGGAAGCGGTGTCTTGCCGTATTCACCCTTGACAACTCCCCTAAACTCCTTGGTAACCGATTTATAACGCTCACCCATTAGAATATTGAAAACCGCCTGTGTTCCGACAATCTGAGAGGTCGGTGTAACCAAGGGAACCGAGCCTGCGTCGGCTCTTACTCTCGGAACCTCCTCAAGCACATCCAGCAGCTTGTCGCTCTTGCCTGCCTGCTTTAGCTGCGAGACAAGGTTGGAGAGCATTCCGCCCGGAACCTGATACAGCAATGCGTTTACATCCACCTGAAGAACCTTTACATCCAAAAGTCCGCTTGCGATATACTTATCCTTAAGAACGGAGAAGTACTTGTTAACCTCGTCAAGCTTGTTCAAATCAAGACCGGTGTCAAACGGTGTTCCTTGGAGAGTTGCCACAATCGGCTCCGTCGGAGGCTGGGATGTTCCCATTGCCATCGGAGAAATTGCCGTGTCAACAATTTCGACACCGGCTTCTATAGCTTTTAAAACGGTCATAGAAGCAAGTCCGGAGGTATAATGCGTGTGCAGCTCTATCGGGAGTTTGCAAACCGCTTTAATTGCGGTAACGAGGTCGTATGCGTCATACGGCTTAAGAAGCCCTGCCATATCCTTTATGCAAATCGAATCCGCACCCATCTCCTCAAGCGTGTTTGCATATTTTGCAAAATAAGCGTGCGTGAATATAGGACCTGTTGTATATGAAATAGCAGCCTGAACATGTCCCTTTTCCTTTTTTGTTGCGTTAATAGCGGTTTTAAGGTTGCGGGGATCGTTAAGTGCGTCAAAAATACGGATTATATCGATGCCGTTGGATATTGATTTCTGAACGAAATATTCAACAACATCATCCGCATAATGACGGTAACCCAGAATATTCTGCCCTCTGAAGAGCATCTGCAGCTTGGTATTCTTGACATGATCACGGATAACACGTAGTCTGTTCCACGGGTCCTCGTTAAGGAATCTAAGACAAGCGTCAAAGGTTGCGCCGCCCCATGCCTCGAGTGCGTGGTATCCTATCTCGTCCATTTTGGACAGAATCGGAATCATTTCCTCGGTTGTCATACGGGTTGCGATGAGTGACTGATGCGAGTCACGAAGAACTGTCTCGGTAATTTTAACCTTACCCATTTTTGTAGCCATTTTTAGCTCCATTTCTCCGGCGACATTAAAATATCAAGAGAATATATATCCATTTGTCGCCGGTCAAATGGCTGCGGTGTCTGCGGACACCATGCAAAATGCAGTTACAAACAGCATTTCGAGTCGAAAGACTTACTCTATAAGCCTTCAAAAGCTTAATATAATTTATAAATTACTGGAACAGGTACAGGAATACGCCGGCGGCAACCGCCGAGCCGATAACTCCCGCAACATTAGGTCCCATTGCGTGCATAAGCAGGAAGTTTGAGGGGTTTGCCTTCTGCCCTACCACCTGCGAAACACGGGCTGCCATCGGTACGGCGGATACTCCTGCCGAGCCGATAAGCGGATTTATTTTTCCCTTTGTAACAAAGCACATTAGCTTTCCGAAAAGAATTCCGCCGAAGGTTGCAAAGCCGAATGCGAAAAGTCCCAGCAGTATTATATAGATAGTTTCGGGTTTTAAGAAATTAACAGCGCCAGCCGTTATACCGACCGAGATACCCAGCAGTATAGTAACTATGTTAATTAGTTCGTTCTGTATTGTCTTTGACAATCGCTCCGCAACGCCTGAAACCTTGATAAGGTTGCCCAGCATGAGCATACCGACAAGAGGTGTTGCCGGAGGTAATATCAAGCAAACAATCGCAGCGACCGCTATCGGGAATATAACCAGCTCCGTTTTGGAAACGGTGCGGAGCTGCTCCATTTTAATTGCACGCTCCTTAGCTGTGGTAAACGCCTTCATTATCGGAGGCTGTATAACCGGTACCAATGCCATATATGAATATGCCGCAATCGCAATCGCACCCAAAAGCTCGGGAGCGAGTGTTTTCGAAACCTGAATTGCGGTAGGACCGTCGGCTCCGCCGATAATACCTATTGCGGCCGCTTGAAGAACAGTAAAGCCGAACAATAACGCTCCTATAAAAGCCGCAAACACGCCAAGCTGTGCTGCAGCGCCCAACAATAAGCTCTTTGGGTTAGCTATCAACGGAGAAAAATCGGTCATAGCTCCGACACCTAAAAATATAAGCGGCGGATAAATACCTAACTTAACGCCAAGATACAAAAAGTCCATAAGTCCGCCCTCGGCAATAATCTGCTGGATTGCAAGCGGAGCACCATCCTCGTGGATAAATAAATCCATATTGAACAGGTTAGCACCGGGTATGTTAGCCAATAGCATTCCGAAGGCAATCGGTAGCAACAGAAGCGGCTCAAACTTTTTCACCACGGCAAGATAAAACAAGCCTATAATAATAATATACATAATCGGGTATCTCCAGCCGCCGTCGCCGAGAAATTCCGCAAAGCCGCTTTCGGTGAAAATACCGGATATCGTTTCAAAAATAATCATTTAGATACACTCCCCTTTCTTTGCAAAAAATGCTATCATTATGCTATTACAAAGAGAAGGTCGCCGGAACCTACGGTTGCACCCTCGTTAACGGAAACAGAAGCTATCGTGCCGTTCTGAGGTGCTACAATTTCATTCTCCATCTTCATAGCCTCAAGAATACATAATATGTCACCCTGCTTAACACTCTGTCCCTGCTTTGCGATAACCTTTAGTATAGTACCCGGGAGCGGTGCCGTAATCTTTGCTCCGTCAGCGGATACAGGAGCAGCTTCCTTTTTAGGCTCTGCCTTGGGAGCAGCGGCTACCGGTGCAGGCTTAGGTGCTTCAACCGCTTTAGCTTCCGCCTTTGGTGCGGTCTCGTTACTTGAGCCGATAGCGGCCTCCTGAACTAATACCTCGAACTTTTCCCCGTCAACGGTTACAATATATTTCTTCATTTTCATTCTCCTTAATCAATATTTAAGATATTTTTTTATGGATAAAACATCAAAGGCAACTTGACTCTCGTTTCTGGATGCCGCTATCGCAGAGGTAACAACCGCTACAAGCTTTTTGTCGGACATTTTTACGGACAATTCTCCTCCGCTGCTATCGGTAAGAACGCTCTGCTCCGGTTTTACGGTAATATCGGCAACCGCAGCTTTCTTCGGTTCTTTTGCAAAAATCAGCTTAAACAAATAGAGCACCGCCATTAGAATTACAAGTATAAGGAAAACAATTGCAATACCGATTAGGGCAACCTCTAATCCGTATTTTAATCGCTCGCCGAAGTCGGCACCTTCAACCAGTTTTTGGAAGCCGCTCGAATAAGTATCGGAATCGCTTGTTACGGCATCGCCGACGGTTGATAAGGTAGGTAAAGCTGCTAAAAAATTAAAAACGCTCAAAAATTTCTCTCCCCTCATTTACAAGGACATAGCACCTCCGCATAATCATTTATGCAATAAAATCCTATCCTTGCCCATTTTAATTTACTTTTTCAGTATACAATATATTGTATATAAAATCAAGCTATTTAACCAAAAATATTGTTTTTTATAATTTCTATTGCTCTATAACCCTTTTTATGATAAAATATATCCAATTTATACAAAGGATGGTAGCGGGAATGCAGAATGTGTTTTCTAATGTGGAAAGAACACTTATTACTAAGGAAGAAATAGACGAACGCATCAAAGAATTGGCAAAGCAGATATCGGATGATTACAGAGATAAAAATCTCCTTATGATAGGAGTTCTAAAAGGCTCTGTCGTTTTTATGACCGATTTAATGAGAGCGCTTGATATTAACTGTAAAATTGATTTTATGGCGGTTTCGTCATATGGCTCGGGAACAAAATCCTCCGGTAACCTTAATATACAGATGGACCTTCGCAAGGATGTTATGGGATATGATGTTTTGATTGCGGAGGATATCCTCGACAGCGGGCACACGCTCTCAAAGGTGAAGGAGTTAATTCTATCGAGAAAGCCCGCAAGCCTTAAAATTGTAGCCATGCTCGATAAACCTACCAGAAGGAAGGTGGATATTGAAATAGATTATACGGGATTTGAGGTCCCTGATGAATTCGTGGTGGGCTATGGACTGGATTTTGACGAGGATTACAGGAACCTGCCGTTTATCGGTGTTTTAAAGCCGGAGACATATAACGGCAGTCTATAAAAAAGTAAGGGGAGGCAAACGCCTCCCCTGTTTTTTGGATTATTGAATCATTAATCAGCCTGATAATTAGCTATTGTTTTTAAAATATCTATTTCAATGGCATCCTTTATTGAATCAAGTCTGGACATTATATCGGTACTTCTTTCAGACATGAGCGTATTAAACATAGATTTTACTTTACCGAAATTATATACCTCGCCGACATCATATACGATATTATCGAAAATAATGTCAAGCATCTCTATGCTCTCGTCGTCCCGCACATCTCTGCCCTTTATATTAACTTCATAATATGCGGGAGTGATTGTATTCTTTGCCTCGGCGGCATATACCTCGATCATATAAGCGGAGAACTCTAAATCAGAACAGGATTTCGGTATTGCAATACCGGCGGTTTCCGATGTTCCGCAAAATGAATAATACTGCTCCTGCGAATCATCCCAGAGAGGACACGGTAGAATTCCGAATACAAGTTCTGAGCGTTGCCTTGCTTTTGTTGTTGCCGAGAACGCCGACGGTCTGAAAAGAGCTCTGCCCTCGTGGAATGTGGCAAAGGAATTATCCCAGATAGGAGCCGGATAATCTTGTGCGAATACACACCATTCGCCGTTTTGCATTGTTGTAAGTATCTTCTGCGCAACCGTTATAGATTTTTCCTTGCCTAATGATAGGAAGGGATAATCGTTAGCATCCTTGCTGCATATTTTCTCGCCCGAGGCACCGTAGAACAACAGTGCATCGCCGGTTGCGGTAATCATACCATATGTATTCTCCTGTGACATTAAATCGGTGTTGTTTATCTGAGTAACGGCTTTTGCCATTTCAATCATCTTATCATAGGTCCATTGCTTGTTTTTTACAAGCTCATATGGATTATCAAGACCGTAGTCCGAAATCATCGCCTTGTTAAAAAGAATGGATGGTGTGTTTACTTTATTAAGTATTGTAATATCACCTGTAGTAAAGAAGACCTTGCCGCCTACCGAGAACGATTCGGTCGCATTAGAATCCCACCAGGGAGCCATAATGTCGAAGTTTTCTATATCGCTTAAATCATACAGATAATTCTCCTGTGCATAAATTGCACACACGGCAAGGGTTGGCATTACCGCATCATATAAACCGGTTGAAGCAATAGCCTCATTGCGGAAGTCGGTGTCTATAGAATTGCTCTTATAGACAACCAGCTTTACATTGTATTTTTCCTCAATATAATCATTCCTTGATTGAACGGCATCATTTAATAGATCGCCGTAAAGGGTGCTCTCGGTTGTAAAATCCTCTGATTGATATGTTCCGGCAGATTCGCCTCTGACGAGTATTTTAAACTCTCTTCCCTTCCAATCCACAACCTCAAGATTGGATCTGTATTTGCCTTTATCATCCTTATATTCGGAATTAGGGTCTGAAGATGCGGTTGAATTTACACTCGTATCATCCTTTCCTTTTTCCGTCTTACAGGCAGACAATGCTGTGAGTAATAACGCAGTTAATACAAGAAAACAAATTAGTTTTTTCATTAAAAGTTATCGCCTCCATAAATATTATTTTGTGTGTTTTCTATATTAAACACCGGAATAGGCGGAGAATCCTCCGTCAACCGGTATAATAATACCGTTTACAAAGCCTGATGACCTGCTGTCACAAAGATAAAGCAGGGTTCCGAGCAGTTCCTCGGGCTCTCCGAAACGGTTCATCGGGGTTGCTGCGAGTATTTTGCCTGTTCTTGCAGTCGGATTACCATCGTTGTCAAATAGCAGTGCTTTATTCTGTGCGGTTACAAAAAAGCCGGGTGCGATTGCGTTAACACGAATGTTAACCTTTGAAAAATGCACCGCCAGCCACATCGTGAAGTTGGATATTGCACTTTTTGCCGCTGAATATGCGGGGATTTTTGTCAGAGGTCTGAAGGAGTTCATGGAGGATATATTGATTACCGTCGCTCCCTCCCTGCCGCACATCTCGCTTGCAAAAACCTGTGTCGGCAGCAGCGTGCCTAAAAAGTTAAGGTTGAAAACAAACTCAACACCCGACGGATCCAAATCAAAAAAGGTTGTAATATCCTTTATACCGTTCTCTAAATCCTCCGGAAAAAGATATTCCTTTGTTGTCTGCGCCTTGGGATTGTTCCCTCCCGCACCGTTAATGAGTATATCCACTCCGCCGAATGCCTGTAAGACTTCTCTTCTCGCTTCTATAAGGCTGTCCCTGCTCAACACATTTGCGGAAATACCTATTGCGTTACCGCCGACAGCCGTAATTCTGTCGGCAACAGCGTCGGCGTTCTCCTTTTTAAGGTCGAGAACGGCAACATTTGCACCGCATTCCGCAAGAGCAGTGCAGAATGACGAGCAAAGCACTCCCCCACCGCCCGTAACAACTGCGGTTTTTCCGCTTAAATCAATTCTAAAGGGTATGGACATTTTTCAACCTCTATTTCTCGAGTTTAATATTTAATTTTGCGAGCTTTTCTTTAAGGAAGTCGACCGCCATTTTTATATCTGCCGCGGGACTCTCCCCCACCTCTCGCTCGATTGTAAGGTAACCCTTGTAACCAACATCGTTGAGAGCGGCAAGGTATTTGTCAAAATCCACTCCGCCTGTTCCGAGAGGAACCTCAAGGAAGGACTTTTCTCCTGTTTTTATACCATCCTTTGCGTGGGTATGTACGATATAGTCCTTCAGAACATAAACGCCCTGTACGGGGTCGTCATCCGCTACCATAACAAGGTTTGCGGGGTCATAGTTTACACGCAATCCCTTTGCACCGAGTGAATCAAGAAACGCTTTTAAAACAGGAGCCTTTTCCGTGCCTGTCTCGGCGGCGAAAAACGAGCCCATACTGTCTGCATAAACAGCAAGCTCCGTTGCATTCTTTCTGATAAGTTCCATACGAGCGTCCTCGGTCTCATAAAGGTGACCGATATGAGTGGTTACTATATCACATCCCAGCTCCTTAGCTGCATCGAGAACCTTTTTTGACAGAGAAACTGCCTTAGGATTATCCAGATCAATACCGAAATCACCGCAAATGGCAGAAAAAACAAGACCGTTGGAGCTCATAACATCCTTAATCTCTTTGATTTTATCCTTTGTCATGTTCTCAGCCGAGAACTCGCCGCCGGTAAGATACTTTTGCACGCCGCTCACTCCGAGATCGGCCGCTGCCTTGATGCTCTCCGGAAAACCAAGCCGGAACGAATCTGAAATTAAACCAATTTTCATAAAATTAACCCCTTTTATATTATTATATATTGTAGATGCTTTGATGTTTATTTTATTCTACCAAAAGAGTATCAATGGGTAGATTGAAGCCCTCGGAAAATTTTTGGAGAAAATAATCGGCTTCCTCACAATTTAACGAAGAAATACTCTTAGCAAGAGTCTCCTTTGCAACGGAAAATTCCCTGTTGCCGCTTCGCTCCTCCTCGGCGCATTTCAGGTAAGCGCAGATTTTGTCCGCCGCTTTTATAAGCTTTTTTTCATCCGCCGAATAATCAAAAAACGCATTGTAATGATACTCCAATTCGTCGGGAAGCGAACTAAGAAACCTCTTCAGCACAGCTTTTTCGACAGAATCATACGCCGTTCTCATATCCTTGCTGAAATACTTAACGGGAGTCGGTATATCCCCTGTCAAAATCTCCGGCAGGTCGTGATATAATGCTTTTGTGCCGATTTTGTCACAATTATAGCTCTTTTTAAAATATGTATTGCCTATTATCGCAAGCGCGTGCGCCGTAACCGCGACCTCCATGGAGTGGGTTGACAGGTTCTCGGGTACAACGGAATGCATAATTCCCCATCGCCGTATGTATTTCATCCTGAAAAGCATAGCAAAAAATGCATTTGCCACTGTTGTATCCCTCCTCGGCTACCATATTATCACAAAAAAATATAAATGTGAATAGTATTTTTGTAAAATAAATAAATATTGCTATATACTTACCGCATATGGTATAATATTACTTATAAATAACAGCGGGAGATGAATTGCTTTTTATGAAACTGAAAGAGATTTTAACAGGCATTATACCGTTAAACGGAAGCTTTGATACAGAAACGGAAATAAAGGATATTGTATATGACTCCAGAAACGAAAAGGTTGGGAGCGATATATTATTTGTATGTTTATCGGGCTTTCAGAGCGACGGACACAGCTACGCAAAAAGCGTTTATGATAAGGGAGTCCGTGTTTTTGCCGCACAAAAACCACTTGAATTACCTGAGGACGCTACCGTTATATATGTTGAAAACACGAGGAAATTCCTTGCTCTTGCCTCCGCTAATTTGTTCGGTAATCCCACAAGGGAGATTTTTACAATCGGTGTAACGGGAACAAAGGGAAAAACAAGCACCTGTTATATGATAAAATCGATTTTTGAGGCATACGGCAAAAAAGTCGGTATAATGGGAACCATAGGTATTTTTTACGGAGACACCTATGAGTTTTTAGGATTAAACACTCCCGAATCCTACGATATTCACAAGCATACAAGAGGAATGGTCGATGCGGGCTGTGATGTAATGATTATGGAGGCATCCTCACAGGGCTTTTTGCTGAACAGAACCTATGGAATTATATACGATGTAGGTGTGTTTACAAATCTGTCGCCTGATCATATCGGCGCATCCGAGCATAAGGATTTTGATGACTATATAAACTGTAAAAAACTATTGTTTAGGCAGAGCCGTATCGGTTTTACCAACAAGGATAACGAATATTACGAACACATTATCGATGACGCAGATTGCCCGGTAAAGACCTTTTCGGTTATAAATGAAGCTGATTACAGAGCTGTCGAACCGATTTTTTCAAGTGACGAAAGTAACTTGAAAACCGAATTTACCTGTATTGAAAAAACACCCTCCAACGATAATATAAAGACAAAGATAGAGCTTAATACACCCGGTTATTTTTCGCTGTATAATGCGGTAGCTGCGATTGCGGTGGCAAGAAACTGCGGCATACCCTATATTGCAGTTAAGGATGGCTTGAAAAAAGCATTTATAAAGGGAAGAATGGAGATTGTCCCCATATACCAGCCTTTTACTGTTA
>PGZT01000050.1:7266-19500 GCA_002841455.1 Firmicutes bacterium HGW-Firmicutes-21 | reverse complement strand
TGAAAAATTGTCCCGAACAAGTCGGGATTAACTAACTAATACTAACATTCATGCTGGACCTAAAATTGGGGGCAGCACAGTCTTCGGTCGCAATATATTAGGATATAATTTAAAAGGGGGAGTGCTTGAAGTAGATGAAGTTGAAGCAAAAATAGTAAAACTGATATTTAGCAAGTATCTTGATGAGGGCAAAGGCACGCACATTATTGCCAAAGAACTAAGAGATGCAGAGATATTAACAAAAAACGGTTCTAAAGAATGGTCAAATACGGTACTGCATAGGATATTGAAAAATGAGAAATATGCAGGGGATTTATTACAAAAAAAGACTATTACACCAAATTATCTAACACATGATAAAAAGTATAATCAAGGACAAGAGGAATTTATTCTAATAGAAAATCATCATGAAGCAATAATAGATCGTGATGTATTTAATCAAGTTCAAGAGGAAATAAACTACAGACGGACATTTAAACTTGAAAATGCTAAATATACAAACAGGCATACATTTTCCGGTAAAATTAAGTGTGGTATGTGTAACTCAAGTTATGTTAGTCGAAAGAGAAAAAGGGAAGACGGATCAAAACGGCATTTATGGCAATGCTTTGCAAACTCAAAATATGGTGTTATACATAGTATACCAAATGGCGAAGTTGTAGGCTGTAATAATAAAATGGTTAGAAATGATGTTTTAGAATCTGTATTTTTGAATGTTCTAAATGACATTTTAAAAGATAAAGATAATATACTAAAAAGAGCCATTAGTGTTATTACAGTAGTATTTGATGAACAGCCGGAAAAAGAAGATAATAATACTGCTCAAATTGAAAAAGAAATTGGGAAGCTCAAAGACCAAAAGCATAAGTTAGTTGACTTGTATTTTGCAAATAGTATTACAAAAAGCGATTTAAAAGAGATTGGCAACAAATACGAACAGCAGATTGAAAAATTAGTAGTAAAATTACAAACGATTGAAAATCAAAGTCAAAAGGTATGCGATAAGGATAGTATTATTAATTCAATCATTGCTACAATACAGAGCATTGTTAATTGTAAGACCTTTAGTAATGAAGTGTGTAAACAGTTGCTAGAGCGTGTTATTATCAAGGAAAAAACGGAATTTGAATTTTATATAAAGGGGCATTTAGGTGCTATTAATTTTTTTTTGGATAAAGATACCATTTCATGCTCTAACTCCCTATATCGGTGAGGATACCCACAACCTCGTCGTAAGGCATTGTATATCTCTGCGAGAGATAACGCTGTGATGCGGCTAATTCGCCGTCCGGTCCACCGAGCTGTGTTATTATTATTTTTGCCATAGCGGGGTTGGGATTCTTTATATTTACGGGGTACTGAAGTTTCTTATCATAAGTCCACATAGGTCATGCCTCTCTTTCGTTCTGCCATGGCCATGGTCCCTTTATCCAGGTCCATGACGGGCCGCCGGCATTATAGAAGGTTAGCGGACCGTAAGTAGCTTCGTATTTTTCCATACTATCTTTGTAATCCTTTTTTGCTTTATCGTAAAATTCAAGGGCTTTTCTGTTTGTGGGGTGTCCGTCAAGATAAAGAACCGCTTCATTGACGGCAAACGCCGCAATCTGTACTTTTCTTAAGCTTTGGACTCTTTCTCTTTTCATCTTCTGCCATCCTTTCCGCCTTTAAACGGCATGTCGAGTGCTTTGAAGAATGTGCCTTTTTCGAGAGCGGTTTCGCCGTCGTACAGATGCTCAAACGGCTGATAGGGTACATAAGCCATAGCAAGCGAAACATGCTGAGGAAAGGTTGTTTCCGACATCGGCGTTTCACGATACATGGTTGACAGAGCTTCTATCTCTAAAGAAGGTTCAAATTCCATCGGTGCATATAATCTCCTTATTATTTTTTGCAGAAATCCTTTGGGACTGCATAACAGTCGGCTTGATTTCATTGTTATTATTATATGCAGAACGCTGTTTTTCGACAATATATGCCTAAAAAACCGGCAGGGCTTCCCCTGACCGGCTTTTTTATACATCGATTAAATTCTACTTTTTGATTATTTTACGAGCGATAAACTTCTCTATTTCGACAGCGGCAAGGATAATCGCACCGCCTATTATGGGAGCTATCCAGCCCTTTGTGTCCAACCGTTCGGTTTGAAACAAAGTGTTAAGGAAGGGAACATAGGTGAACACAAGCTGGAATAAAATCAATATTCCCGATACTATCAGTATGATTTTATTTCCGAAAAAGCCCTTTCCAAAAGCGGGTTCATATATCTTTCTGCAATTAAACAGATAGAACATCTCACAGAAAACCAAGGTGTTTACGGCAACGGTTCTTGCATAAAACTCCGATTCTCTGTTATTCCAGTACATAAACGACAAGAGCGTAATCACTCCCGCCAATGCTGACACAAACAGAATCCTGAAGATAAAATACCTGCTGAGAATAGGGTCCTTTGGAAGCCGCCGTTATCATATTTATCCATAAAATCTGAGGGGCTGATATAGGCATTATAATACCTGCGAATATCGCAATTAAAATTGACAGCGCCTCCGCTCCGTTGGTGGGAAGGATGAAAAGCAGCGTCTTGCGAAGGTTATCATAGATTGTGCGTCCTTCCTCCACGGCGTGTACTATCGACGCAAAATTATCATCCGCAAGGATAAGGTCGGAGGCGTCCTTTGTAACCTCGGTACCCTTAATACCCATAGCTATTCCCATATCCGCTTTTTTAAGGGCGGGAGCATCGTTGACTCCGTCGCCTGTCATAGCGCAGATCTCGCCGTTCTCCTGTATCGCACGGACTATCCTGAGCTTATGCTCCGGACTTGTTCTTGCGAACACATGACAGGTTTTTACAGCCTCTCTCAGTTCCTCGTCGGTCATTTCCTCCAAACGACTGCCCACAATTGAGGTAATTCCGTCGCCTATGCCTATTTCCTTGCCGATGCTCATTGCGGTCAGAGCGTGATCTCCGGTTATCATCTTAACGGTAATACCGGCTTCCTTGCAGCTCTTAACGGCTATGATTGCTTCCTCGCGGGGTGGGTCAATCAAGCCGAACACCCCCAGGAATATGAGATTATCCTTTAAATCATCATGTCGTAATACGGTTTTATTTTTGTCGACCTTATAATAAGCAACGCCTAACATTCTCTGCCCTAAGGATGCACCGCTCTCTATCTTTTTGTTCCAATCCTCTGTAGAAAGAACCGATATGCCCTCCTGATTTTGTCCGTTGCCGCAGAGCGCCAGAATCCGCTCGGGAGCGCCGACTACAAAAACAAAATTATCGTCGTCAATGCTGTGTATGGTAGCCATGTACTTGTAATTTGAATCAAAGGGAATAGCATCTATCCGTTCTGTGGTCCATTCTCTTTTCTCAATACCCGCTTTCATGGAGAGCACCTTGAGCGCTCCCTCGGTGGGCGCACCGATTACCTCCCAGGTGTCGTTGCTCTGCCTGATTATCTCCGCATCGTTGCATAACCAAGCGCCCTCTATCATTTTTCTGAAGGCATAATCGTCAGCTTCGCTTTTTCCCGTTACTCCCGAAACTATATTTCCGTAAGGAGTATATCCCGCACCCTCGACCGAGTAGCTGTTTAGAGCGGTATATACCGAGACAACGGTCATTTCGTTTTTGGTAAGCGTCCCTGTTTTATCGGAACAGATGACAGTTACGGAACCGAGTGTTTCGACAGACGGGAGCTTGCGTACAATCGCATTCCGTTTTGCCATTTTCTGCACTCCGATGGCGAGTGTTATGGTCATAATAGCGGGTAAACCCTCCGGAATGGCGGCGACGGCAATACCGATAACTGTCAGGAATATATCGGATGGAGCCATATCTCTGATTAAATAGCCGTAAAGGAAAACGAGAACCGAAAAACCTACGATAACTATGGACAGAAACACACCGAGCTGATTGATTTTTTTAATCAAAGGAGTTGTGTTCTCCTTTGTATCCGTCATCATTGTGTTGATTTTACCAAGCTCCGTATTTTGACCGACTTCAACCACGACACCGGTAGCGGAGCCGTTACGCACGGTAGTGCCCATGTAGACCATAGAGGTACGATCGGCAAGCTCTGTACCCTCGGGAACCGGAGCGGAGAACTTTAGAACCTCCTCCGCTTCGCCTGTAAAGGAGGCTTCCTCTACCCGCAGATTGTTTGATTGTATTATTCGTATGTCGGCAGGGATTCGGTCGCCCGCTTTAAGATAAACGATATCCCCGGGGACTAATTTTGTTGCATCGATGCCGGTTTTTTTACCTTCTCTTATAACCGTGGCGTGGAGCGAGAGCATATGACGGATGCTATCCAACGCTTTTTCGGCTTTACCCTCCTGAATATATCCTATTATCGAGTTGATAATCACAACGCCTAATATAACACCCGTATCCAACCAGTGCTGCATTACTGCGGTTATTATTGAGGAAAAAAGCAGAACATATATCAGAGCGTTGTTAAACTGCGACAGAAAGACCACTAAATTACTCTTCTTCTTCGGATCGGGGAGCTTGTTATCGCCGAAGGCCTGCAGCCTTAGAAATACCTCTTGTTCGTCAAGTCCTTTTTCGCTTGTCTCCAAAAGTGTAAATACATCCTCCGTGCTATTGCTCTCCCATTTTTTGTGCGACAGCATCGATTCGTATTTGCTTGAATTCATCTCGTTCATCTCCCTTTCATTTGGATGTGTTTTGGAATATTATACCATATGTAGGCGGCAGTTACAAGAAAAAACACAATAATTTTAAATATCAGGAGCAAAGACCTTACCGATAGCGTCGCATATCACGAGTGTAGCGTTATTATCGGCGCAAGTGGGTGATTTGTTAATAATAACAGTATTTTGTCCTGAGTAACGGTTAATTAAACCGGCGGCAGGATAAACATTTAAAGAGGTTCCGCCGATAATCAATAAATCGGCATTTCGCAGAACCTCGGTTGCACTGTTAAGCATATTACTATCAAGCTGCTCTCCGTATAGGACAACATCAGGCTTTATCACTCCTCCGCAGAGACAGCGGGGGACTCCCTCGGAGGCAATAATAACCTCCAACGAATGAAATTTGTTACATTCGATACAATAATTACGATATACACTGCCATGTAGCTCCAGGACACATTCACTTCCTGCCATTTGGTGCAGATTGTCGATGTTTTGAGTAATGACAGCAGTAAGCTTGCCTTCCTTTTCAAGAGAAGCAAGGTATTTGTGTGCATTATTGGGCTTTGCATGGGGATACAGCATTTTCTCACGATAAAACCGAAAGAACTCCTCGGTGCTATTATAAAAAAAGTGCCGACTCAATATATGTTCGGGAGGATACGGATATTTTTGGTTGTAAAGCCCGTCTGTGCTTCGGAAATCGGGAATACCGCTCTCGGTGGATACACCCGCTCCGCCGAAAAAAACAATGCTTCTGCTTTGGTCAATAAGAACCTTTAAATTTATATTCATACGCATATATCCTTTATGTAATATTATACATTGTAACATATAAAAATAGTCACCGCAAGTAAAAAAGATATAGGACACGGTAATAAGAATGAAAAAATCAATTCTGAAGCGTTTAATAGATATATTGATAATAACCTTTTCCTGTATGCTGTATGCCGTCGGAATCAGTCTTTTTCTCGACCCAAACAGCTTGGCTCCCGGAGGGGTTACCGGAATTGCGATTATAATCAATCATATGACAGGGTTTTCGACCGGTACTATGATTATACTGATAAACATTCCGATTATGCTTGCGGCAATATATAAGTTTGGCATAAAGCTGTTCATCTCCACGATAGCGGCACTTGCTTTTTCCTCGGTTGCCATTAATCTGTTAGCTCCGATAGGTGCGTTGACAACCGATCCGCTGCTTGCGTCCGTAACGGGTGCGGTTCTAATCGGGCTTGCAATAGGGCTAATATTCAGAGTGGGGGCGACAACGGGCGGCGCCGATATTATTGTTAAGCTGTTACGGCTTAAATACAGACATATAAAAACCGGAATGATTTTTATGTTTTTCGACGGATTTGTGGTTATTGCATCGGGTATATTTTTTAGAAATATAAATATTGCGCTTTATGCCGGAATAGCGGTGCTTATCCAAGCCGTGGTGCTTGATTTGGTGCTTTACGGAACCGACGGCGCAAGGATAATATATGTAATAAGCAGCAGAGAGGATGCAATAGCGGAGCGATTTATGCGGGAGCTTGAAGTAGGGGTAACCTTTCTTTCCGGCTCGGGAGCATACACGAGCACGAATAAAAGGATTATGCTGTGCGCAATGCGTAAACAGCAGCTGCCGCTCGCAAGGGAGGTTGTTCAGCAGGAGGATGAGGATGCTTTTATGATTATTGCAAGCGCAAATCAGGTGTTCGGAGAGGGCTTCCGACGACACGATAGCAAGGATTTGTAAAAACGAAAGGCGTGCCGCATAACCGCAACACGCTTAACTGTTTTATACTATTATACCCATTGATTTCTTCAGTATTATTTTTCTGCTATATTCAGCATATCCTCTGCGTTGTCGGGAATATTGGCAAAATCCCCTCTTGCCATTTTTAAAACGGTTATCTCGTTATTTATCTCCGTTGCTGTCCTCACACCCATTTTCCGTGCGATCGGTAATAGTGGACAATTACCCTTAATGGAATGCTGTAGCATAAAGAAACCGATGATTCCGGTTAAAATAAACCATTTGCTTTTCTTTAAGCCTATTATAGAGCTTAATAGTATCATTGACGCGGTGTTTGTTTGCATAACCCGTTCGATATCACATTCGTTGTTAAGCCTGTCTATTCTGTCGTTCAGGATATTTACATCGGCGCTTTTATAGGTGTTCAGGTTGGAGATGGTTTGGTTCCTTATCTCGTTGTTTACATTAGGGCTTGTATTGTTTTGTACTCTTTTTGTTGTAGGCGGTAGAATTTTCTTAAACATAATTAATATAATCCATTCGTTTTGTAATATAGATTATATTACCCTTGTTTCCATGTAAATATACTTAGAAATACAACTATGCACCTGTAAAACAAGCATGCCGAATGTAACAAAAAAAAAAATTTTGTGTATTATATAATGTACGACGAAAGGAGGTTTTTGTATAATGCATTATGGTTGTTTAGATAGCAAGGTTGATTGTATCGACACAAAGAAGGACTACATCGATAGTAAAATTGATCCTTTCGACAAGAAGATTGATCGTTTTGACAGCAGAGTTGATCGTCTTGACAGCAGGTTTGGTTGGAATCCAAATAGATTCTGCTGTGATAGGATGCTTATTTGCCGGGACAGGGGATTTGTTTACGGTACTCGTTTTTTAGATTGTCGTGTTGTACCTAATTGTCGGATTCGTCGCGGTTGCTTTTGTTAAGTAATTTTTTACCAACACCATATGCTCTCCCGAGCCACAATCGGGAGAGCATTTTTGTGGATAAACAAGAAAAAACAGAGGCTTAATACCTCTGATTTTTTGGTGACCCGTAGGAGAATCGAACTCCTGTTACCGCCGTGAAAGGGCGGTGTCTTAACCGCTTGACCAACGGGCCGAAATGTCGCCGAACGGGAAAAAATGGTAGCGGAAGTGGGACTTGAACCTACGACCTGTCGGGTATGAACCGAATGCTCTAGCCAACTGAGCTATTCCGCCGTTTTCTGCCTTTATCGGAGGCAGCCCGTCATCAGCGACTTTTGAATTATATCAAAAATAACTCGCTTTGTCAATACTAAAATATCAATTTTCAAAATATATATTTTGATTATTATATGGTTGGTTTTTCGCTTGTTTTATAGAATTCGCCTAAAAAGCAGGGGAGTGTTGTATCCTCCTTTATCAGCTTAACAGCACCGGCAAGGTTCTTTATATTACAGTCCAATAAATCAACTCCGAAGGCGGAGGTGGCATCCATCGGGTCTCCGGCTATCTGATGAGGATAATCAGCATACCAGCCAATGGCATGGAAAACACCCTTTTCCGCAAAGGGAGCATTTCTGCCGAGCGAGGCGGTCTCGCTGCGATTTAATAACGGCATTTTCACGAGAGACGGAGCGATAGCCATCATCATAGCCGTTTCGGTAACATCGGCATGTCCGCCGTCGGGGTTTATGTTATGCCTGCCGAACACCTCACGGCTCTGCCGCTCGGTAAGCTCCCATACATTCAAGGTATAAACGCTGTATTCCCTGACCTTATCAAGCATTGATTGAGCGAAATAGGTTAAAAAGGAGTTGTTTCCGCCATGACCGTTTGCAAGGACTATTTTCTTGAAGCCGTTCCTTGATATTTCGTCACAAATGGCTTCTAAGAGCTGCATCTGAAGGGGAGCGGAGAGCGCAATCGTTCCCAGCTTATGCCTGACCTCGCTCACCTGTCCGAACGGATAATAGGGGAATAGCATAAATTCCTCAAGCTCGGCGGCTCTCTCGCATATATACCTTGCAATCGTTATATCGGTTCCGAGAGGCAGGTGGTTACCGTGCTTCTCAAGGCATCCTATGGGCAGCACGCATACACCTTTTGATTTATCGATAGCGTCCTTAAATTCAAGCACATTTAAATTTTCCCAAGTCATATTATATGATACTCCTTTATACTAATAAGGTATAATTAACGATTTTCTATTTACAGGTGCTTAATGATTATAGACTAACACCTATTCATAGCGAAAGCAATACTAATATAAAAAATTCCACATCAAATGATATGGAATTAATTATTTTTGTATATTACTCAACCATTTCCTTGGTTATTGTGAGTTTTTTTATACTGTTATCGGACGGAATCTCGTACATAAACTTTGTCATTACCCGTTCGGCAGCGGTACGGAGCGCTCTCGCACCCGTGTTCTGCTCAAGAGCCTTGTCTGCGAACGCTTCTATTGCTTCATCGGTAAACTCAAGCTCCACACCGTCAAGCTTAAAGAGCTTCTTATACTGCTTAATAAGCGCATTCTTCGGCTCGGTAAGGATTCTTACCAATGCCTCCTTATCGAGCTGGTGAAGGGAAACTATAACCGGAATTCTGCCGACCAGCTCGGGAATTATTCCGTACTTAATCAAATCGTGCGGAGTAACCTTTGCAAGGGAGGGGCTCTTTTTACGCTCCTCGCCGCTCTGCAGCTTGGAGTTAAACCCTACAACCTGCTTACCCATTCTGCTGTCGATAATCTCGTTCAGCCCATCAAAAGCACCGCCGCAGATGAACAGTATATTCGATGTGTCTATTTGTATAAAGTCCTGATTTGGGTGCTTTCTGCCGCCCTGTGGCGGAACATTTGCTGTTGTACCCTCAATAATTTTAAGCAGAGCCTGCTGAACACCCTCGCCCGATACATCACGGGTTATTGAGCGGTTCTCACTCCGTCTGGAGATTTTGTCTATCTCGTCGATATAGATAATTCCCTTTTCCGCTTTCTTAACATCAAAATCTGCGGCTTGAATAAGCCGAAGCAAAATGTTCTCAACATCCTCTCCGACATAACCCGCCTCGGTCAGCGTGGTGGCATCGGCGATTGCGAACGGAACCGACAGCATCCCCGCAAGCGTCTGCGCAAGCAGGGTTTTGCCCACTCCGGAGGGACCTAAGAGCAGAACATTGCTCTTTTTCAGTTCAACCCCGTCATCGTTATCCGACTTTTTTTCTTTTATTGAGTTTACACGCTTGTAATGGTTATAAACCGCAACCGAGAGCGAAATTTTAGCGTCTTCCTGCCCGATAACATAGTAATCGAGTGCGGCTTTAAGCTCCATAGGCTTGGGAAGAACAATCAACTCTTCCTTTTTTCCTTTCGGCTTCTGCTTATCAGATTGAAGCTCCTTGTACGATTCGGATATATCTCCGCAGATGTCAATACAATCAATACATATCGGAACAACTTCCTCAAGCAGCTTAAGTTTAATAATATTCTGTGACGGTCTGCCGCAGAAAGAACATACTTTTCCCTGATTTGCCATTATTGATCCATTTCTCCAACGACATTAATAATAGAATTGTAATATTGATAACCAAACAACCGTTTTGTCGTTGTAAAAAGGCTATTTGGACGAGCAAAAACACATTTTAAAATTCTTGGGAATTACCCTAAAATTCTCTTCTCAAACACCTTATCGACAATGCCGTATTCTCTTGACGCCTCGGCGTTCATATAATAATTCCTGTCGGTATCCTTCTCAACCTGCTCAAACGGCTTTCCGGAGGCATCGCTGATAATTTTATTGATAGTATTCCTAATCTCAATCATCTGCTTTGTCTCTATTTCGAGATTGGTAGTCTGGTCCTGGAATTGACCGTGAATAAGCGGTTGATGTATCATTATTTTGCTGTTCGGGAGTGCTATACGCTTGCCCTTTGTTCCGCTGGCGAGCAGAACGGCGGCCATGCTTGCACAGCTCCCGATACAAATAGTAGAAACATCGCATTTAATGAACCTCATTGTATCAAATATGGCAAGACCGGCAGAAACACTTCCGCCCGGAGAGTTAATATAAAGCGAGATATCCTTGTCGCTGTCCTGACTCTCCAGATAAAGGAGCTGTGCTACGACAAGAGAAGCTATTTGATCGGAAATCGGCTCTGCGAGGAAAATTATTCTGTCGTTTAGGAGCCTTGAAAAAATGTCATACGACCGTTCTCCTCTTGAGGTCTGTTCGACAACTATGGGAACTAAAGACATGCTGCCACGCACCTTTCTTTAAAATAATAATAGAGCTTATTTTATATCGGCGTTCTCTTTTACAAAATCAACTGCCTTGCGGAGTACCACATCAGCACCGAGGTTCTCGGCAGAAATAGATTTCTTAACAGTTTCGATATCTACATTATAGCCAGAGGCTATCTTAACATATTCAGCTTCAAGGTCCTCTTCGGTAGGAGTTATATTTTCAAGCTCAACTATCTTCTCGAGTGTCAGACGTGTTTTAAGCTGTCTCTCCGCCTGCGGCTTAAAGGATTCCCTTAATTTCTCCATAGTCATACCTGTATATTGGAAGTAAAGATCAAGACTGCCTCCCTGTGAACCGAGTCTGTACTCGTAATCCTTTACAAAGCTGTCAATCTCGCTCTCTATCATAGGCTCGGGAACATCGACGGTAACATTGGCAAGCAGCTCATCGATAAGATGCTCCTCAAGCGTGTTCTCGGCTAGCTTTTCTTTGCGTTCTGTTATCTTCTTTGTCAAATCCGCTTTGTATTCGTCAACCGTATTGAACTCCGACACATCCTTAACAAACTCGTCGTCAAGCTCGGGAAGCTCGGTCTTTTTAATTTCATGCAGCTTTATTTTAAAAACAGCTTCCTTTCCGGAAAGGTTCTCTGAGCCGTAATCCTCGGGGAAGGTAACGACAACATCAAACTCGTCGCCGACACTCTTGCCAATAATCTGCTGCTCAAAACCGGGTATAAAGCTGTTGCTGCCGATTTTAAGCGGATGCTTCTCCGCCTTACCGCCTTCAAAAGCAACGCCGTCTACAAAGCCCTCGAAATCGATAACAGCCTCGTCTCCGTCTATGACAGCTCTGTCGGTAACGGTAAGTACCCTGGAGTTACGTTTTCTGACGGCTTCAATCTCGGAGTTTATATCATCCTCCGTAACCTCAACCTTTTCCCTTGTAACTTCAAGACCCTTATACTTAGAGACCTCAGCGATTGGCTTTGTATACACCTTTGCTTTTAAAAGAACTCCGTTCACGTCAATGGATACTACCTCCATCTCAGGTCTTGATACGACATCAATACCTGCCGCTTTAACAGCTTCCTCATATATTTTTGGAATTATATTATCCAGCGTTTCATCATAAAAAACAGCCGAGCCGTACATTTTTTCTATAATGCTTTTTGGTGCTTTTCCTTTTCTGAAGCCCGGAACATTCATTTTTATAACATTCTTTTTGTAGACACGCATTACCTCTGCGTCAAACTGTGCCTTATCCACAAGCAGCTCCAGCTCGCTAAGGTTCTTCTCAATTTCCTTTACACTTTTCAAACTCATTAAAATACCCTCCAAAAATAACTGCGATATGGTTTACGAATAATTTCCATACCATACTATTTTATACTTTTTTTCCCGCTTGTCAACATAAAAAAGTAATTTAAGTGTATTTTGTAACGATTTTTGAAAATATTATTTATATGCTTGCTTTTTTAAGGCATAATGTATATAATTTATGTAGTCATCTCAAAAGGAGATTATAAAATATGTCTTTTGATAAGAGATTTTCCGATACACAAAGAATACAAAG
>PGZT01000050.1:0-7237 GCA_002841455.1 Firmicutes bacterium HGW-Firmicutes-21 | reverse complement strand
TTTTCCTCAAGAGATATTAAAGGCGCTCCGGAGGGAGATAAAATAAAGACAATTCTCCCGCTTGTAATGCGTTCGATTATGCTGGCAATAGCCTTTGGTGTTTTCTGCTATTCTGTTTTTGGAATAGCCGTAAGAATGGCGGAGGATAAAAACCAGGAGAATGCATATGGTAATATTCGCCCTAACATCGAAATAGCATCAGCGGTAGCAAAGCCCGCTCAGCTTAAGGAGCCTAATAAAATGCCCACTCTTCTCGAGATGATTGATTCGGACGGCAATTATTCGGATTATGTAATAGGCCCTGTTGTTGATCCCGATAAGTATACAAGCTACCACAGCGCATTGCTATCCCTTTCCGCGAAGTATCCCGATGTCTACGGCTGGATAGTTTTTACCGGAACCGCTATAGATTATCCTATAATGCTGGGTAACGACAACAGCTTTTATCTGCATCACGATTATAAGGGCGTGGAGGTTAAATCGGGTTCGATTTTTGCCGATTATTCTCTTTCGCCTACTCATAGGGATAACTATAATGCCTTGATTTACGGGCATTGTATGACTAACGGAAGTATGTTCCGTGGTATTAAGTTATGGTACGACAAGCCAAACCGTAACACACTTGCCAATGATATGCAGATTGAGATTTATACCAAGGATGCTGTTTATATTTACGAGCTTTTCTCGGCATATCGTTCCGACGATTTTAATTTTGATAAAACAAAATTTTCGGACGAGGCAGACTACCTTTCCTATTTAAAAGAAGCTGAGAAACGCTCAACCCTAAAGAAAAAGGTTGCTTATTCTTCACAATCGAAAATATGCACACTTATAACCTGCACAAATGTAAAATCCAATCCCGACGAGCGGTATGTCGTTCACGGTATCCTGCGGCAGATTATTCCGTACGAATAATTTGTTCGGCAAATATATTATTCCGCAGTAACGAGAAAATAACTGTTGACAAACACAGAAACTTCGCTATAATTATAAAAGCGGTTGTATGACACCGTTTTTATAAAACGCACCTGTGGCGGAACTGGCAGACGCGCTAGATTCAGGTTCTAGTCGGGGTAACTCGGTGCAGGTTCAATTCCTGTCAGGTGCACCAACAAAATATAATCCGAACTTTATACCGCATGGTATTTAGTTCGGATTATTTGTCTTTAATATAATTGAGGTCGATATATTACACAATATTCTATTATAAACCTCTGTTAATTACTTTTGAATATACCGATTAATAAAACCTTACTTTTCGATAAACTCGGAATTAATAATCTCAAAACCGCTTATATCCGGATTATAGCGTAAAACAGTATAGGCCTCGCCGATATATCCGCCTTCTAAAGTAACGGCTTGAGTACAATACAGATGGTATTTACCGTCTTGATCCGAATATTTAACCTCACATGAAAGAAACGGATCGGTATATATATTATCGTCAAGTACTGCTCTTCCGTTTTCATCGAATGCGTCGGGAATGAACAGACCTGATATGTCCAACAATTTGGTAAATTCTGTGTATTTATTAGATATTAGCAGTTTAAAGTCATTTTCATATTCGCTTGTGAACCCGGTATCAAATTCATCCAAATCCGAGAACAGTATTATGGAGCCGTTTATAACCTTATATATGCGTGTTATGGTTCCTCCGTTTCCGCTGACTTCAAAATGAACAATGATTTCATCCACTCCATCACCGTCAATGTCCGCCAACGCAAGGTTACCTGCTTGAAGAACCATTTTATCAAAGGTACCCAATTCATGCATAAAAAAGGAACCGCCAATGTCAGCGACCATATAAACATTGCTCTGTACAATATCGGAATATTGTGAATCCGACAGAATTAATACGGAGTCTCCATATGATTCTTCCGTCAGCTTGCCCCATTCCACATAATAGAGCCTTTGATTTTCCTTCTGTATCTGCGGTAAATCCACCAACAAATATTTGTCAAGGCTATTGGTTTCAGCCGTTGTATCAAGGATTCCCGGCGTTTTGGAAGCGTTTACACAAGCACTTGAAAAAACAAGCATAATGATGAATGTAAGCATAATAACCTTTTTCATAAAATTATCCTTTCTAAATGCTAATAAACTACCTGTTTACCGTTTACGAAGGTAAACCTAACCTGCATATCCTTGTCAAGCACAACGATATCGGCATACTTGCCTATTGAAATGCTCCCTGTTTCGTTAGCGATACCGAGTGTTCTTGCGGGATTGTAAGACACCATTCTGGAGACATCCTCAAGCGGGATACCCAGCCCGACAAGGTTCTGTACTCCCTCCAACAGGGTCTTTGTGCTTCCCGCAATAGTGCCGTCGGCAAGGGTGACAACACCGTCCTTGACATATCGCATCTCGCCGTCCACTATGAATTCCGTTAATTCAGTTCCTGCGGAATGCCCCGAATCGCTTACCATATTAATATTATCCGCACCCTTTAATCTGTATATAAGCTCGATGGTTTTTGGATGAAGGTGAACAAAATCGCAGATTATCT
The DNA here is from genome assembly GCA_002841455.1 of Firmicutes bacterium HGW-Firmicutes-21. Taxonomy (GTDB): domain Bacteria; phylum Bacillota; class Clostridia; order Oscillospirales; family CAG-382; genus UBA1049. The sequence continues at coordinate 4,728 of PGZT01000050.1, read as the reverse complement.
CGCATTTCACCTTTGGATTGGTTAAGACTGAACCTAAAACACCGGGTTCTCTGTGGTTATAGGGACGCATCGCATTAAAGGTGTGGGTTGCCTGTGTAGCACCCCAATGAACACCGTTCTCAGACTCCGAAAATAAAGCGTTTGTATGACCGATAGAAGCTAATGCTCCGTTGGCAACCGCATATTCAATTAAAACCTTAGCGTTTTCAACCTCGGGTGCAACGGTAATTATTTTTAGATAACCCTTGCAAGCGTCGAACATATGCTTAACCTTATCCATACATGGAGTAAGTATGTTCCTCTCGGTCATCGCTCCCTTGAAGCGTCTGTTTAAAAACGGTCCTTCGGAATGGATACCGGCGATTTTTGCTCCGCTTGTGCCGTTTCTTATTGCCGAAACAATGTTATCGAACTGCCGTAGCAGGTCAGAGAACTCCGAGGAGCCTGTTGTTGCGGCGATACAGGTAACACCTTTCGTTGCTTCAAAGGACGTAATTGCGTTAATGTCGGGGTTGTCATCACTAAAACGGGCGCCGTTTGCGCCGTGTATATGCGTGTCTATAAAGCCGGGGAGTACATACATACCCGTAGCGTCGATATAATCGTCGTCATTTGGATTAAGAGCACCGATATCAGTTATTCGCTCGTTGTTTATTTTTATATCGGCTTCAGAAAACACAAAGGTGTCAAGCAAAACAGAGCCGTTCTTTATAATCATAATATTACTTCTTTTCCGTTTTTTGCGGAATCATATATGCCCTCGAGCATTCTTTGCAGCTCTACCGCCTGCTCTACGGGGAACTTCGTTTTCTTTTTGTTTATAACACAATCCGCAAAGTGTGTTATTTCGTTAAGTGTCTTGTTCTCTCCCTTTGCGACGGTTAATACATCCGTGCTGAGATAATCGCTTCTCTCCCCGTATATCGTAAGCGGCTCTAAAATAGCGCCTGCCTTACTGCCGCATATCTGTGTGTTTAAGTAGTCGGGTCCGTTTATCGCCCAGCTTGCTTCAAACAGCATAATAGCTCCGTTTTCAAAATGTATAACACCCGCACCGGAATCCTCTGTGTCGAACCTGTTGTCAGGGCACTCTGTACCTATCCAGCGGTCTACACCCTTTGTTTTATAGTCACCTATTCTATGTGAAACAGATGCGCTTACACGAACAGGCTTTGGGTTGCCCATAAGATACCATGCGGCATCTATTCGGTGAACACCGATATCGATTATTGGACCGCCTCCGGAGGTTTTTTTATCCGTAAACCAGCCGATAGGGGTACCTCTGCGTCTTATGTATGAGGTCTTGGCAAAATAAACATCACCGAACTCGCCTCTGTCGTACAGCTCGCGTACGAGCATATTTGCGTTGCCGAACCTGCCGGGAACGGCAAGCATAAAGGTAACGCCGGCTCTTTTTATCTCATCCTGCATAAGGAGCGCATGCTCAAGGTTCATTGCCATAGGTTTTTCGCACATTATATGCTTGCCGGCACGGGCTGCTCTTATCGCAACATCGGAATGGGCGTTGTTCCATACACAAATATCAACCGCATCGATTTCGTCAGCGGCAAGCATCTCGTCAACCGAATTATAAACCTTTGGTATGCCAAACTTTTCCGCCGCTGATTTTGCACGGGCTATGTTTATGTCCGCAATAGCCGCAACATATGCGTTTTTGCAACTCTGATATGCGGGTAGATGTGCCGCAGTCGCAATATTGCCCGCACCCACAAGCCCCATTTTTATTTTATCCATTGTTTAATTCTTACCCTTTCTGCTTATTAATATGAAGTTATTTTAATATTATCATATCAGAATAAGCTTGTCAACGCTTACGGAAGGTAATACATATATTATGAAAATTTTTATTGACAACAAATATCCTGTATGCTATAATTACAGAAAATTATCAGAATATGACGAATAAAACAGAGCATTCTTTGCATAAGTTTTTTAATCAGCTTTAATATTATCGACTTAATGCCGTAAGCAGAGCTTTTTGTCAGTGCAAAAGGATGATAGACAGCGGAAAACAAGGGGCATATTTAGGGTTGTGATGTAAAGTCACAACCTTTTTATATAATTTTACATAGAAAACAAGGAGTAAACATGAATCAGAAAAAGACAAAACGCTTATCTCCCGTTATCGCTTCCATAGCGATACAGCTCTGCCTTGGCACAGCTTACATATGGAGCGTTTTCCAGACGGGTATTGCTACTCACCTGTTCGGCGGAAAGAACGCAAGCGCTGCGTTGACCTTCTCGCTGTTGCTTGCCATACTGAGCCTGTCCAGCGGCTTAGGCGGAAAGCTGCAGGCGAAAATCGGTCCTCGGCTTACCGTTATAATCGGCGGAATCATACTCGGTGCCGGTTTCTTCTCGGCTTCTTTTGCATCCTCCGATTATCCGTGGCTGCTCTGGCTTACCTACGGCGTAATGGGCGGTCTTGGAATGGGCTTCATATATTCCACAACAATAGCCTGTGCTCAGAGATGGTATCCCGACAAAAGAGGCTTTATTACCGGACTTATCGTGTCTGCGCTCGGTTTTGGCGGCGTTGTGTTTACTCCGTTGGTTGAATTTCTTATAAAGCACTTCGGTAACGATACATCGGCATTGGGAGAGCTCTCCTCCTTCAAGGTGCTTGGAATTATTTTCGTCGTGGTATGCACTGTCGGCGGATTGTTTATCAAGAATCCTCCTGTAGGCTTTGCACCCGAGGGTTGGACACCCAAAACAAACGGTGGGGTAGAGGCGAAGGAATATCTTCCCTCACAGGTTCTTAGAAATCCGTATTTTTATTTTCTTACCATAGCTCTTATGCTCGCTTGTATGGGCGGACTTATGATGATAGGCTTTGCAAAACCTATTGCAATTGCCAAGGATATGTCGGACACCGCGGTCATGGGAGTTTTTGCGATTACCTTCTTCAACTCCTTCGGCAGACTGTTCTGGGGTATAGTGTCAGATAAGCTGGGGAGAAAGAAAACCATTGTACTTCTCTTGATTGCAACCTCTGTTCTCGCTCTCTGCGTAAATCTTGTGGAAGGTTACTTCGTATATGGCCTTATCGCATTGATTGGTTTTGCATACGGTGGATTCCTCTCAACATTCCCAGCGTTCACGGCGGATTTGTTCGGAGCCAAGAACAATGCCACAAACTACGGCATGGTGCTTTTAGGGTTCGGTGCTGGAGCTATTGCTTCCTCCTATATAGCAGGTCATTTTAAGGATGTCGCAAAGAATAATATTGATCTGATGTTCCCTGCGTTTGTAATCGCCTCCGCCGCGGCATTAATAGCCATTGTATTCATATTATTAATCAAGCCTGACAAAATGAAATAAGCATATACAATAACTACAAATATACAAAAAAACGCCGATTATCGGTGTTTTTTTGTTGCTCAAAATATATATTAATACGAATTTGTGAATATTAACGAATAAAATTATGATACAATCGGTCGAATTAATAAAATGAATGGCTTGAACAGCATACCTTCACCGACGACCCTATATGTAGTCGGCGTTCCCTACGCTCGGCACAACATAGGGTGATGCTTTACAAAGATTACATAACGCGGTAAACATAATGCTTTATCATAATGTACAAATTTCCAAAAATTCAAAATAACACTTGAAAAATAACGTGGTTTGTATTATTATATAAACACATCACTATTTTTAGATATGGAATAGGAAGCACATAATGCATCAAAATAATGATAAAATTAATAATATAGAAATCGGAAAAACATATTTGCACCGCTTTGCTTTTTTAGGCGGCGGTAATATGGGTGGCGCAATGATAAACGGTTTTATTAATTCGGGGATTGTTAAGCCTTCGGAAATAATCGTTTATGATATAGACAGTTCAAAGTATGACAGCTACATAATGTCGGGAGTACATACGGCGGATAACGCCGTTTCTGCCGCTCGTGGAGCGGAGTATACCGTAATTGCAACGAAGCCGTCCTGTGTGGCAACCTCGATGAGAGAGCTGTCGGCGGATAAATCGATCTTTGAGAACACAACCTTTATATCAATCGCAGCCGCCGTGCCTATGAGCTTTATATGTGAGAGCTTGGACAGCGAGGTTCCGATTATCAGAACAATGCCCAGTACTCCCATGCTTATAGGACAGGGTGCGATAGCGATATGCAGGAATTCCTTGGTTAAAAAAGAGAGCTTTGAGTTCGTTTGCAATCTGTTCTCTGCTCTTGCAGAGATTTCGATAATGGAAGAGGATGGTTTAAACAGCATTATCTCGGTAAACGGCTCTTCTCCGGCATATGTGTATCTGTTTGTAAAGGCGATGCTTGACGGAGCTTTGGAGCAGGGGATTACACGGGAGCAAGCGTTACCGTTGATACTTAAAACAATCGAAGGCTCGGTTGGTATGATAAGACAATCGGATGTTGAAATAGAGGAGCTTATCAGGAGAGTTGCCTCACCTAACGGTACGACTCTCGCCGCTCTTGACTCGTTTAGAAGAGAAGATTTTGAGGGTATAATAAAGCGTGCGATGAACGCCTGCACCCAAAGAGCAAACGAGATTTCAAACGAATTGATTCAATCAAATTAAAACAGTTGAGAACATAAATATTTGCTTGTCCGCATACTGTGTAGTATAAAAGACTTTTAAAGGGTGATAGAAGTGATAAAACCCAACTATGCAGTAAGAGCTCTTATCCCATACCCAAAAACGGAGAGCGATGTAACGGCGGG
>PGZT01000049.1 GCA_002841455.1 Firmicutes bacterium HGW-Firmicutes-21 | reverse complement strand
TCGTACCTCTCTTTTTGTTAGTTTATCATTTCTTTACTAACATTGCAACTGGTACAAATTTTGGGGGGCATTCCAATGTCTTCTGCAATCGAGTAATCTCTAAGTATTGAAAAAGCTAACCCGAATATGGCTGCCTTTGTTTCTATATACAATGCCTCCAAGGCACCTGGCTTTCCTGTAGATACATCAACAATAAGGTTATCTAAATCATTTGGGGTCATTCTACCACTCACTTTCAAATCTATATTTAATATAGTGTTATATTATCTTATTTTCACATTATAATCAAAGTAAACCGCTCTATTATATATAACAATATAACAGAGAAAAATGTTGGCATCGGAAATGTTAATAATCTGTAAAGCTATATCAGCTAACTGCATTTTGCAAGGTGTCCGCAAAGCACCGCAGCCATTTGATCGGCGACAAATGGAGGAACACTTTCGCTTGATTTATATATCGCCGGAGAAATGGAACTAAAAAATGAAACTTACATCCGAAATGATAAAGACAAGAGCAAAAGAGCTTGGTATCGACGACATCGGCATCGGAAATATTGAGCGGTTTGCTTTAGCTCCGCCGCTTATGTCTCCAAAGAGCTATTTCCCCGGTGCAAAATCGGTTATCGCCATTGTAATGCGTATTCCCAGAGGTTCCTACCGTGGAATCGAGGAGGGTACACATTGGCATAACTATACCTTTTATTCATATAACAAGCTAAACACCCTGCTTCGTCCCCGTCTTACATACGAGCTGAGCCGTTTTATAGAGGACACGGGCTGGGAGGCTGTTCCGCACTTTCCGGCGGTACCGGAGCGAAACCCCGTTACCGAACCCGTTGCACCCGGCAGACTTCCGCCGAACATAGTTACGAGCATACGCATAATCGCTGCGGGAACAGGCGTGGGCGAGATAGGATATTCAAAGGTTTTCCTTAATAAAAAGTTCGGTCCGAGGCTTAGATTAGGTTTAATCTTCACCGACGCAGAGCTTGAACCCGATCCGATTTTAGAAACGGGAAGCATCTGTTCACACTGCGGAGCCTGTGTCAGAGAATGCCCCGGCGACGCTATCCCGCCCGTTAAGGAAAAGGATACCCGCATTACAATTGATTTCGGCGAAAAAAAGGTCTGGTACAGTGATGTTCAAATGGGTCGCTGTACGCTCACCCACCACGGCTTCAATAACGAGATTTCTCCGTTCCACAAAAAAGCGTTCCCGCATATGGCGTTTGATGTACGCAGCTCGGATATGAGCGAGGAGGAGGCATACCGCCTTACCTACCCTATGGCGTACGCAAAGTGGGCAACCACCTATGACGAGAATGACAGCAACTCCGTTCTTCAGTATTACGATTATATTATGAAGCATACCGGATATTTTGCCGTCTGCGGTGCAAGAGGATGTATCCGTGCTTGTATGGACAGTCTTGAACGGTCAAAGAGGATAAAAAATACCTTTCATAACCCTTTTTACCGCAAGAAATCATGGCTGCTGCCAAACAAGCCTGCTACAGTTGATAAAAATGTAAATCCATTCAGGGATAAATATATTGACAAAGCATTCCCCGGTATAAGAGAGAACGAGTATGCTTATACTTCTACAGAAAAAGACGATAAAATTAAATAAAAATCCGCTCCGCTTAAAACCATAAGCGGAGCGGTGTGCGTTTATTGCTTTACCTGCATAACACAATAATCTGATTGGGGTTTATTATTGCGGGGAAAATAAATGTCGCAATTGAATAAACAACAATGACATCACGACCGACAATATCACAAAGGAAGGTCTGATTGTTCGTCATTATTATACGTGTTCCCTGTCCGATGTTTACTCGAATTGATCCGCCGCTGTTCATAAAATTACGGTTAAAGCTGTCGATAATAATAAAACGGTTTGCAACCTGTCTCGCAACCGCTACGGCTCGGTATTGCGGCGGGTAAATCGCAGGAGTTGCGAGGGATGAATCATAAAAAGCTATGATTCTGTCCCCTCTGCGGGCGGTAAAGTTATCTATAAAATATGTATTTGTATCAACGATAAAATTAACAATGCTTCCTCTCGCTCCACGCACCGACATCATAAGCATACAGCAGTTGTCGGGACGGTCTCTGCCAAAACGGATTGGCTCTATTTCGGTTATAACACCTTCTATGGGTACATATGTACTCACGATATATCCTCCAAAACATTATTTTACTTATTCTTACTAATAAGTATAATATGCCGAAAGGTGTCTTTTGTTGTCAATACATAGCATTATTCAGTGCTTACTGCCTGATTACAGAGCGTAAAACCGTTCACCGAGCTTTGTTATAACCGCTCTGCCACAGGTGATTTCCGTAATACTCTTTTCGGTTTCGCAAAAACCCTCCTCGGCAACGGCAAGAACCATAACCGCCTCGTTTTCAAAGGTTGTTTTATCCCGTATTATCGGTTTACCCTGTAAAAAATATTCTATTTTCGGGTAATCCGAATAGGTCAGCGAAACGGTAAAAACCGTACAGCACACATTCCTTACAATCCCCGCTATCTCGAGTGCCGCTTTTACGACCGCTGTATATGCACGCACCAAGCCACCGGTTCCGAGTAGAATACCGCCGAAATAACGGGTAATCACCACCGCTACATCGGTTATTTCCTCTTTATGGAGCAGCTCCAGAACAGGCAGAGCGGCAGTGCCGTGAGGCTCTCCGTCGTCGGAGAAACGGGTTGTATTATTGCTTCGTAATATATAGACATAAACATTATGCTTAGCGTCGCTGTGCTTCTTCTTTATATCACCGATAAAGGCAAGAGCGGTGGATTCGTCAGAAACAGGTGTGACATAGCAGATAAACTCGCTTTTTCGTTCTGTCATTGTATATGACGTAGCGTGCCTTACGGTTTTGTACTCCTTCATCGCTATCCGCAGAACTCATTATATATAAGCTCTATCGTTCTGTTGAATTCCTTTTCGTCCACACCGATAATAATGTTAAGCTCACTGCTTCCCTGGTCAATCATTCGTACATTTATATTCTCGGCGGCAACCGCTTTAAAAATCCTGTAAGCCGTACCGGGAGTATTTATCATTCCCCTGCCCACAACCGCAATAAGACCGAGGTTTGTCTCAATATCTATATTGTCTGGGTTAACCTCCCTGGATATTCTTGTAAGAATCTCGCTTTCCAATCCCTTAATATCCTTTTCCGCAATGACAACGCTCATGGTGTCAATACCCGAGGGCAGATGCTCAAAGGACATACCCATATCGTTGAATACGCTCAAAACACGCATACCGAACCCTTTTTCCTGATTCATCATATCCTTTTCTATGCGTATAACGGCAAAGCCCTTTTTCCCGGCAATGCCCGTTAAAATATCCCTGTTCTGATACTCCTCCGCAGATGGCACAATCATCGTACCGACATCCGACGGGTTGTTTGTGTTCCTGATATTTATCGGAATACCCGCAAGCTTTACGGGGAAAATACTGTCCTCATGCAGCACCGTAGCGCCCATATATGAGAGCTCTCGCAGCTCCCTGTAGGTTATAACCTTAATAGGCTTAGGATTTTCAACAATTCTCGGATCGCACATTAAAAAACCGGAAACATCTGTCCAGTTCTCGTATATATCCGCCATAACCGCACGGGCGACAATTGCTCCCGAGACATCCGAGCCGCCCCTCGAAAAGGTCTTTATGCCTCCGTCGGGCATACTGCCGTAAAAACCGGGTATAACGGCGTTCTCTGTCTTTTGGAGACGGGCAGACATTATATTGTTTGTTTTATCCGCATCAAAGACACCGTTGCTGTCGAAGAAAATCACATCCGCCGCATCAACGAACTCATACCCGATAAAATCGGCAAGCAAAATGCCGTTAAGGTATTCTCCTCTGCTGGCAACATAATCCAGGGTGGTTCCGCTCTTTATCTTCTCATCAATAACGGCATACTCATCCTCAAGGTTAACCTTTAAGGACAGTCCTTCGATAATAGAGTTGTACCTACCCTTGATATCCTCGAAAACCGCCGAATAATCCTCGCCCCTTGACGCAAGCTCATAACACCTTATAAGCATATCGGTAACCTTGGTGTCCTCCGAAAACCTCTTACCGGGAGCCGAGGGAACCACATATCTGCGGGACGGCTCCGACTTGATTATTGCGGCACTCTTAATAAACTGCGCATCGCAGGAAAGCGAGCTCCCCCCGAATTTAACTACCTTCTTTTCTTGATTGTAATCCATAATCATCAAATCCTCTGAAAATCTGTAAACTTTAATAAGCCATTTTAACATAATATGCATACTTTTGCAACTGTATAAATGCACAAAGCTTTTACCGTACCGTTATTATTATATGCAAAATTAAACTAAAGCACTTGACAAAAATTCATTTAGATAGTAGAATACATAGGCTTGTTAAAAAAGCGTTATGCTTCCATAGTTAAACGGATATAATAAGCCCCTCCTAAGGGCTAGTTCTGGGTTCGATTCCCGGTGGAAGTGCCAATATTTAAACGCCTCTTTTATCGAGGCGTTTTATTAAAAATTGAGGAAAAAATGAATTCATTATTTAACCTGTTGAAAAAGAATAAGCATATACTTTTATTATTCTATTGGCCCGTTAATTTGGTATGGTATCAATTAATGAGGATATACGGTGACCGGATGCCCCGTTTTTATTTGGTATCAAGCCCGATTGACGATTATATCCCCTTTTGCGAATGGTTTGTACTGCCATATGTAACCTGGTATTTTTATATAATAGCGGTGCTTATATATACATTGGTAAAAGGAAAGCGAGAGTTCCTGAAGGCAAGCGGAATGATTATGGGATGTATGTTCCTATCCATGCTCATCACCACTATATTTCCGAGCGGTATATCGGAGAGCATACGCCCCGATTTTACCGCATTGGGCAGGGATAATATACTTATAGATATAGTAAAGTACCTTTACAGCATAGACAGCCCGCCCCGTGTGGTTATGCCGTCTATGCATGCAGGCGTTGCCGCCGCTCTGTTTATAGTTGTTATGAAAGCGGAGAGCCTGAAGGGAAAAACATGGATAAAAGCAGGTTCGTTTTTGCTTAGTTTTTCGATATGTCTCTCCATTGTATTAATAAAGCAGCACTCGTATCTGGACGGAATAGCCGGCGTTGCTCTTGCGATTTTACTGTATTTTATTGTTTATAAAATCATATTCAGGATAAAAAAGGTGAGAGATGACCGGTAATGAATGGGTAGTTGAATTTATAGTAAGCCCAAGTATAAATAAGCTCTCATTCGAATCGATTATAGAGTTTGAATACAACCACGGCTTGCTGGAAATATCTATAAAATATGATTACAGTGATTCTCCGTTGGTACTGAGTGCGGAATGTAATGACGGCGACGGAGCCAAGCTCATAAACAGAGGATATAGATTAGAGCTTTATATAAACAATATTTTATCGGACGAGGAATGGCCGTATGGCAACGATCTCATAAATTCTGATATTCTTGACAGATTAAACGCGTGTGTCTTATCGGAGTCTGATACTCCACTCTCTGTTCCTGCCGTCGGGTTTAATCCGCATGGATGGAAACCGAATAATCGGATTAATGTGGGCGACTGTATGCCTTTTGCAGACGGCGACACCTTCCATGTTTATTATCTCAAGGACAGGCGCAACCATGGCAGTAAATGGAAAAAGGGCGGTCATCAGTGGGCTCACATAAAAACAAAGGATTTAAAGAATTGGTGCGAATGTCCTTTGGCGATAGAGATTAACGATATTGACGAAGGCTCTTTTTGCACGGGTTCCTTGGTAAAACACAAAAATCTTTATTATGCCTATTACGCAATAAGAACCATGGACGAATCTCCGTCAAGGATTAGCTATGCAACCTCCTTGGATGCCGATACTTTTATAAAAAGCAATGATTTCTTTACCATATCGCCCCCGTATGAGCCGATTTCCGCACGGGATCCAAAAGCTTACATTGATGAGCATGGAGATATTAACCTGCTTATAACCACTTCACTGATAGGCAACAGGGACAGCAAAGGATGTATTGCCAGAGTTACTTCAAAGGATGGAGCAGAATGGCAAGATGCGTCTCCGATGATTGTTTTAGACATTGAAGACCAGCCTGAGTGCAGCGATTACTTTGAATTCAACGGTTTTTATTATCTGGTTTACAGCAACTTCGGAACAGGGCGTTATTTTTTATTCAAGGACTCCGTACGGTCCGTGGAACGCACCGGAAATGAATATTATTAAAGACAAATCACTGCGGGTCCCAAAAGCTGCGGTTTGGAAAAACAGGTTGTTCTTTGTTGGTTTCGTAAGCGAAGGCGGCTATGGCGGAAGAATGCATTTCTGTGAGGCAAAGCAAGCAAAGAGCGGCACTCTTGAGTTCCAAGGTGTTCCCGAAATGCAATAAACGCAAATAAAAGACTTGAGTTATACCGCTCAAGTCTTTTGACATATATTATGTATATTTAATTATCCCGTAGCTCCGGCTGTTTTTATCCTTCGTGCCTTATTATACGGATTTGGTCGAAACAGCATAAACAGCATAAATCCGGCTATTAATATTGCGGTAGCCGTGCCTGCTCCGAAATCAAGTTCCCTTGTGGCAAACCCTATTGTCTGATAGGTAATTAAGCTCAGACAATATGCAAGAACGGTTTGATACCCCACTGCGAACCAAGTCCATTTTGCGCTTGCCATCTCTCTTTTTATTGCGCCGATAGCCGCAAAGCAGGGTGCGCAGAGCATATTGAATACAAGGAAGGATGCAGCGGCCGCAACGCTGAACATTTCGGTAAGTGCTGCCCATAGAGCAGGGTCGCTCTCCCCCGCCTCGGTTATTCCGAACAGAACACCGAAGGTAGCCACAACATTTTCCTTTGCGAGCAGCCCCGATATTGTTGCGACGGCAGCCTGCCATGAACCGAAGCCGAGAGGTGCGAATATGGGTGCAATAATATTACCGATAACCGCCAACAGGCTGTTCCCCTCTTCAACGATTCCAAAGGAACCGTTCTCAAACCCAAAGGTGGAAAGGAACCATATAACACCCGCCGCAATAAATATAACCGTACCCGCTTTTATTATAAACGCCCTGCCCCGTTCCCACATATGTATTAAAACGCTCTTCAATGAGGGTACATGATATTGAGGAAGCTCCATTACAAAGGGTGCCGGGTCGCCTGAAAACATTTTAGTCTTTTTAAGCATAATTCCGGATATAACCACCGCAAATATACCGAGAAAATATACGGCGGGTGCGATAAACCAAATAGACGGGAACATTACACCGCCGATAAGAGCGATAACGGGCAGCTTTGCTCCGCAGGGAATAAAGGTCGTTGTCATAATGGTCATTCGGCGGTCCTTTTCGTTCTCAATGGTTTTGGTGGCCATTATACCCGGAACACCGCAGCCGGAGGAAATCAGCATAGGGATAAAGGATTTGCCCGATAAACCGAATTTGCGGAATATTCTGTCCATAATAAACGCAACACGAGCCATATATCCGCAATCCTCGAGTATTGACAGGAAGAAAAATAGAATAAACATCTGAGGGACAAAGCCCAGCACAGAGCCTACTCCGCCGATAATACCGTCGGTAATCAAGCCGGTTATCCAATCGGCTGCGCCGATGTTTTCAAGCCATGAAGCGGCATTTTCCATTATGTATTCACCGAACAAGGTCTCGTTTGTCCAGTCGGTAACAACAGCGCCTATCCATGTAACCGATATAAAGTAAACGATAAACATCAACGCCGCAAATATTGGAAGCGCCAGCCAACGGTTGGTTACGATACGGTCAACCTTGTCCGAGGGTGTCAGCCCCGTTCTTTTTCTGTTTATGCATTTTTTTATTATTCCTGTTATGTATTCATATCGCTCGTTGGTTATAATACTCTCCGTATCGTCATCCAGCTCATTCTCGGCGTAGGTGTTTATGTCTTCTATTTTTGCCGTAACGGCATCCGGCAGCTTCAAGCTCTCAAGAACCTTTTGGTCGCGCTCAAACAGCTTGATAGAATACCAGCGGAGCATATCCGCTTCAACAATATTCTTTATTATTTCGGATATCTTACCGAGTGCATTCTCAGTAACCGACGAGAATTTGTGCCGAGGAACGGGAGCCTTCTTTTCGTCCGCAAGAGCTATCGCCGTCTCCGCTGCCTGCAATGAACCGGTTCCCTTTAACGCAGAGGTCTCCACAACCCGGCAGCCCAGCTCGTCGGCAAGTCTTGCGACATTTATTACATCTCCGCTTTTATTTACAAGATCCATCATATTAAGAGCAATAACGGTCGGAATCCCAAGCTCTACGATTTGTGTCGTAAGATAAAGGTTCCTCTCAAGGTTTGTCCCGTCTATAAGGTTTATAATTGCATCGGGGCGTTCGTTCAATAAATAGTTACGGGTAACGACCTCCTCCAATGTATACGGAGAGAGCGAATATATTCCCGGCAGGTCCGTAATTATTACATCCTTCTGCCTTTTAAGCTTACCCTCCTTCTTCTCCACAGTAACACCGGGCCAGTTGCCCACATATTGACTGGAGCCTGTCAGGTCGTTAAACATTGTTGTTTTTCCGCAGTTTGGGTTGCCTGCAAGCGCAATTCTTTTACTCACTGATTCCTACCTCCGTATCCTTGGGTTAGCAGACGCTAACTTGTTTGCTTAAAAAAATTACTCGACTTCGATATTTTCAGCCTCTGACTTTCTGATGGACAGCTCGTAGCCTCGTACATTTATTTCTATAGGGTCTCCAAGGGGAGCGACTTTTCGTACAAAAACCTCTGTGCCTTTTGTAATACCCATATCCATGATACGGCGTTTAAGCGCACCCTCTCCGTTCAGTTTGCGAACTAAAACCGTTTCTCCGCATTTTACCTCTCTTAGAGTTCTCATAATGCATCTCCCTGATTAATTATATTATATGTTCCTTGTAATTATTCTTGAAGCCATCGAACGGCTGATTGCGACACGGGTATCCTTGACACATACGATTACATTTCCGCCTAACTCGGAAACTATGCTAACCCTTGTCCCCTCCGTAAAGCCGAGATTAGCCAAAAAGCTCCTTGTATCGTCCCTACCGTTAACCGCCTCGACAGTAACCTCCACGCCCTGCCTTGCCATTGACAGCGGCAGGTTGCAAAAGGAAGGTGTCTTGCCCGAATCGCTTTGTGGCTTGCTATCATATTTTAATGTTACGGTGTTCTCCGTCGGCATAAATACTCACCTCTGTTTTTTATCGAGTTAGATATTGCTAACCATATGCAGTTTACACCTGCTAACTGCAAATGTCAATAGGCATTTGGCAAAAAAAACACTGATTTGACAAAATCGTTATAAGCTACTGTTTTTATATAATTTACCTATTCGTTTTGTGCATATTGCTGTAAAATTATTTGGTAATTTTTGTCGTTTGCTATTGATAAAGATTGTTGTTTAGTATATACTATGTTTGTACAAGCAAGACAGTTACTGTGTTTATTAAATATTTATAATTTCGTTTTTTGGTATTCAACTTATTTTACGACCGGAATATGCTGTAAATATAACCAACAGAAAGGATGAATCAATATAGATAACCTTGTATTAGCATTTTTATTGACGACATTTGCGGGATTATCAACCGGAATCGGCAGTTTTATTGCTTTTTTCGCCAAAAAAACCAACACGAAATTTCTATCTGTCAGCCTCGGCTTTTCTGCCGGAGTAATGATATATGTGTCTATGGTTGAGATATTTATGAAAGCGAGAGAATCGTTAATCGTCCCTCACGGTGAAAAATTAGGCTCTGCGATAACTGTAGCGGGCTTCTTCGGCGGAATGCTTTTAATCGCCATAATTGACAGGTTTATTCCAAAAGAGAGCAACCCGCATGAGGTTGTGCCAGTAGATGAGCTTGACCATATTAAACCGGCAAAAACCAAGCTGATGCGCACCGGACTTTTCACCGCTATAGCGATAGCGATACATAACTTCCCCGAGGGGCTTGCCACCTTTGTTTCCGCTCTTCGTGAGCCTTCGGTCGCTATCCCGATTGTAGTTGCTATCGCAATACACAACATTCCGGAGGGAATAGCGGTTTCGGCTCCGATATATTATGCAACGGGAAGCCGCAAAAAAGCGTTTATGTATTCCTTCGCCTCCGGGTTGTTTGAGCCTATCGGCGCATTGGTGGGTTATCTCTTACTTATGCCGATTATGAGCGACACGGTTTTCGGTATATTATTTGCCGGTGTTGCGGGTATAATGGTATTTATATCACTTGATGAGCTGTTACCCTCTGCGAGGGAATACGGAGAGCATCATCTTGCTATTTACGGTCTTGTGGCGGGAATGATGGTTATGGCGGTCAGCCTGTTATTATTTCTATAATACGGTTACTTAAGGCGGGATGTATAAATGAATGAAAAGTTTCAAATCGAAGGGATGACCTGCGCCTCCTGCTCGGCTGCGGTAGAAAAGGCTGTTAAAAAATTAGACGGTGTTTCCTCCGCAAGCGTAAACCTGCTCGGAAAGAGCATGATTGT
>PGZT01000084.1 GCA_002841455.1 Firmicutes bacterium HGW-Firmicutes-21 | reverse complement strand
GTTTAAAATATTGATGATGATAGCGGTAATGCGGAATGGCAAAGTACGGCATAAAGAGAATAACCGCATTATACAAAATACAATTTTTGTATAATAGGATAGGGGTTATAAACAATAAATATTATCCTCGTGCGGTATCTATTCCTATTGTTCCGTTACCGGTAATAATCCTCCGTAGTCGTACAACGGCTGTTTACTTAACGAATATATATCTATTCCGTGATTCCCACAGAATGATTTTATACTGTTATAATCAGTATGCTCCTTTATATTTCCGGTAAAAACAAGCTGATTATACGCAATTTTTCCCGCACAACCGCCTATAAATCCACAGCTGAAGCCGTTCAATGCTATACCGTTGTTTGTTACATACAGACAGTCGTATTGCAGCTGCTTCAGCTTTTTTTCTATGGCTCTGTCACTTGTTATAAAGCTGCATTCGTTTAATACTATCACCGAGCATTTTGTATAGCATTGTTTAAAGCAAACCGTACTAAACCCTTGCAATACATCAATATTTTTATAATGCTCTTCATTCCTGCGTCCGCAGAATATATTGCTTCCTATAATAAAGCTGTTGAATATACAGTCATCAGGATACATGTCAGAAAGATTGTATTTTACTCTCGTTAACATATTGTTCATATTTATAGGGAAGTAGCTCTCGTCGTCTGCAACCAGCCATTTTCCGTTTGCGTAATTAAGCGTTAGGATATCCGGATGAAATGCAAGCTCTGAACATATACGGGAGCTTCTTCCTAATTTTACAGGTATTGTCCCAAGCTTAATAAGCTCGTTTATGATATTATTGGGGATAAGCGAGGAAACAAATATCTCCCTTGCTTTAAGCGGCAGATTCGGTTTACAAAAATCCATTGCTCTTATAACCCTTCTCGAAGGAATTATTTTACAATTATATATGTGAATATAATGTAAATAAATGTTAATATTATAAACGAGAAATGAGGTAGAAATTTTGAAAGACAAATCTTTCAAATTCCGGCATATACCGGGGAAAGAATGGTCATAAAATGTTTATTGCATGTACCGAGAAATGCGCTCATCAGAAGGACGGAATCTGTGTTAAAAACGATTGCTCCTCAAAAAACGAATATATAAGCGGAGCTGTATCCTGCCCGCTTTTTGAGCCTGTAAAAAATCAGATTGATTTTGGTGCTAATTCTCCAGAAGCTTCAGAAGATCAAAAACACTTCTTAAAGGTATAAGCTCAACACCGGAGTGCTTTAGTTTAAGCTTGCCGAGCGTCCTGAAAGGAACGGCGATACGGCTGAAACCAAGCCTTGCGGCCTCGTTAATACGCTGCTCGATACCGAAAACACTGCGCAGCTCACCCGACAGACCTACTTCGCCAATAACAATCAGCTTTTCGGGTACAGACACATCCTTGAGCGTGGAGATAAGCGCAAGCGAAGCGGCGGCATCGCAGGATGTATCGTCTATCCGTAAACCGCCCGCTACATTCATATAAATATCCTGTGTGGAGAAACGAAGCCCCAATCTCTTCTCCAGAACAGCGAGTAAGAGAGATGTACGGTTATAATCGAAACCGGAGGACATTCTCCGCGGAGACGGATATGCAGTCGGTGTCGATAACGCTTGAATCTCGGCAATTATAGGACGGGTTCCCTCAATAATACAAACGGCACAGCTGCCGGAAACCCCTTTAGGTCGCTGCTCCAAGAGCAGCTCCGAGGGGTTACTTATTTCCTTTAGTCCTTCGTCGCTCATCTCAAAAACGCCGATCTCGTTTGTTGAGCCGTACCTGTTCTTGACAGCCCGTATAATGCGGTGTGCCTGCTGCTTGTCCCCTTCGAAATACATAACGGCATCGACCATATGCTCCAGCACCTTAG
>PGZT01000048.1 GCA_002841455.1 Firmicutes bacterium HGW-Firmicutes-21 | reverse complement strand
CGGAGCAGTTTAACACCACTCCGGATCATGTAGATTTATTTTAGGTTTTCTTTACCCCAACTATTGACATAGAGCCTATGAAAACTTGTTTACTCAGCTTTGTCTGCTTCTTCGGCGGTCTCGGCAGGGGCTGCTTCCACTTTCGGCTTTGCTGTTCTTTTGGGAGCGGGCTTCTTAACAGCGGTATCCTTATCGGAGGTATCCTTTTTAGCTGCCGACTTTTTGGGAGCTGCCTTGTCTACCGGAGTTTTTTTAGACGGAGCCTTCTTTGCGGCAGGCTTCTTCTCGGCTGGGGTGCTCTCCTTGCCACTCTCTTCGGCAGCGGCCTTCTTAGCCTTTTTATCCTTGACAGCATAAACGGAATCGGCGTCTACCATTGCTATAACAGACATCTCCGCACCGTCGCCGCGTCTGGGTCCTGTTTTGAGAACCCTTGTGTATCCGCCGTTACGCTCGTCGTAAATCGGCGCTATTACATTAAACAGCTTAGCAACTACGCTTTCCTTTTTAAGAAATGCCATTGCTTGTCTTCTTGCGGCAAGTGTATTTGCCTTGCCCAATGTAATCATTTTATCTGTAAGCGCACTAACTTCCTTAGCACGGGTAACTGTTGTTTCTATTTGACCCTTTTCCAAAAGAAATGTAACCATACCTTTGATCATGGACATTCTATGGTCTGTAGGTCTTCCTAACTTTCTTGTTCCGGGCATTTGTCATTGCCTCCTTTGTTTAGATTTATATAGTCGATTGCGAAACTGCGGTTACGCAATCGAGCTTGGGGATTTCACTCGCTTATCGCCCTAAAACAATGATGAAATCACTGTTTCAGGGGACCCCCTCGGCGAGTGGGACGCGTAAAACGCGTCTTAGAAGGTGTTTTCCGGTCGGGCTACCCGCCCGTAAAACGAAATTTATCAGTATAGCTATTAACTATAGGATTAATAACAAGCAAAGATTCTTGCAATATTTAATAACTGCAGCAATTGCGGTTATATTTAATCATCTGATTTCCTAAGGGAAAGCCCCAGAGACTGCATCTTCTGGATAACCTCTTCGAGCGATTTTTTTCCGAGGTTTCTGACCTTTATCATATCATCCTCGGTACGGTTAATAAGATCCTCAACCGTGTCAATGCCCGCACGCTTTAAGCAGTTAAAGCTTCTTACCGACATATCAAGCTCCTCGATAGTCATCTCAAGAACCTTCTCCTTTATGGTTTCTTCTCTGTCAACCATAATTTCGGTATTCATCGTTTCCGCCGAAAGCTCTATGAAGAGATTTATATGCTCGCTTAAAATCTTCGCAGCGAGAGATATAGCCTCCTTAGCGTTGATGGTTCCGTTTGTCGCAACCTCAAGTGTAAGCTTATCAAAATCGGTAATGTTTCCGACTCGAGTATTTGAAACTGTGTAATTAACCTTGTAAACCGGTGTAAAAATAGAATCTGTGTATATAACACCTATAACCGGATTATCTGTGTTCTGCTTGTTCTTATCGGAAGAAACATATCCTCGACCATGCTCGAAGGTAATCTCCATATAAAACGGGAATCCGTCGTCAACGGTTGCGATATAGTGATTCGGATTAAGAATCTCTATATCTGAATCAACCTGGATGTCGCTTGCGGAAATCTCTCCGCCTCTTACATCAATTATGCAGGTCTTTGGGCTGTGGGTGTGGAGCTTGGCTACAATGCCCTTTACATTAAGGACAATCTCGGTGACATCCTCTTTAACGCCGGGTACCGTCGATATTTCATGCAAAACGCCGTCAATTTTTATACTTGTAGCAGCAACACCCGGAAGAGAGCTTAAAAGAACTCTTCTGAGCGAATTGCCAAGTGTTATGCCATAACCACGCTCAAGGGGTTCAATTACAAAAGTTCCGTGATTGCCGTCATCGCTAAGCTCAGCAGTTAATATGCTTGGTCTTTCGATTTCGATCATTAAAGTAACCTCCTTTTTAGTTGGTCGGCTCTTTTAGGTTAAAAGAGCTAATTATTTCGAGTAAAGCTCAACGATCAAATGCTCCTCGAATTGGAAGTCGATATCCGCTCTTGTGGGAAGAGCTGTTATTGTCGTAACAATATTCTCTTTATCTATACTCATCCAAGCAGGAACTGTCCTTGCGGTGATATTCTCGATAAGCATTTTAATTTTCGGAGATTTGCGGCTGCTGTCCTTAAGCGAGATAACATCATCCTTGCCTACGATATAGGAAGGGATATTAACCTTTTTGCCGTTAACTCTGAAATGACCGTGCATAACGAGCTGACGAGCCTCCTTGCGGCTCTCCGCCATGCCCATGCGGTAGACGATATTATCAAGACGCCTTTCGATCATGGTCAGCAGGTTCTCGCCCGTCTGTCCACCCGCTTTGTCCGCCTTGACAAAGTAATTTTTAAACTGCTTTTCCAGAATGCCATAGTACCTCTTGGCCTTTTGCTTCTCACGAAGCTGCAGTCCGTACTCCTTAACTCTTTTTCTGCCGGAGCCTGCACCGTGCTGTCCGGGAGCCTGACTTCTGCGTGTAACGGAGCATTTGTCCGTAAAACACCTTTCGCCCTTCAGAAAGAGCTTACAGCCTTCCCTGCGGCACTGTCTGCATACTGCACCTGTATATCTTGCCATTTAATAACCTCCATTCATAATAGACTATACACGCCTTCTCTTTGGCGGTCTGCAACCGTTGTGAGGAATGGGTGTGACATCTTTAATCATACTTATTTCAAGACCTGCTACCTGTAATGCTCTGATTGCCGCTTCTCTACCCTGACCGGGTCCCTTAACATAAACATCAACCGATTTCAGCCCATGCTCCATAGCTGCTTTTGCCGCAGTCTCGGAAGCCATCTGTGCCGCATAAGGAGTAGATTTGCGGGAGCCTCTGTAACCGAGCTCACCGGCCGACGCCCAGGAGATTGCGTTACCGTTAACATCGGTGATGGTAACAATGGTATTGTTAAAGCTGGAACGGATATGTGCCGCGCCACGCTCAATATTCTTGCGTTCACGCCTTCTCTTAGTGATTGTTTTCTTTTGTGCTTTTGCCATTTAGTGTATTTCCCTCCCTTTACTTCTTCTTGTTTGCGATGGTCTTAACAGGGCCTTTTCTTGTTCTGGCATTTGTTTTGGTCCTCTGTCCTCTTACGGGCAGACCTTTTCTGTGTCTTACGCCGCGGTAACAATCAATCTCAACCATTCTCTTTATGTTGAGAGCAACCTCTCGCCGTAAATCGCCTTCTACAATATAGCCGCTTTCAATCGCATCGCGCAGCTTTGCTATATCATCCTCGGTTAAATCCTTTACACGGGTATCCGGATTTACACCGGTCTTCTTTAAAATCTCTATTGAGCGGCTTCTGCCTATACCAAAAATATAACAGAGTCCTATCTCAACACGCTTTGCGTTGGGAATATCAACACCGGAAATACGAGCCATAATTACACCTCTTTCCTATCCTTGTTTTTGCTTGTGCTTAGGGTTTTCGCAAATGACCATTATTTTGCCTTTGCGTTTGATAATCTTACACTTCTCGCATATTTTTTTAACGGAAGGTTTAACTTTCATATTCTATGACCATTCCTTTCCTCGGCATTTATGCCGAAAGCGGAAATTGTGCCGTTCCGGCTATGCTGGATTACTGTACCTCTTACAGTAAAGGCACAAAACCGTTGTTTGAAAGCTATATCTTTCAAACTTTATACCTCCAATAACGATATAATTGTCGGGTTCTAAAACCGGAACCCTTATTTTGAGCGAAATGTTATTCTGCCTTGATTCAGGTCGTATACAGAAACCTCTACCGTGACCTTGTCGCCGGGTAGAATTCTGATATAATGCATACGCATCTTACCCGAAATATGTGCAGTAACAATATGTCCGTTTGATAAACGAACCTTAAAGACGGTGTTGGGTAATACTTCTGTAACCACGCCTTCAAATTCTATGACATCGTCTTTAGCCAGAACAATTCCTCCTTAAAACATCAAACCGTATTGCCGAGCGAACTCTCGATTTCATTAATTCTCTCCCTTATAAACCTGTTTGTAAGCTTATCGGGCTCGAGCCGCATAAGTGTCTCGTCAACACCGGCAATTATTCTTATATGCTTTAATTTCTTCTTCTTGGGAGCCTCGGTTCTACGGGTTCTGCCGTCTGCAATCATTACGAAGTTTTCGTCGACAATTGCCACCACGGCGGCATACCTGCCCTTGTCTCTGCCCGCAAGAGAAGCTATCATAAGACCTAAATAATTATCCATAAACAGTCAATCCCTGCCCCTTCAGGTTGGGTCGGTCAGTATCTGGACACCATTTTCCGTTACGGCGACCGTGTTCTCGTAATGTGCCGAGAGCCTGCCGTCTTCGGTTACAACAGTCCACTTGTTTTCAAGTATCCTGATCTTTTCTGTACCGGCGTTTATCATCGGTTCTACCGCAAAGGTCATTCCGCTTTGCAACCTTGGTCCTCTGTCCGCCGCTCCGAAGTTTGGTATATCCGGTCCCTCGTGAAGATTCCTCCCCACACCGTGTCCGATAAAATCCCGAACAACTCCGTAACCGTTCCTTGTGGCACAATTGTAAACGGCGTTTGAAATATCTCCGACTCTACCGTCTGCTCTTATAGCCGCTATTCCTTCAAAAAAGCACTGCTCGGTGACCTCGATTAGCTTTTTCGCTTCTTCGCTGATCTCACCGACGGTAAAGGTTGCCGCACAATCTCCATGGTAGCCCTTGTAAAACGCTCCGACATCAACCTTGACAATATCACCGTTTTGAAGAACTCTGTCAGACGGTATACCGTGTATAACCTCTTCGTTAACGCTTATACAAGCCGACGCGGGGAACCCGTTATATCCTAAAAAGGAGGGAACCGCACCGTGTGCAAGGATACATGCCTTCACCTTGGAATCAATGAAGTGGGTTGTTACCCCTTCCTTTACAAGAGAACCCGCAACCTCACGCGCGATAGCTGCAATTCTGCCTGCTCCACGCATAAGCTCAATTTCGGCATCTGTTTTAATAACTATCATATTATATTAAACCGAGTGCCGTTCTTGTCATGCGGGTTGTGTCCTCAAGCTTTTCCTGTCCGACAACAGTTTTTAGAACTCCTCTTGCCGAATAATAATCCTTAAGAGGCTCTGTCTCTTCGTGGTAGGTCTCAAGCCTGTTCTTCACAACCTCGGGCGCATCGTCCTTCCTCATGGAAAGCTCTGTTCCGCACTTGTCGCAGGTCTTGGTATCAACACTCGGATTATAGAGCGTATGGTAGGTTGCACCGCAAGCAATGCAGGTTCTTCTGCCGCTCATTCGTTCTATTATTGTTTCGTCGGGAACCTCAATCGATAACACAGCGTCTATAAGCACACCCAATGAATCAAGTGCCTCTGCTTGAGGAATGGTTCTTGGAAATCCATCGAGTATATAGCCGTTTTTGCAATCGGGCTGAGACAATCTTTCTTTGATTATACCTATCACAACCGAATCGGAAACCAATGCGCCCGATTCGATTGCGCTTTTTGCCGCTTTCCCCATTTCCGTTCCGTTTTTTATCGCTTCACGGATAATCGCGCCGGTGGAAATGGTGGGAATCTTAAGCTCATTGCATATAATCTCCGCTTGCGTTCCCTTTCCGGCACCGGGAGGGCCAAAAAAGATAATATTCATAATTTCATCAATTCCTTTATTAATATTATCGGTTCGAATTAGAATTCCTTCGAAATTTATTCAAGGAAGCCCTTGTAGTGACGCATTGTTATCTCGCTTTCGATATCGCGGGTTG
This sequence comes from Firmicutes bacterium HGW-Firmicutes-21, assembly GCA_002841455.1. Lineage (GTDB taxonomy): Bacteria > Bacillota > Clostridia > Oscillospirales > CAG-382 > UBA1049. The sequence goes on along the minus strand of PGZT01000048.1, from coordinate 5,543 downwards.
TTTCAAGAGCAACACCGACGATAATTATCAGCGAAGTTCCGCCGAATATAAGGGTCTTGAAGCTATCGCTGCCCGTCCATGACATCAAAATAGGAAATATTGCCATAAACGAAAGGAAGAATGCACCGATTAAGGTTATTCTGTTTAACACCTTTTTAATATAATCGGCAGTGGGTTTACCCGGCCTGTATCCAAGGATTGTGCCGCCGTTCTTTTTAAGATTGTTGGCAACCTCCATAGGATTAAAGGAAATGCTGATATAGAAAAACGCAAATGCAAGTATCAACAGAAAATCAACGGATACATATATCCAGCCCCAGTCAGCCTTCTGCGGTGAGAAATACTTTGAAATAAAATCACTCCATGAAGGAATAAGCAATGAAAGCGTGGAAGGAAGTGCTGTTATAGCATTTGCAAAGATTATGGGCATAACACCGCTCATCAAAACCTTGATAGGCAGGTTTGTGTTCATTCCGCCATACATCTTTCTTCCGACCTGTCTCTTTGCATACTGAACCGGAAGCCTTCTCTCTGATTTGGTGATAAATACTATAAGAGTAATTATACCAATCATCATCAGGAATGCGGCTATGGCAGCCACGGTTTCCACTGTCAGGAGCTTGAATAACGCAAGTATCTTAAAGGCGATTCCCGCGGTAATATTTGCAAAAAGTATAATTGAAATACCGTTTCCGATACCTCTCTCGTCAATCTTCTCCGCAATCCACATTACCAAACAGGCACCTGCCGTATAAGCAACAAGTATTACAAGAAGCGCGAACCAGCCTGTATCGATCAGAATCGGTAAATTAGATGGAAGCCTTGCCGTTCTCATTGTTGTGTAATATCCGTATGCGGTAATAAGCGCAAGAACAACGGTAACATAGCGAGTTATCTTGGATATTTTCGCCTGACCTTCGGGTCCGCTTTTCTGCAGCTTCTCAAGTGCCGGAATTGCGATGGAAAGCAGCTGCATTACGATGGATGCGGTAATATACGGGCTTACACCCAAGGCAAATAATGTCGCCTTTGAAAACGCATCGCCGGACAGCATATTGAAGTAACCGAGAAGAGTACCTTGTACCGCATCGTCGGAAAACCATTCCTGCATTGCTGTACTGCTGATAAAGGGAACGGGTATTGCGGAGCCGATCCTGAAAAGAATAATGATAAAAAGCGTAAACAACAGCTTCTTTCTAAGGTCATCAATCTTCCATGCGTTTCTGTATGTTTGCCACATTTATACCACCTCAGTCTTCCCGCCGGCGGCTTCAATCTTTTCCTTTGCTGCTGCAGAGAAAATAGCTGCTTTTACGGTCAGTGCTTTGGTTATTTCACCGGTTCCGAGAACCTTAAGTCCGTCGAATACATTCTTGATTATACCTTTATCGAGCAGTATTTGTGTGTCGATTACCGCTCCTGCGTCAAATCTATCGAACGCAGATATATTTACTATTGCATATTTCTTAGCAAACTGGTTTTTAAAACCCCTCTTGGGAAGTTTTCTGTACAACGGAAGCTGACCGCCCTCAAAGCCCGGTCTTACACCGCCGCCCGAGCGTGCGTTCTGACCCTTATGCCCGCGTCCCGCTGTTTTTCCGTTGCCGCTGCCGATACCCCTACCCTTGCGATAACTCTTTTTAGTAGAGCCGGTAGCCGGAGAAAGCTCGTGAAGCTTCATAATTTATCCTCCTATTCAAAAATTCTTTCTCAGATTCTTATACTTCTTCAACACAGATAAGATGAGAAATAACAGTTATTTTTCCTTCTAAAGGTATGTCTTTTTCCATAACCTTAGAGTTGCCGATTTTTCTCAAACCAAGCGAATGTGCTGTAAGAATCTGATTCTTTTTACAGCCAATAAGACTTTTTGTAAGAGTAAGCTTAACTTTTGCCATGATTGCTTCCTCCTCCTAATTATTTATGGCGTCAGACAAGGTATCGGTTATAACCCTGTTACTCTTTGACGAACCGGTTATAGACTCGATGCTTATTCCGCGCATAAGAGAGACCTGCTCCGCCGTGCGGAGCTCCTTCAATGCCTCAAAGGTAGCTTTAACAACATTTGTCGGATTATTGGAACGGAGCGATTTTGCGCGGATATCACGGATACCAGCCATTTCGAGCACGGCACGCATTTTTCCGCCCGCTATAACGCCTGTACCGGGAGCCGCCGGCTTGAGGAGAACCTTCCCCGCACCGAACTCACCCATAATCTCGTGGGGAATTGTTGTTCCCTTGAGCGAAACCTTTATAATGCTTCTTTTTGCGGCATCGATAGCTTTTCTGATAGCATCGGGAACCTCGGCAGCCTTGCCGAGTCCGAAGCCGACATGTCCTGCTCCGTCTCCGACGACAACCAATGCGGAAAATCTTGCGATTCGTCCGCCCTTAACGGTCTTGGAAACACGCTTTGTGTCTATCAGATTTTCTTTCAAGTCCAAGGTAGTGAAATCTATCTTCATCATTTCCTCCTAAAAGTTAAGTCCGGCTTCGCGAGCGCCGTTGGCAAGCTCCATAACACGACCGTGGTATAGATATCCGCCTCTGTCAAATACCACATTGGTGATACCCTTTTCCAGTGCTCTCTTTGCTGCAAGTTCGCCGACCTTTTTTGCCGATGCCTTGTTTCCGCCTTCCTTGGCGAACTCAGGCTCAACGCTGGAGGCCGATACTAAAGTTTTTCCGACAGTATCATCGATTATCTGAACATAGATGTTCTCGCTGGAGCGGAATACGCAGAGACGAGGTCTCTCGGATGTACCGGTTATCTTTGCTCTTACTCTTTTATGCCGCTGCAAGCGCTTTTTATTGCTGTCAACACGATTAACCATAATATTAACTCTCCTTTCTATTTCTTACCGGCTTTACCGGCCTTACGCCTTATTTTCTCATCGGAGTACTTGACACCCTTGCCGAGATAAGGCTCAGGAGGTCTCTTACTTCTTATTTCGGCTGCTATCTGTCCGACCTGCTGCTTGTTTGAACCGCTTATTATAATCATTGTGGGAGACGGAACCTCAAAAGAAATACCGGCAGGTTCCTCAATAACAATATTGTGTGAATAGCCGAGATTCAATACAAGCTGCTTGCCCTGCTTTGCCGCTTTATATCCGACACCGTTAATATCAAGCTGCTTTTTGAAGCCGTCTGTGACTCCTACAACCATATTATTAACCAATGTTCTTGTAAGACCGTGAAGCGATTTATGCTTCTTCTCTTCCGAGGGACGCTTTATCGAAAGAGTGCTGTCTTCCTGCTCTATAATCATTTCGAGGGGGAGCTTCTGGCTCAGCGTTCCCTTCGGTCCGTTAACCGTAACGAGATTCTCCTCGCCAACGGTGACGGTAACACCTGCAGGTACTGCGATGGGCATTCTGCCTATTCTTGACATATTATTCTCCTCCCTACCATACAAAGGCGAGAACTTCGCCACCGACATTTTCTTTACGAGCCTTTTTGTCGGTCATTATACCCTTTGATGTGGATATAATCGCAACGCCGAGTCCGTTTCTTACCTTCGGAATATCCTGGCTTGCGGCGAAAATTCTGAGACCGGGTTTGGAAACCCTGCGCAGACCTTGTATAATCCTTGTTTTACCCTCACCGTATTTTAGGGCGATGGTAATCATGCCTTGTTTATTGTCCTCTTTTACCGTGAAGCTCTTTATATAACCTTCATCAACTAAAATCTGAGCTATTGCCTTCTTCAAATTGGAAGCAGGAATGACAACAGACTCATGCTTTGCCGAATTGGCATTGCGGATTCTTGTGAGCATATCTGCTACAACATCAGTTACTTGCATTTCGTATCCTCCTTACCAACTTGCTTTTTTTACGCCGGGAATCTGACCTTTGTGTGAGAGCTCCCTAAAGCATATACGGCAGACGCCGTATTTGCGTAGATATGCATGGGGTCTGCCGCAAATTTTGCACCTGTTATAAGCACGGGTAGAATACTTCGGCGCTTTTTGCTGTTTTAGAATCATTGCTTTCTTTGCCATCTGTACTTACCTCCTTAAACCTTCTGAAACGGTGCGCCCAACAAGGTCAGAAGCTCTCTTGCTTCCTCGTCGTTTTGAGCCGTCGTTACAAACACTATATCCATGCCCCTGATCTTGTCGACCTTGTCGTACTCGACCTCGGGAAATATGAGCTGTTCCTTTATACCTACGGAGTAATTGCCTCTGCCGTCAAATGAGTTGGGGTTGATACCCTTGAAGTCACGCACTCTGGGAAGTCCGATGTTGAAGAATTTGTCCACAAACTCGTACATCTTCTCGGAACGAAGTGTAACCTTTGCTCCTATTTTAGATCCCTCACGGAGCTTGAAGTTCGAAACCGACTTCTTTGCGGTTGTCGGTACAGCCTTCTGTCCGGTTATAAGAGTAAGATCGGCGACTATGTTATCGATAATTTTTGCGTTATCCTTTGCGTCGCCGGCACCGATGTTTACCACAACCTTTTCTAAACGAGGTATCTGCATCGGGCTCTTATAGTTAAACTTCTTCATCATAGCGGGAGCAACTTCACTCTTGTAATATTCTTTTAGTCTTGACATGTTTTTTCCTCCCCCGCTTTACAGTGTCTCGCCGCAATGGACGCATACTCTGATTCTTTCGTTATTTTCGGTTGTTTTGCGGTTTACTCTGACACCCTTTTGGCATTTCGGGCAATAAAGCTGTACCTTGCAGGCATAGAGCGCACTCTCCGCCTTGATAATACCGCCGGGCTGTCCCTGCTTCTTCGGTTTTACATGCTTGGTAACCATGCATGCACCCTCGACGATAACCTTTCCCTCTTTTTGGGAAACGCCGATAACCTTACCGATTGTCTTTTCCTTGCCGTTTGCGTATTTACCGGATATTATAACCACTGTATCACCGGTCTTTATATGCATTTTTTTGCTGTTATTAATCATTCTACTGTTACCTCCCACTAAACAACTTCGGGTGCTAAGGAGAGTATTTTCATATAATCCTTTTCACGAAGCTCACGGGCAACCGGTCCAAAAATACGGGTTCCTCTTGGGTTCTTGTCATCCTTTATCAAAACAGCGGCGTTGTCGTCGAACTTAACAACCGAACCGTCTGCTCTGCGCTTTCCCTGAACCGTTCTGACAATAACGGCCTTTACGACCTCGCCCTTTTTAACGACACCGCCGGGAGCTGCCTTTTTAACCGAGCAAACCACTACATCACCGATTCCGCCGTAGCGTCTGCCTGTGCCGCCAAGTACTCGGATGCACATCAGCTCTTTTGCACCGGTGTTATCGGCAACCTTCATATAAGATTGTTGCTGTATCATTGTGTACCTCCTATTACTTAGCTTTTGTTATTATTTCGACAAGGCGCCATCTCTTGTCCTTGGAAAGCGGACGGGTCTCCATTATAAGAACTTTATCGCCGATAACGCATTCGTTCTTCTCGTCATGCGCCTTTAACCGTACAGTCCTCTTTATAATCTTTTTGTACAGCGGATGCTGAACACTGTCCTCTATTGCGACAACAACTGTTTTGTCCATTTTATCGCTGACAACCTTG
>PGZT01000047.1 GCA_002841455.1 Firmicutes bacterium HGW-Firmicutes-21 | reverse complement strand
TATACCCATGCGGCGGTTTGGGCCGCAATAGGATATATATTGGCAGGCAAGCACGAGGTCGGTCTTGAACTCATGAACGCACTCAATCCCGCCGCAAGATGCACCGATTTCGATATGGCGAAAAAATATAAAATCGAGCCGTATGTCATCGGTGCGGATGTATACTCGGCGTTTCCGCATAACGGCAGAGGGGGCTGGAGCTGGTACACAGGAGCCGCCGCATGGTATTATAAGGCAATGCTTGAGTATGTAATGGGTATTTCCCTGAGCGAAGGTTTTACAACGATTGATGTTAAGCCGATAACGGAATACAGAGCTGTTCTGTCGTATAACGATTATCAGCTTACGGTCATTGCGTCTCAGGAGGAGAAAAGCATCCTGCTTGACGGCAGCCCAGCCGTTCTCCCGATAGTTGTCCCAACGGGAGTGCATACACTTGTTGTTCCTGTATTATCGTAGAAAAATGCGCTTCAAGGCATTTCCTTGGAGCGCATTAATGAGCTTAAATACAACTGTTTCCAAATATTAAATTTTTCTCGTTTTACCATATTTTTGCATATAGGGGTTGACAGGGGGCATAGAATTTGTTATATTTAGTTAAACTATCTAATTAATTTATCGGAGATTGACATGAGAGAGGATTTCGGCTCCAAGCTCAACGAGATGCTTGTCGATACCTTCAATTCAATAAGAAAAATCGAGGAAAGCTCGCTAAGAGCAAGACACGACAACAAGCTCTCGATCAGCGAGTATCACCTGCTTGAGAGTGTCGGTAAGGGGAGTCCGAACGGACGAACCATCAGCGAGATTGCGCTCGATATCGGCATAACAACCGCTTCCGTTACCATCAGCGTAAACAAGCTCGTTAAAAAGGGGTTTGTTGAGAAGATACGCTGTACCGATGACGGAAGGGTTGTATTTGTGCGTCTGACCCGTGAGGGACGCAGGATTAATGCGGGGCACAGACTTTTTCATCAGCATTTGATCAGGAATATCAGCAAGGAGTTTAACGACGAAGAGCTGACTGTTTTGGTTCGCTGTATTGAGAAAATGAATAATTATTTTAAAAGGGACCGTACAAACACATAATATATAATACGCTTGATAAAGATATATTTCTTTTGGAGGGAAAATTGAGCTTTAACATAATCGGAACGGGAAGAGCGTTACCCAAAAAGTGCGTTACCAACGATATGCTTGCATCCTTTTTGGATACAAGCGACGAATGGATTTATACACGAACGGGTATTAAGGAACGACGGATACTTACCGACGAGAGCCTTTTAGACCTTGCATACGAATGTTCTTTGGCTGCCCTGGAAAACGCAGGAGTCGCTGCCGAGGAGCTGGATTTGATTATATTTTCAACACTTCAGGGCGACTATATTTCACCGTCTCTGTGCTGCCTGCTCAGTAAGCGGCTCGGTGCCGTCTGCGGTCGCCAGCTTGATATAAATATGGGCTGCTCGGGCTTTATATATGCTCTTGATATTGCCGATTCGTATTTCAGAGCCGATAAAGCACAGAAGGTTCTTGTGGTATGCGCAGAGGCTATGTCAAGGATAAGCGACTGGACGGATCGCTCCACCTGTGTTTTGTTCGGGGACGGAGCGGGTGCGGTTGTATTGGAAAAGGGTGACGGCTTCAAGGCGATCAACCTTACGGTGGACGGAGCGTATGAGGATCTGTATGTTCCCATACCGCAGGGCAACTGTCCCTATTCGCCTCACAGCGATGAAGAGGGTTTTTTGAAGATGAACGGACAGGATATATATATCTTTGCGGTCTCCGCCGTGGTAAGAGAGATAAATGCAATTCTCGAACAGGAGGGTATAACTCCGGACGAGCCGGATTATTATATACTGCATCAGGCGAACACACGCATTATCGATTCGGCACGAAAAAAACTAAAACAGCCCGCGGAGAAGTTCCCCGTAAATCTTGACAGATTCGGAAACACCTCCTCTGCGACAATACCGATAATGCTTGACGAGCTCAACAGGGCGGGCAAGCTGAAAAATGGTGGAAAGCTAATATTTTGCAGCTTTGGTGCGGGGCTTACGACGGGTGTATGTGCAATAGAGTGGACAAAGCAATAAAAATAATATATAATTAAATTTTGGAGGATTTTACAATGGTTACAGAGAAAATTATTCAGGTTTTGGCAGAGCAATATGATATGGACCCCGATACATTATCGGCGGACAGCTCGTTTGAGGATATGTCGTTTGACTCGCTTGATGTCGCCGAAATGGTTATGACACTTGAGGACGAATACAAGGTTTCTATCGAGATGAGTGCCGAGATCAAGACAATCGGTGCAATGGCGCAGCATATCGAAGATAAGATGGCGCAATAGAAACAGAGCAAATAACCGAAAAAGGGGTAGAAAAGGTGATTAAAACGAGAATCAATGAGCTGTTAGGCATAAAATACCCGATCTTTCAGGGCGGAATGGCATGGGTTGCCGACGCAGCTCTTGCCTCCGCCGTATCAAATGCGGGCGGGCTTGGACTTATAGCGGCTATGAATTCCAACGGAGAGCAGCTCCGTGCCGAAATAAAAAAAGCAAAGCTGCTGACCGACAAGCCCTTCGGTGTGAACATAATGCTTATGAGCCCCTTCGCCGAAGAGGCTGCCCGTGTGGTTATCGAGGAGGGCATCCCCGTCGTAACCACAGGTGCAGGCAGTCCTCTTAAGTTTATGGAGGCATGGCTCGAAGCCGGAATCAAGGTTATACCCGTTATTCCGTCCTCCGCCATTGCACGGCGTGTGGTGTCGGCGGGAGCCTGTGCGGTTGTTGCCGAGGGCGGCGAATCGGGCGGACATATCGGCGAGCTGAGCACCATGGCGTTGGTTCCTCAGGTGTGCGATGTGGTTGATGTTCCGGTTATTGCAGCAGGCGGAATTGCGGACGGCAGAGGTGTTGCGGCGGTTTTTATGCTGGGAGCGGAGGGCGTTCAGCTCGGGACCCGGTTCCTTGTCGCAGCGGAATGCGGCATTCACCGCAATTACAAGGAAAAAGTATTGAACGCAAGGGATATAGATACCATTACGACAGGAAAACGGCTAGGACATCCGGTAAGACAGCTTAAAAACGAATTTGCCCGTTCTCTTGCCGCAAAGGAATTTGACAGCAGCATTACAAACGAGGAGTTTGAGTCGTTCTTGGCAGGCTCGTTAAGGCGTGCGGCAATTGAGGGCGATATAAAAACAGGCAGCTTTATGGCAGGTCAATGCGCCGGCTTGGTAAAGAAGGAGCAGACCTGCAAAGAAATGATAGAGGAACTGTTTGAGGAAGCTGATGCTGTTCTCCGTGGTGCGGTAAAATGGGTAAAATAGCCTTTGTTTTTGCCGGACAGGGTGCGCAGTACAGCGGAATGGGAATTGATTTATATGAGAATTCGCCAGCCGCACGAAGTGTGTTTGATATGGCGGAGCGGCTGCACCCAGATACAAAGCGGCTCTGCTTTTCTTCCGATAAAACGGAGCTCTCGGTTACAAAAAACACACAGCCCGCGCTTTTCGCCATGGACCTTGCGTGTGCGGCGGCACTTGATGAGGTCGGTATAAGAGCCGACTGCGCCGCAGGTTTTTCGCTCGGAGAGGTCCCTGCCGCCGCATACTGCGGATTGCTTGAAGCTGAAGCCGCATTCCGTTATGTGGTAAAAAGAGGCCTGTATATGCATGAAGCGGCTACCGAAAATGCCGGTGCGATGGCGGCGGTGCTAAGACTGTCAAACGAACAGGTCGAAGCTGTCTGTGCGGAGTTTGCACAAATGTATCCCGTTAATTACAACTGCAACGGTCAGGTTGCGATTGCCGGCTCGGCTGATGAAATGGACGCTTTTATTAAAAGAGTTACAAAGGCAGGCGGCAAGGCGATTAAGCTTGCCGTAAGCGGTGCGTTTCATTCTCCGTTTATGGAGAGCGCATCCGACAGGCTGTATGACGAACTGAAGCAATGCGTATTTATGCCGCCTAAAATTCCGCTTTACTCCAATGTAACGGCAAAACCGTTTACCGACAAAGAGGCGGCAGTTCTAATGGCAAAGCAGGTTAAGAGCCCCGTAAGATGGGAGCAGACTGTTTTAAATATGCTCGCCGACGGCGTTACCCTGTTTATAGAGGTAGGTGCAGGAAAGGTGCTCAGCGGACTTATTAAGAAAATTTCTCCTCAAGCAACGCTGTACAACGCAGAGAGATATGAGGACATTGTCAAGCTCGGTGCCATTATGGAAGGAAACACATATGATACTTAAAAATAAGGTTGCGGTCGTTACCGGCGGTTCAAGGGGAATAGGGAGAGCGGTTGCGCTCGGCTTTGCAAAAGAGGGTGCCGATATAGCGGTTATATATTCCGGTTCCTCCGAAAGAGCGGAGGATGTATGTAAGGAAGCTAAAGAAATGGGAGTAAACGCCTTTTCATACAAATGTGATGTAGCTGATTTTGATATCACCGAGAGCACGGTAAACCAAATCTATGAGGATTTAAGCAGAATCGATATACTCGTGAACAATGCGGGGATTACACGGGACGGGCTTGTTTTACAGATGAAGGAGCAGGACTTTGACGATGTAATAGCGGTAAATCTTAAGGGTGCATTTAATATGATAAAGCACACGACAAGACGCTTCGCAAAGCAGAAAAGCGGAAGGATTATCAATATAAGCTCCGTTTCCGGGCTTATGGGTAACAGCGGACAGGCGAATTATTCCGCATCCAAGGCGGGGCTTATAGGTCTTACAAAGACAATCGCCAAGGAGCTTGCGTCAAGGGGAGTTACCTGTAACGCAATCGCCCCGGGTTTTATCACTACCGACATGACCGAGGCAATGCCCGAGGCGGTTAAGGAGGCCTCGCTCGGCATCATTCCGCAAAAGAGAATCGGCACACCGGAGGATATAGCCGCACTTGCTGTTTTTTTAGCATCAGATAACGCGGGATATATAACGGGAGAGGTTATTCGGGTAGACGGCGGTCTATATATTTAAAAGAGAGGAATCTATAATATGCGCAGAGTTGTTATTACGGGAATGGGAATAATTTCACCTGTCGGGAACAATATCGCCGATTATTGCGACAGCCTAAAAAACGGCAGAGTCGGCATAGATTATATAACAAGATTCGACACTGCAGACTATAAGGTGAAAATCGCCGCCGAGGTCAAGAACTTTAACGCCGCCGATTATTACGAGGATAAAAGCGAAATACGGCGAACCGATATGTTCGTTCAGTATGCTATGGGAGCGGCTGTTCAGGCGATGTCGGACAGCGGTATTAGCGATATGGATCCAACCCGTCTCGGCGTTTATGTCGGCTCGGGTGTCGGCGGAATGCAGACCTTTGTCAGCGAGACCAAAAAGCTCATGGACAGAGGACCGACAAGGGTTTCGCCGTTTTTTATTACAATGATGATAAGCAATATGGCGGCGGGAACAATAGCCATGCGCTACAACGCACAGGGACCGAGTATGCCGATTGTATCCGCCTGTGCAACCTCGGGGAACACCGTCGGCGAGGCATTCAGAGCGATTAAGCACGGGTATGCCGATGTTATAATTGCCGGAGGAGCGGAGAGCACAATATGTCCGCTCTCGGTTGCTGGCTTTACAAACTGCCTTGCCCTATCGGAAAACGAGGACCCCGCAAGAGCTTCGATACCCTTTGACAAGGAACGCAACGGCTTTGTTATGGGAGAGGGTGCGGCTATGCTTATTCTTGAGGATTATGCTCACGCAAAGGCGAGGAACGCAAGGATATATGCCGAGGTTTGCGGCTACGGCAACACCTGCGACGCTTACCATATAACCGCACCGCATCCGGAGGCTGCGGGAGCGGCAGCGGCAATTTCACTCGCCGTAAAGGAAGCGAATATAAGCGTTAACGATAAAATATACATCAATGCCCACGGAACCAGCACTCCGATGAACGACAGGACAGAGACGCTTGCCATTAAAAAGGTCTTTGGCAATGCGGCATATAATATTCCCGTCAGCTCAACAAAATCAATGACAGGCCATATGCTCGGAGCGGCGGGAGCCGCCGAGGCTATTGCCGGTACGCTTGCAATAAAAGAGAGCTTCCTGCCGCCGACAATGGGCTACAGAGTCCCCGACGAGGAATGCGACCTTGATTATGTACAGAACGCTCCACGAAGAGCCGATATTGATTTCGTTTTATCAAACTCCTTCGGCTTTGGCGGTCATAATGCCTGTATTGCTTTGAAAAAGCTCGATTAGGAATAAGGAGTAGAAAGGATTGGTCATTAATATGGATTTAAAACAAATAGAGGCTCTTGCTAAAATAATGAATAAAAACGCTCTATCCGCTCTTGAGATTACAGAGGGCGAGCTTAAAATAAGTATGAAGAAGGATATTTGCGAATTTGTTCCTCAGACCGCACCTAAGGAGGTAAGCACCTCTACCGATATACCGAAAGTCGAAAAAGCAGAGGCAGAGGAAAAAACGGATAAGAACGGGTACAGCTTCAACGCCTTAAAGGAGATTAACTCACCGCTTGCCGGGGTGTTTTACTCGTCTCCCTCGCCCGAATCACCTCCGTTTGTTAAGGTGGGCGACAAGGTCAAAAAGGGTGATGTTCTCTGTATAGTTGAGGCAATGAAGCTCATGAACGAGCTTACCGCCGAAACGGACGGAGAGATAGCGGACATTTGCGTTGAGAACGAGCAGATTGTCGAGTTCGGTCAGACGCTGTTTACTATATTTTAAAGGATGTTTTTATGAATAAGGAAGAGATAAAAGCAATATTACCGCACAGAGAGCCAATGCTGTTGATTGACAGCGCTTACCTTGACGGGGACGGTGCGGCACACGGGGAATATACGGTGCAGGGCGACGAATGGTTCCTTCAGGGGCATTTTCCCGGCAACCCGATTGTTCCCGGAGTTATTTTGTGCGAGATGGCGGGGCAGACCTGCTGTGTGCTTTTCTCGGATAAAATGAAGGACAAAATACCGCTCTTTGCGGGTATAAATAAGGTCAAGTTCAGGAACACGGTAAAACCGGGAGATAAAATAGAGCTGATATGTACTCTGCAACGGCAGGTTGGCGTTTTCAGCTTTGTCGAGGGTAAAGCGTTTGTGGGCGGCGGTCTTTGTATGAGCGGGGAATTCTCTTTTGCGATAGTCAGCGAGGCATAAGGACAGACACATATAAAATTCTTGGAAGAAGGGATTTATGCATTACATGTGTGATGCGTAAATTGCGGACTTAACAGTGTTTTCTAAAATATTAATTGCAAACCGCGGCGAAATAGCCGTGCGTATTATAAGAGCATGTAAAGAAATGGGTGTTTCCACCGTTTCCGTATTTTCGGAAGCGGACAGCACCGCCATGCATGTCGGTCTTGCCGACGAGAGTTATTGCATCGGCTCTGCGTTGTTGAAAAACAGCTATCTCAATATGGGCGCTATACTTACCATCGCCGTCGCAAGCGGCGCACAGGCGATACACCCGGGCTACGGACTTTTGTCCGAGAACGCAAAATTCGCATCCCTCTGTGAGCAGTGCGGAATAGCCTTTATAGGTCCGTCAAGCGACACGATATCCCGCATGGGCGACAAAAATGAAGCACGCATAACGATGAAAAACGCAGGAGTTCCGGTTATACCGGGCAGCGAAATCGTAAATGATACAGCGCATATTAAGAGCGAGGCTGCCCGAATCGGCTACCCTGTTATGATAAAAGCGAGAGCAGGCGGCGGCGGCAGGGGAATCAGAATCGTAAACAACGAGCAAGAGATAGAATCCGCATTTTTATCGGCGAGAGCGGAGGCGAGGAGTGCTTTTGGCGACGGTGAGGTTTATTTGGAAAAATACCTTTTCCCCGTCAAGCACATAGAGGTGCAGTTTATCTGTGATAAGCAGAAAAATGTTGTCTGCCTGGGTGAGCGGGAATGCTCCGTTCAACGAAAAAACCAAAAAATAATAGAAGAAAGCCCGTCTCTCTCGGTTACTCCAAAAATAAGAAAGGCTATGAACGATGCGGCACGTAAGGCGGCAAAAACTGTCGGTTATATCGGTGTCGGCACAATAGAGTTCCTTCTGGATAAGGATAACAACTTTTATTTTATGGAGATGAACACACGGTTACAGGTAGAGCATCCCGTAACCGAAATGGTAACCGGAATTGATTTGGTCAAGTGGCAGATTAGAGCCGCGGCGGGAATAGAACTCGACTTTACGGAGGAAAATACCCCTATAAGAGGTCATGCCATAGAGTGCAGAATAAACGCGGAGGACCCTCTGGATAACTTCCGTCCCTCCTGCGGTAAAATCAGCCTGCTCCATTTTCCGGGCGGACCGTGGGTAAGGTTTGATACCGCCGTATATCAGGATTACGAGATTCCTCCCTTTTATGACTCGCTCATAGGTAAGCTGATTGTCCATGCCAAGACCCGTGAGGAAGCGATAAGGAAGATGCGTGCCGCACTCTGCGAGCTTGTGGTTGAGGGCATACACACAAATACCGACCTGCATTTGGATATTCTGTCCGACAACGAATTTTCAACGGGTGCGTATACAACCGACTTTCTGACAAGAAAGGATTATATATAACCTATTATGTTTACAAAAAACCTATTTAAAAAGCCGAAGAACGAGCTTGAATCGGGAGAAAAGGAGCAAAAGGCTCCGGTGGCGAGTATACCCGAGGAGCTTTGCATAAGCTGTCCGTCCTGTAAAAAGGCGTTTTTCAAAACAGATGTCAACGATATTTGCGGTATCTGTCCGTCCTGCTCGCATTACTTTAAAATCGGCGCCCGTGCGAGAATCGAGCTTATCGCCGACAAAAAGAGCTTCTCGGAGCATGACAAAAAGCTGACCTCGACAAACACCTTAGCCTTCCCCGAATATGACGATAAGCTCGACAAGGCGCGTAAAGAGAGCAGAGAGAATGAGGCGGTTATAACAGGTGTATGCAGCATCGGCGGCTATCCCTGCGCCTTGTTTGTTATGGAGCCCCGTTTCATCATGGGTTCGATGGGCAGGATTGTGGGAGAGAAGATAACCAGACTTTTTGAATATGCAACAAAGAAGTCTCTGACCGTAATCGGCTATACCGTTTCGGGCGGAGCGAGGATGCAGGAGGGAATTCTGTCGCTGTTGCAAATGGCGAAGGTAAGCGGAGCGGTTAAAAACCACAGCGATGCAGGCAACCTGTATGTTACCGTGCTGACAAACCCTACGACCGGCGGTGTTACGGCAAGCTTTGCCATGCAGGGGGATATTATTATAGCCGAGCCGAACGCCTTAATAGGCTTTGCCGGTCCGAGGGTTATCGAGCAGACCATGCGGCAAAAGCTCCCGCCCAATTTCCAGAGAGCGGAATATTTACTCGGTACGGGCTTTATCGATGCGATTGTCGACCGCAAGGAGCATAGGGAGTTCCTAACAAGGGTTTTGAAGATTCATTCGGGAGGTAAGAGCTGATGGCTGCATACGATAAGGTTCTTGCGGCAAGAGCAAAGGGCAGACCTACCTCTTCCGACTTTATAAACAATATTTTTATCGATTTTACCGAGATGCACGGCGACCGCAGGTTCGGCGACGATGCCGCAGTTGTTGCAGGCATTGCCATGCTCGGTAAAATGCCCGTAACCGTTATCGGCTTGGAAAAGGGACACGATACCAAGGATAAAATAGCCCGCAATTTCGGCTCGGCTCATCCCGAGGGATATCGAAAAGCTCTGCGGCAGATGAAGCTTGCGGAGAAGTTCGGTCGTCCGGTAATCTGCTTTGTGGACACCTCCGGCGCTTTTTGCGGTATCGGTGCGGAATCGAGAGGGCAGGGACAGGCGATTGCGGAAAACCTGTATGAAATGATGACGCTAAAAACACCTGTTATCTCAATTTTCATAGGTGAGGGCGGGAGCGGCGGCGCGCTTGCTCTTGCGGTTGCCGACGAGGTCTGGATTCTGGAAAACGCCGTATATTCGGTTATCTCTCCCGAGGGCTGTGCAAGCATACTCTGGAAGGATTCCAAAAAGATAAAGGAAGCATCCGAATGTCTTAAAATGACAGCGGATGATCTTATTAAGCTTGGAGCGGTAGAGCGAATTATTGCGGAAAACGGCGATTTTTCGCTTGTTTACAAGAATATATCTAAATTATTGACAGAGACCCTGTCACAATATAACCTCACGCAAAACAAGGAAAAAAAGATAGAGGATATGCTTAAAAAGAGGTATAAAAAGTTCAGAAAGATAGGTGAGGTATAATGGTAGCCATTGTTACCGACAGCACCGTCTGCATAACAAAGAGGGAAGCCTCGGCATATGGTGTCCGCATTGTACCGCAGAATTATATAATCAACGGAAAGAGTTATAAAGAGACCTACGCCGATTCTTTTGGCGGCTTTGCGGCGCAGATTGGCGACCCGGAGGCTGTTGTCGAGACAAAAGAGCCCGATGTACGGGATTTTCTTGACGCTTTTTCGTTACTTGTCAGAAAAGGGTATGAAATAATCTGCATAACCATTTCGTCAAGGTTGAGCAGCGCTTATTACAACGCCGTACTTGCAAAAAAGCAGTTGGGCGGCGGCAGAGTCGAGGTAATCGATTCCGGGCTTGCCGCAGGCGGTATGTATCTCTTGACGAAAAGAGCAAGGTATCTTGCGAATGCGGGGATGTCCCTTGAGGAAATCGTGGGAGGTGTTTACAAATATATCCCCTCAATATTTACCCGTTTTTCTGTGGACGACCTTTCCGCACTGCGGAAGAGTCACAGATTGGTGTCGGTAAGAAAATCGGTTGGCACAATGCTTAACAGAAAACCCTTATTGCGTTTGTCGGGCGGAACCATTGTCGCAGAGGAAATTGCGCTTGGCAGCAGCGACCGTATAAGGAAAATGTTCGGCAGTATTCCTCACAGCGCCATAAACATAATTATTCACTATATAACACCCTCGCAGAGAGTTGATACGATATACAGATTGGCACGCCGTCTTTTCCCGAATGCGTTTGTAGAACGCAGACAGCTCGGTCCCGTATTGGGAGCGCATCTCGGCTGTACCGTGGTCGGTGTTGTATGGGGCTTGAGATAAAATTTATAAAACCGTTCGCTCTTACAAGGCAAACGGTTTGTTTTTATATTGTTGACACGGCGTTAATTACGGGTTATAATAAAACTGCAGCATTACAAAGAAAGGTGTCATAACAGCTCAAAAGTAAATATAAACCGAGGTAAGAACGAGTTGGAGAAAGTGGTGAAGGTTTGAAAGAATATATAAGAAATTACCCTTTGTTTTCATTATGCGGTCTAAATTGCGGGCTTTGTCCAAGGTTTCAAAGCGTTGGAGAGTCAAGGTGTCCAGGATGCGGAGGCAGGGATTTTCATTTAAAGCATCCGAGCTGCGTGGTGATAACATGCAGTAAAAAGCATAATAATATAGAATATTGCTTTTTGTGCGAGCGTTTTCCTTGCCAAAAATATAAATTCCCAAGCGGAAAGGATTCGTTTATTACATATCAGAATGTTCTTAAGGATATGCAAAGGGCGCTTGACATCGGT
>PGZT01000083.1 GCA_002841455.1 Firmicutes bacterium HGW-Firmicutes-21 | reverse complement strand
CGGTCGGTAAATATATCGAGGAACGCTCAAAGGGAAAAACCTCGGACGCAGTAAAAAAGCTGATGGACCTATCCCCAAAGACAGCGCTTGTCCTGCGAGATGATACGGAAACGGAAATATCGGTGGACGAAATTGTTCCGGGTGATATTATTATCGTAAAGCCGGGCGGACGGATTCCTGTTGACGGAGTTATTACCGAGGGTAACGCCGTTGTCGACCAATCGGCTCTTACGGGTGAGAGCATACCCCTTGAAAAAACCATAGGCGACACTCTGATGTCCGCTTCAATCAACAAAACAGGCTCGTTCAGAATGCGTGCTACCAAGGTCGGCTCCGACACCACCCTCGCAAAAATAATTGCATTGGTGGAGGATGCAAGTGCCTCAAAGGCGCCGATTGCAAAGCTTGCCGATAAAATAAGCGCGGTTTTTGTTCCGATTGTAATAATTATCGCTCTTGTTTCCACCGCTGTTTGGTTGGTCTTGGGTTCTTCCTTCGAGTTTGCCCTCTCTATCGGCATATCCGTGCTTGTCATTTCCTGCCCATGCGCACTCGGGCTTGCAACCCCTGTCGCAATTATGGTGGCAACGGGCAGAAACGCAACAAGGGGAATACTCATTAAATCCGCCGAGGCACTGGAGATCGCTCATTCGGTGGACACGGTTGTTCTTGATAAAACGGGTACCGTTACCGAGGGTTTACCGTCGGTTACGGAAGTGATACCCTTAAACGGAGTAAATTCGGACGAGCTTGTTCGTGTTGCCGCCTCAATCGAAAAAATGTCCGAGCATCCGCTTGCTCAGGCTATTGTTAAATATGCCGTCGAAAAGAGCTATGTACTTTCCCTGACGGAGAATTTTTCCGCTGTACCTGGACGGGGAGTAACGGCTGATATATCAGGTGAAAAATGCTTTGCGGGGAATGCGGCTTATATGGCGGACAATAATATTGATGTTACGGCGGTAAAGAACGAAGTCGGCAGGTTATCAGCCGAGGGGAAAACCCCTATGTACTTTGCGTCAAACGATAAGCTCTTGGGAATAATTGCGGTAGCGGATACAATAAGACAGACCAGTATCGAGGCTGTTCGACAGCTTGGAGATATGGGGCTTGACATAGTTATGCTGACGGGCGATAATTCGGCAACAACCGAGGCTATACGGAAGCAGCTCGGAATAAACAAGGTTGTTTCTGATGTGCTGCCCTCCGAGAAGGAATCGGTAATAAGGTCCTTGCAGGAGGACGGCAAAAGGGTTGCGATGATAGGCGACGGCATCAACGATTCCCCCGCTTTGGTAAGGGCCGATGTCGGGCTTGCTATTGGAGCGGGAACCGATATTGCGATAGAGTCTGCCGGTATTGTGCTTATGAAAAACGACCTGCGTGATGCCGCCGAGCTGTTCAGGTACAGTAAAATCACTATACGGAACATCAAGCAGAACCTCTTCTGGGCGTTTTTCTATAATACGCTGGGGATTCCCCTTGCGGCAGGTGTATTTTACCCGTTATTCGGATTAACCCTCAACCCCATGATAGGTGCGGCTGCAATGAGTGTCAGCTCCATTTTTGTCGTAACCAACGCATTACGATTATATAATACCCCTTCTCATAAGAAGAGCTAAGATAAATTCTATGTAAAAGACTTTTACTCAAATATAACTGTTTAGTATTAAAATAGTATCAAGGAGAGATGTATTTTGAAGAAGATAATATCAATAAAGGGTATGAGCTGCGGACATTGTGCGGCAAGGGTTGAGAACGCAATCCGGCAAATCAGCGGAGTCAGCGCAAAGGTTGACCTTGCCAAAGGACATGCACTCGTTACTCTCGAAAAGGATATTTCCGACGAGATTTTATCCGCAGCCGTTGCAGAAGCCGGATATACGGTAAGCTCCATAACGGAAAAAAAGGGATTATTTGGTAAATAATGGCTCTATGTCAATAGTTGGGGTAAAGAAAACCTAAAATAAATCTACATGATCCGGAGTGGTGTTAAACTGCTCCGG
>PGZT01000046.1:7570-19319 GCA_002841455.1 Firmicutes bacterium HGW-Firmicutes-21 | reverse complement strand
ACTCCTCCTATGATAGATATTTCTATTCTACCATAGGAGGGTGTTTTTTTCTATTGTCCGTTTTTACTGGACTTGTTCAATATTACGGAGAGGTTTATTTTATGTCTATTTATCATGCCTGTGGCAGCAGCAATGCTCATCACCGCAGGGTATATCTATTTTTTTATCTATGCCCATATTCTTGTAATAATCCGCAATCGCAGCCTTTACCGCTTCCTCCGCCAGAACCGAGCAATGCACCTTCGCCGGCGGCAACCCGTCAAGAGCCTCGACAACTGCCTTGTTGGTAAGCTTCAGAGCCTCGTCAAGCGTTTTTCCCTTTATCATCTCTGTTGCGATGGAGCTGGTCGCTATTGCGGAGGCGCAGCCGTAGGTGTTGAATTTTACATCCGTAATTATGTTTTCGTTCACCTTTATATAAACCTTCATAATATCACCGCAGCGAGCGTTTCCTACTTCTCCAACGCCGTCCGCATCATCTATTTTACCGACATTTCTCGGATTCTTGAAATGATCCATTACCATATCACTGTAAGCCATTTATACTACCTCTTTCCCTCGTTTGCTTTTATAGTTTCCCACACCGGAGACATATCCCGCAGTCTGTCGATAATCTCTGGGATGACGCTTAAAATATAATCAACATCCTCTTCCGTATTAAAATCGCATAAAGAGAGCCGAAGCGAGCCGTGTGCAATCTCATGCGGCAATCCGAGCGCAAGCAGCACATGACTCGGCTCCAAAGAGCCGGAGGTGCAGGCTGAGCCGCTGGACGCACTGATACCCTTTAAATCAAGTGATAGCAGCAACGCTTCTCCCTCGACACCCTCAAAGCAGACCGAAACATTACCCGATAGTCGCGGAGAGATTCCGCCGTTAAGACGGCTTCGCTCGATTTTCAGGAGTCCGTCGATAAGTTTGTCCCTCAAAGCGGAAACACGATTATTCTTTTTTTCAAGGTCGGTCAATGCTTCTTCAAGAGCGGCTGCGGTTGCCGCCGCCGCTGCTATATTCTCTGTTCCTGCCCGTTTCCCTCGCTCCTGCGCACCGCCGTCCATCAAGTTCGGAATAACAATACCCTTGCGGATATATAAAGCGCCGATACCCTTGGGTCCGTGAAACTTATGCGCCGACAGCGATAACAGGTCAATATTCTGCTTTTTTACATCTATTTCGATATGACCGACCGCCTGAACAGCATCGGTATGGAAAATAATACCTTTTTCCCTACATATCGCACCAATCTCCGCAATCGGCATTACAGTGCCGATTTCGTTGTTTGCATACATTATTGTTACAAGTCCGGTATTATCCGTAATAGCCGTTTTTAAATCCTCGGTGCGGACATAGCCGTCCTCATATACATTCAAATAAGTGACGGAAAAGCCCTGCTTCTCAAGTGATTCCAGAGTGTGCAAGACTGCATGATGCTCAAACGCCGTGGAAATTATATGCGTTTTGCCCTTTTTCCTCATGCTTATAGCGGCACCCTTAATCGCCCAGTTATCGCTCTCCGATCCGCCTGAGGTAAAATACAGCTCCCTGCTCTCGCAGCCTAATGCCTTTGCCACCCTTTCTCTTGAGTTGTCCAGCACCTGAGCCGCCTTTGAACCCATATTGTGCAGAGAGGACGGGTTGCCGTAATTATCTATATTATCAAGAAAGGCTTGTTTTGCCCTTTCGCTCATTTCTGTTGTTGCCGCATTGTCAGCATAGACGAGTTTCATTTAAACCCCGCTTTCTTTTCCCGAGCATTATATATTATGCTACTGATAATATATTCTTTAAATACATTTTTTCAAGTTGAAAATGTTAAATATCTAAATTTTAGAGCCGATTCGCTCGCCCAAACGCACAACCGTCTCAATATTGTCGGAGGTGTTTGCCAGGATGTCGGAGTCCACTGCTATAGTGTTCTCTTTGACAAGAAGAACCACCGTAGAGCCTCCGAACTCAAACATACCCTTTTCCTGACCTCGGCGGAAGGTATGACAGCCATGCAGATTCTTTATCCTGCCGACCATCATCGCACCGACCTCGACCTGTACAATCTCGCCGAAGTTCTTAGTTTTCAATATAGTATATTCACGGCAATTTCTCTTGTAAATATTATATCCGCCGAGTGCGATGGGCTTGACGGTATGTAAAACACCGGGAATATAAGTATTATCGCCCTTCTTACCGTCGTCTATATAGCAATAACGGTGATAATCGTCTACCGTAAGCCTGAAAATAAGACAATAACCGCCCTTATAGCCGTTTGCGAGAGCCTCGTTACCACCCAATAAATCCGTTGCTGTGTAAACCGAATTCTTTATATAAAAGCAGCTGTCATCAGAGATTTTATAAGCCGAGACCTTAGCGTCGCAGGGGGAAATAAAGCTGTCGGCTCCCGTGGCTATAGGTCTTTTACCGCTTTTTATTTTACGGGTAAAGAAAGCGTTATAGGAGTCGAATTCTGTCGACTCGTATTCGGTTAAATCTATGTTGGCTTCCTCAACCGTGCTCTTTATCAACCTTTTAGAGAAGCGGCTGTTCATATAAATTCCGGCAAGCTTCGAAACAAAGCGTCTTATCAAGAGTTTAAGAATAAGCCTGCCTATAATATTTTCGTACAGAAAGCTAAGCGCTCCGTTGTCCGAAACGCCTGTATCGATATATTCGCCCTCGCGACTCTTGATGTTTACATCCATATTTTTCTCCTAATTCACCCTTTTTTCGCCGAAATACATTGCCGCTTGCTTTCCCAAAGTGCAGATGCTGCTTATTATCAGGGTTAAATAATAGCTGAATCCTCTGGTTAAGAGCATTGCCGCAGCCGCAAGTATATTATCTGTGCCGTAGACTCTTCCGTATAAAAAGTATATCGCAAGCTCGTTTGCTCCCATGCCGCCGGGCAGCGGTATACTGTCAACTGCAAGCGCCACGGTTGCTTGCAAACACAAAAACTGAACAATTCCGAATCCGCTCAGCCCAAAGCTCTTATAAACAAAATACGCTATCGAGAACATAACCGTCCTCTGCATAAGGGTTATAAAAAACATATGCAGCAGCATTTTCTTTTTGCCCTTTATATAAAAAGCGGCATCCTTATATCCCGATAGAGTTTTTTCAAAGGTCTCCAGCTTTTTATCGCAATTCTTTAAAATATGTATGCGGGAAAGAAAACGAATCAACGCTCTGCCGCATAAACCCGTAAACCGTGTACGATACATCGAGGTTAGGCATAGTGTAATGGTAATAAACGAAAAAGCTGTGCCGATTATAAGCAGTATATGAAAAAAACTGCCCGAGCTTATTATAATGTCCCTTATAAAAATTAGAGACAGTATGTTGTAGAACAAAAGCACAACCTTAAAGAAAACCGCCTGAAGGATAACCGTAATCGCCGAAGTGGAATAGGGCAAGCCGTCCTTTGACATAAAATATATAACAGCAGGCTGTCCGCCGCTTGCGGAGGGCGTTATTGCGGAATAAAAGAAATCCGCACAGCCGTAGATAAAGCATTTAAAATGTGACACCTTTTCACCGAAAGCCTTTGTGCTTATACGCATAAACCTTCCGTAAAACATCAGATAAAGCAGTGCCATAAAGCAGGAAAACAACAGATAAAATTTGTGAGATGAGTTCCGAATCTGCCCTACGATTTTATCGCACTCAAACTCTTTGAAGATAACATAAAAGGTTGCCGCCATCAATATAAGCAGTATAACAAAGCTTATCTTGTATCTTTTCAGCGCCTTTGTAGGTTTTTTATCCATTAATAAAAGATTCCTTCTTTTCCGATAAATAAAACAAACCTCCGCAAAATAACATCGGTAAGCCTTATCGTTTTATTATACATATAACACGTTGATTTGTCAATACTTATGCGGCGACTGTACAATATTATGCGAAATCTGTGCAAAGAAAGTATTGACAAGAAAGACAATTAATGGTATTATATACAAAAGAATATATCTTATCGAGAGTGGTGGAGGGACCTGCCCTTTGAAGCCCGACAACCTGCCTGTGTGGCAAGGTGTTAAATCAGCGAAACTTTTTAAAAAAGGTTTGTATCGACAGATGAGATCAAAGAGTTAAAAGCCTTTCTTATCTGAAAAGATAGGAGAGTTTTTTTATGCCAGCAAAAGAAAGGGAAATGAAAATGATAAGGAAATTTTTTACAAGCGAATCGGTTACGGAAGGGCATCCCGATAAAATATGCGACCAAATCTCTGACGGTGTTCTTGACGCTATTCTTGCAAAGGACCCTAAGGCGAGAGTCGCCTGCGAGACCGCCTGTACAACAGGGCTTATTCTTGTTATGGGAGAGATTACTACCGAGACCTATGTGGATATACAGAGTATCGCACGGGAAACGGTGAGCAAAATAGGTTATGACAGCAGCGATAAGGGGTTTGACTGCAACACCTGCTCGGTAATAACCGCAATCCATGAACAGTCCCCGGATATAGCTATGGGCGTTGACAAATCGCTTGAGGCAAAAGAGGGCAGCCTAAAGGACGATTACGACACCGGAGCGGGCGATCAGGGTATGGTTTTCGGTTATGCCTGCGACGAAACCAAGGAGCTGATGCCGCTTCCGATTTCGCTTTCTCACAAAATGGCAAAAAGACTCAGCGAAGTGAGAAAGAACAATATCCTTCCTTATCTCAGACCGGACGGAAAGACACAGGTTACCGTCGAGTACCGTGACGGCGTACCCGCAAGGATAGATGCGGTTGTGGTCTCCAGCCAGCACAGCGACGAGATTACTCTTGAGCAGATAAGAAAAGATATTATAAAAGAGGTTATTATCCCAACACTCCCGGACAGGTTTGTTGATGCGGACACAAAGTTCTATGTTAACCCGACAGGCAGATTTGTCGTCGGCGGTCCCAAGGGAGACAGCGGACTTACGGGCAGGAAAATCATCGTGGATACTTACGGCGGTTATGCCTGCCACGGCGGCGGAGCCTTCTCGGGCAAGGACCCGACAAAGGTTGACCGCTCGGCGGCATATATGGCACGCTATCTCGCAAAGAACATTGTCGCCTCTGGCGTTGCGAAAAAGTGTGAGGTTCAAATCGCTTATGCAATCGGTGTTGCAAAACCGCTTTCGGTGCATGTAAACACTTTTGGAACATCCCTCGTCGGTGATGATAGACTTGCAGAGATAATTACAGAGCTAACCGACCTTCGCCCCGCTGCGATAATCGAGAAGCTTGACTTGAGAAGACCGATATATCAAGCTCTCGCCGCATACGGACACTTCGGTCGTGAGGATTTGTGCGTTAAGTGGGAGGAAACCGATTTGGCGGAAAAGATAGCCGCCGCAGTTAAGTAACTATTCACAAATTTAAATCATTCCAAAAAAGAGAGCATAAAAAACTCTCTTTTTTATTTATTCATTGTTATTATTGATAAAGTGTGATATAAATATAATATAATTGATGTAATATGAGGTAATTATGGAGAAAACAAGTTGTTACACCTACTTTTCAATAACAAGCAATGGTATAATTGATATTAGAGGGTTACAAGCAACTGATAAAGGAATATTTGATCCTGCTAATATAACAAAAATGTTGGGAGTATTGCCTTTTAGTTCTTGGAAAAAGGGAGATAAGCGAAAAACTGGTTACCCATATTATGGATTTTCGGCATGGTCTGGAGCAAAAAGCACATTAGATACATTGGTTATCGAGGAGCAGGTGCTTGAAACAATATCACTTCTAAAAGAAAAGATTGAGGTTCTTTTGCAAATAAAGTCATTATATGATGTAAGCTTTGCGATAGTAATTGTACCTGAGATAATTAATGAAGAAACACCTGCAATTCATTTTAATAAAGAAACCATTGACTTTTGTTATAAAACAGGAACAGAAATTGATATAGATATGTATATATATCAATTTGGTGATAAAGACGAATGAAGATAAACACATAAATATTATCAGATATAAAAGTCTGAAAAGCGCAACTTTAATTTTATAAGTCGAGGAGTATACATTATGTCAGTTGAAAGAATGAAAGAAATAATCGGTATTTCATTCATACCAGAGAAGATTAGTTACGATATTATTGAAACAATTGATTGTGGATGTTATCAAAGAAAATTAATACACTATACAGTAAATAATAGATTAATTCCAGCATTTTTGCTAATTCCTAAAATCGATGGAAATAGACCGGCAGTTTTAATCAATCATCAACATAATCGCGAGAGGAATTTAGGTAAGAGTGAAGTGTGCGGTCTTGCGGGTAATCCACTACAAGCGTTTGGTGTAGCACTTGTAGAAAGAGGATTTGTCGTTATTGCACCAGATTCATTATGCTTTGAAGAACGCAGACAAAATGCTAAAGGTATAGAAAAAAATGATGAGCAGGACGACTGGAATCACTTTCTTGCACTATGTCACGGAATCTTAAGCGGTCAATATTTAGCAAAAACGGTGATTGAAGATGCGATGGGCGCAATAAGTGTACTAAATAACCTTGATAATGTGGAAAGAGCAAGAATCGGGTGTTTGGGTCATTCCTATGGAGGAAATACCACTTATTTCTTAACTGCATTTGATAATAGAATTAAATATGCATTATCCAGCGGTAGTGTTGCAAGTTATAAATATCGGATAGAAAACCAAACAGGAATTGAAATGGCAAGCATTATCCCTAACTTTTTAAAAGAATTCGAGATTGTAGATGTTATAAAAGAGATTTCTCCAAGAAAGTTTATGATTGTATGCGCCGACGATGATAAATATTCTAAGGATGCTCCTGATGTTTTCGAATCAGCAAAAACAAAATACATTGCAGATGGTTATAGTGAGCATTTACAAATTAAGCAATTTATCGGCGGTCATGCTCTAACAACAGAGCGATATGATTTTATAGTTAACTGGATTTCAAATATAGCAAAATAATCCTAATGCATTTCGATGTTATTCGAAAGAATCTTCGGTTTTAGATAGAATTGTAATAATTTAAAAAAGAGGGCATAAAAACTCTCTTTTTTTCTTTTTGTCTTGTTTTTTAACTTCGCATACACTATAATGTGGAGGTGAAAGGCAAATGCTTTTATTTTTCGAGGTGATATGCGCTTATTTTGCTGCGGTAGGCTTGTTTTTTCTTGTCAGAGAGGCTTATTACAGCCTGTCCGAGGATAAGAATGCAGGCAAATATGTATGCATTTATATCGCAAAGGACGGCGAGAACGAGAGCGACGCAAGAAGAGCACTGGAAAACGAGGATTTTAGCGGCAGGGTTTATGTTATATACGGCGACGACAGGCAGACCGAAAAAGAGATAACCGATTTATGTATAAGGTATGGGAGAATATATGTAAAAAAATAAGCGGAGTTATTCTGTTTATAAGAAAAGCCCTTTACGGCATTTTCGGATATTTATACATAAAAAGAAGGAGCCTAAATGACCGAGATTGTTCTTGACGGAGTTATAGAGGAAATAATTTTTTCCAACGAGGAGAACGGCTATACCGTATGCGTTATTAACGCTATGGGAGAGCCGGTAACTCTTGTCGGAATTATGCCCTTTATCAACGAGGGAGAGACAATACGGGTTCAGGGAGCCTGGCAGGTTCATGCGACCTTCGGACGGCAGTTTCGAGTAGAGTATTTTGAGAAAAAGCTGCCAACCACAAGCGGAACAATACTTAAATACCTTTCCTCGGGTGCGATAAAGGGAGTAGGACCCGTTACCGCCGAGCGCATCGTATCAAGGTACGGTGAGGATTCCTTGGATGTTATTGAAAATAACCCCGAATGGCTGAGTGACATAAAGGGCATTACACTTAAAAAGGCACACGAGATAAGCGAAGTGTACAGAATGCAGTTCGGTATGCGTACGGTTATGCTCTATTGCAACCGTTTTTTCGGTCCGTCGCTGTCGGTGAAAATATTCAAGCGGTACGGCTCCGCCGCTATTGATACGATTGAAAACAATCCGTATATTTTATGCGAGGATATTGCGGGCATCGGCTTTGAAAAAGCGGATAAGGTTGCAATGGATTTGAATTTTGCATACAATTGCCCGGAGCGGATCGAAGCGGGCGTTATCCATTATCTTTCCGCTGCGGCATATAACGGCGGACATTGTTATCTGCCCGAGGAAAAGCTGATTGAAACGATAATGTCGGCTCTGCAAATCGGCAGAGAGGAAATATCGGCTGCTATCCGTGATTTGGTATTTACGGACAAGCTGGTCAGGAGCGAGATAAATGGCGGAAGCATTATTTTCCTTAAGGAATATTTCGATGCCGAGAAGTATATCGCCGCAAAACTGGTAAGTCTCTCGGAAGAGGAGTTCCCTTTTGTGCTTGACGGAATAGGCGAACAGCTCTCTCTGCTTGAGGAGCGATACGAATTGGAGTATGCAAACGAGCAGAAAAGAGCCGTAAACCTTGCTGTTACAAAGGGTGTTACCATTGTAACGGGTGGACCGGGAACAGGAAAAACAACGGTTATCAAGGCTATAATAGATATATTCAAGAGCTTGAAATATTCGTTTATGCTTGCCGCACCGACAGGCAGAGCGGCAAAACGAATGTCGGAGGCATCCGGATGTGAAGCAAAGACAATACACCGCTTACTTGAGATGAACTTCAACGGGGAGAACACCCCCCGTTTTGCAAGGGACGAGGTTAATCCGCTGCCGTATAAAGCAATTATAATAGATGAAATGTCGATGGTGGACACTCTGCTTATGGAGTCGCTGCTAAAGGCGGTAAAAAGCGGCAGTTACCTGATTTTAATAGGGGATGTCGACCAGCTGCCTCCCGTAGGAGCGGGCAACTGCCTTTCGGATATAATAAACAGCGGACGGTTTGAGGTATGCACGCTTACAAAGATTTTCCGTCAGGCGCAGGAGAGTATGATAATAGTAAATGCGCACAGCATTAACGACGGAATTATGCCCAGGCTTGATATAAAGGACAGCGATTTCTTTTTTATAAAAAGGGAGAATTCCGCCGAAATCAGGGATATGATAGTTGACCTTACGGTCAACAGACTGCCGAGGAAGTATAAAATAAACTTCCTTGACGACATACAAATAATCACACCGACAAAAAAGGGCGAGCTGGGTACTGTGGAGCTGAACAGGATGCTGCAGAATTCACTTAATCCGCAGACCGGTCGTAAAAAAGAAAAAAAGCACAGGAACATAATCTTCCGTGAGAGCGACAAGGTTATGCAGACGAGAAATAATTATGACCTCGAATGGATAATCGTGAATGAAGAATATGCAAGGGATAATGAAAATACAGGTCAGGGTATTTTCAACGGCGACATAGGCAGAATCATATCCATCGATACACAGAGCGAGGTTATGGTTATTGATTTTGACAAACGCATTACCGAATATGATTTTTCTCTGCTTGACGAGCTTGAACACGCCTACGCAATAACGGTGCATAAAAGTCAGGGCAGCGAATACAAGATAGTATTGTTTCCGGCTTATGAGAGCCCGTTGCCGCTTATGTCCCGCAATCTGCTTTATACGGCGGTAACGAGAGCAAAGGAGATGGTGTGTATCGTCGGTAAGAGCGGCTGTATCGAAACCATGGTTAAGAACAACCGCCGTCCCGTACGCCATACCGCATTGGGTGAGTTCCTATGCAGACTTTAAAGAGCTTTTTTAGCCGCAGTCTTGATGTAATCAGCCCGAGCAGATGCCTTTGCTGCGGGTTAAGTGCCTGCGGAGAGGGTCTCCCTGTTTGCAGCGACTGTATCGGAGAATTTTACAGGCTGCTAAACACCGCCTGTACCGCCTGCGGAAGAGAAATCGGAGGCTGTGAATGTGACGGAGCTGCGCTCGCCTTCCTGTTCTGGTATGCTCCGGGAGACGCTCACCGAATGATAAGCTATATAAAAAACGCAGCCGACCTCCGTTATGCCCGATTTTTCGCAGAGCTTCTGGCACTGCGTATAAGAGTTTTGCACAAGCGGGATTTCGATGCGGTTACCTTTGTTCCGAGGCGGAAAAGAGGAATCCGTATTGCGGGCTACGATCAGGCAAGACTTATTGCGGAGGAAATTGCACCGCTGCTCGGAGTCGAATGTATCGCAATGCTGAAGCGGCACGGCTCAAGGGAGCAAAAGCTGCTCTCCGCCGCAGAACGGCGTCAAACAATGGAAAAAAGGTACTCGGTAATACCCGACAGCATAAATAACAAAGACGGAAACATATTCAAAAGAGTTCTTTTAATAGATGACATATGCACAACGGGAGCAACGATTAACGCCTGTTCGACTTTACTTCGTAAAGCAGGAATAAAGCAGGTAATACCTGCGGTAATTGCAAAAACCCAAAAAAAGGAAGGATGGATGACCGGTGGCTGAAAACACACTTTTCAGGATAAGCGCAGGAGAATTGTCGGTTGCGCTTGAAAAATCAAAGGGAGGAATTTCGCTTTATTCTATTCGGGATAAAAAGCAGAAAAAGAATCTGCTTACCCATGCGAAGCCTCTTTTCACTCTGACCGCAAGAGCGGTTTCCTCTGAGGAGAAAGTAACCCTTACCTCATCGGAGGGCTGGGCGGAAAGTATTATTATCGGTACAAAAGACACAACGACGGTAATTTTGTCGGGCAACAAGGCACTGCCAAAGGTTACGGTAACCATTTCGGCGTTATGCGAGCAAAACCGTATCACATGGACAACCGCATTAAACAGCGCAAATGACGAATATTCGCTGTTTGAATGTGATTACCCATCCCTTAGCTTTGATACCAACGCAAACACATATTTCTTTTCACCATACGGCTGCGGAGAGGTTTATCCTTCCAACGCAAAGGGTTACGGCTCAACGCAAAATTACCCGTCCTACGGCGTTTCCATGCAGTACTTTGCGTTCTACAACCAAAAAACCAAGAGGGGTATTTATTACGGATTGCATGACCCCGCCCCCGCATACAAGAAGCTCTCGTTTAAAAAAGAGACACACGAAAAGGTTTTGACCTTAAAGGGAATATTGCCGCTTACCTCTGTTGATGTCGGGCGTAATTCACAGAACCTTGAGGGCAGAGTGGTTTGGGAGCTTTTTGACGGCGATTGGTACGATGCGGCAGTTTTATACCGTACATGGGTTGAGAAGGAAGCCTGCTGGATGCCTGAGGTTAAGGACGGCGTGCGTACCGATATACCCGAGTGGTTTAAGAAGAACAACCATTGGTGGTTGGTCAGAGTAAGGGATGACGATGGGTTTGTAGACGAAATACTGAGCGCTACGGCGGACTTGGGTGTCGAAACCACCGTGCATCTATACGATTGGCATCAGGTCCCTTTCGATAACGATTATCCGCATTATTTCCCTATTAAGGAAGCTACCGAAAAAGGCTTGAAACGGCTTAAGGAAGCGGGAATAAGGGTTATGCCCTATATAAACGGACGACTCTGGGACACCAAGGACAGAGGCATGGAGGACTGGCAGTTCACAGCCCTTGGAAAGCCTAACTGCACCAAGGACAGAAGCGGTACGCCGTTTATCGAGACCTACAACTCAAAGGAAGCGGACGGAAGCAAGGTTGAGCTCTCCATTATGTGCCCGACAACCGCAGTCTGGCAGGAAAAAATGAGAGAAACGGTGGATAAATTGCTCAATGGTTTGGGTGTTAATGCCGTTTATATGGATCAAATAGCCGCATCGTCCCCGTATATGTGCGAGGACAGAACACATTCGCATCTTCCCGGGGGCGGAACATGGTGGTGCGAGGGCTACAACAATCTGCTTGACCATGTAAGCAGGA
>PGZT01000046.1:0-7559 GCA_002841455.1 Firmicutes bacterium HGW-Firmicutes-21 | reverse complement strand
TAAGCAGGATAATGCCGGAGGGTACCGCCATTACCAGCGAATGCACCGCCGATCCGGTCATGAAGCATATACAGGGTTACCTTACATGGCTCTGGGTTAAGGGTAACCAGGTTCCCGCCTTCCCCGTTATTTATTCCGGTTATGTCGCTATGTTCGGCAGGCATTACGGAGCCTTCCCCGATGACGACGCAATCGGGCAAAAAATCACCTTTGCGCAGTCACTCTCCTATGGCGAGCAGATGGGCTGGGTAAAAACAAATGTATATGAAAAGTTTAAGTACAAGGATTTCTATAAGACCTGCGTAAAAGCACGAACCGTTATCGGCGAGTATTTTTATGACGGAAGAATGCTGCGTCCCCCGGTACTCTCGGATGACAGGGAGGAGCTGATGACCGATAAGGACAATCAGGCGTTGGGCGGAATATTAAAGCACTCTGCGGTGTTCGGCTCGATTTGGGTACGGAACAGGGATGCAAAGCGGCTGCTCTTACTCATCAATGCGGCCGACGAGGAGGCTCTCTGCTCGGTTGAATGCGATCTTCCCGACGGCAGCTATCGTCTTAACGGCGGCAGAGACGGCGTTATTGAGATAAAGGACGGCAAGGCACAGCTGTCACTGCCTGCGTTGTCGGTTGTTTACGCAGAAGTATAAAAAAGTTCAAAAAGTCGGGCGATTGTCCGACTTTTTCTATTTACATGAGGAAATACATGTGATATACTTTTATATACTGTATAATTATGAAAGGCTGCCTTTTATGGAAAAGCAACTGGGATATTATATCAAGAGTAAAGAATCTGTTTTGTGGCTTGTTTTTTTGCCGTTTATATTTATAATTTCAATAGTTATATTTGTGATAAGCATAATAAAGGGAAGTATTTATGGCGGGTATTTTTATGACGGAGCTGTTTTTATAATATTTTTATTCTCTTTAGTTGTATGGCTGTTAAAATTGAAAAAATACAAAAAAGCAAAGACAGAAAAATTAAATTTAATCAAAAACGGTAAAAAGTACAAAGGCAAAATAATAAAGACATTAATAACAACCAAAAGCATCAATAAACGCGGTTATAAACGCTATAATAAAGAAGTAATAGAATATGAGTATTACGCAGAAGTGGAATTTACGGACGATAATGGCGAAAAGGTCACTTTTATTAGCAAGCGTTTAAATGATAACCCTGAATTTGCATCAACAAAGGAAGTTACCGTATATACATATGAAAATACTTTTTATGCAACCGATTTCGGCTATATGAAGAAAACATATGTACCTCCTCAAAAAAACTGGGTAAACTTCTCATGAGCTATATTATTTGAATATCATAGAAAAGGCGGTAGACACATATGAAGAATAAACAAATGTGTTACAAGGATGAAGCGAAGCTTTCATTACTTATTTTAGGTCTGAGGGTCTTTTTTGAAAAAAGAGATTATCTTGTCTTCAGACTTTGGAAAGAGCATAAAAAAGCCCGAAAGGTGGCTCTTGCGACCAGAGAATCCTTCCTGAAAAACGGAAAAAAATACAAAGGACGCATTATAAAAACCGATATAACCGCACATGATGAGGATTATGGAGGCAGAACTAAAACAAAATTTGAATATTATGCTATAATAGAATATAAGAATGAGAAGGAAAAATCATTAAATTTACAACACCTCAATTGAACGGTAACCCCGAATACCTGACAACAAAAGAAGTTACCGTTTATTCCTTTGACGGTGTTAATTACGCAACCGATTTCGGATATATATTAGAAACAGTGGATAGATAAACAACATATAAAAGGACAGTTTATATGAAAAAACAAATGCAATATATTTATATGAAAAACGGATATAATATTGCAACAATGATCGTTATGGATGTTTTTTATTTATTTTTTATTATTCTTGTTATTTCTTTTCCTTATTCTGCTTATGATGTATTTTTTGGAATTGTTCTGTTTTTTTTACTTCCGTATGTATTTTCCAAAACATACGAACAATATAAAAATTATAAGATTTGGAAAGAAGAGTTAAAATTTTATAAATTAAATGGTATAAAGTATATAGGTAAAATTATTAGAACTGAAATCTCTGTGAACAACGGAGAACAGGTTAACTCATATAATTATCCTTATCAATATTATGCTGTAATAGAATATGAAAATAATAAAGGAGAAAAAGTCACCTTCACCACTCCCGAACTGGACGGTAACCCCGAATACCTGACAACAAAGGAAGTTACCGTTTATTCCTTTGACAGTGTTAATTACGCAACTGATTTCGGATATATAAACAAGCCCAAGGAGGGCTTTTGGGATAATTATAAGAATTAAATTTATTACACTATTATAAAAGATAAAACATACGGAGGCTTTTTGTGAAGCTATCTTTTAAGGAATCGAAATTTTTCCAGCCCGATATGATGTTTCAATCAATCTATGAAATAAAACCGGACTTTTTAAGGGCGCAGGGTGTTAAAGCGGTATTGTTTGACATAGACAATACTATCGCACCCTATGAGGTCATCACTCCGACCGTGGAGATGAAGGCGTATTTTAAGTCGCTTGAGGAAGCCGGTTTCCGTATGGCGTTCGTTTCTAACAACAGAAAAGAACGGGTACATATTTTTAATCTTGACCTCGGATATTTCTATATTCACAGCGCCCGCAAGCCCTTTTCGTCGGGGATGCGTGCTTGTATCAAGCATTTTGGGTTGCCTAAGGAGCAAATCGTTTGCGTTGGAGACCAGATCTTCACCGATTGTCTTGCCGCACACGGAGCGGGGCTTGTTTTCTATATGGTCGCTCCGGTTAACAAAAAGGAAAGTAAGTTTTTTAGGATAAAAAGACTCTTTGAGCGTCCCTTTATACAGGCGTTCAAGGATCGTGTGAAAAAAAGGCATAAAAAATGAGTGTAAAATTCGGTCCGGGCGGAAATTCACAGTCCTTTTACGACAAGGGTTATAAGAGCACGCTGCAAGCGCCCGAATATATTAAAAATATGGGACTCGATGCATACGAATACGAGGCGGGCAACGGGCTTAACGCATCTATGGCAACCTTGACCGCCATCGGTGAAAAGGCAAGAGAATACGGCGTTTCGATGTCGCTGCACACCCCATATTTTATATCGTTATCCTCCGTAGGGGAGGACAAACGCTTGAAAAGTGTCGAATATCTGCGTAAAAGCGGTGCGGGTGCCGATGCTCTCGGTGCGGATATTATGGTGGTACATACAGGCTCGGCGGCTAAAATAAGCAGACGGCAAGCAATGGAGTATGCGGCACAGACATTGGTTCTGGTTGACATAATGCTTGCGGAGGATAACCTTAGGGTTAAGGTCGGGCTGGAAACGATGGGTAAGGTTAATCAGCTCGGGACACTTGACGAGGTTATTGAGCTATGCAAGCTCTCAAAGCGTTTCGCTCCTGTGGTTGATTTCGGACACATAAACGCAAGGGAGCAGGGTGCGTTAAGGACAACAGACGATTTCAAGTACCTTTTTGACCGAATATCAAAGGAGCTGGGCGGTGAATATGCGGACAATCTGCATTGCCATTTCTCAAAGATAGAGTATACGGGTATGGGGGAGAAAAAGCACCTGACCTTTAAGGACGAGGTTTTTGGGCCTTCTCCCGAGCTACTGGCAGAAGCGATAATATCGCTCGGAGTTTCACCCACGATAATATGCGAGTCCGACGGGACTATGGCGGAGGACGCCTTGGAGTTGAAAGAGATTTATAATGAATACAACAAACACAAGAAAAAAGAAGAAAAACAGAACCGGCAGGAGCAGAGCAAAGCGTAAACCGAATAAGGTTAGAACCTTAGTTTTAATTCTTACCGGCTGCTTGCTTTTCGGCGTTCTATCGATAGCGTTAATGAATATCTATGTCATCGCAAAAGCGGATGACTATATAATTACGCCGGAGCAGGCGAAGGAGAAAAACGCCGACTGCATTATCGTTCTCGGTTCATTGGTTCATGGCGATAACACTTTATCCGATATTCTGGAGGACAGGGTTAAAACGGGAATAGCTCTTTATAACAACGGTGTTTCAGACAAAATTCTGATGAGCGGGGATAACGGTCGTGTCAATTACAACGAGGTTGATGCCATGAAGCGATATGCGGTTGCAAGGGGCGTTGACGCAGAGGATATTCACACGGACCATGCCGGTTTCTCGACATATGATACAATGTACCGTGCAAGGGATGTTTTTGAAGCGAAAACGGTTATAATAGTAACACAGAAGTTCCACCTCAGCCGTGCGGTATTTATTGCCCGTTCACTCGGGTTGGATGCATACGGCGTGGAGAGCGATTTACGCACCTATACAAGCGAATCCTACAACAACCTGAGGGAGCTTGCCGCAAGGGTTAAATCGGTTTATTCGGTGATAGTCATGCCGGAGCCTAAATATCTCGGCGATGTTATTCCGATAAGCGGAAAGGCAAGCTCCGTTGAGGATATAATCGATGAAAGCGGCAAACAATAAATGATTTTTAATGAGTTGACAATAGACACAAACAGCGCCGGCTACGAGCTTGTCTCGGGAGTGCTTATCGCCGCAGGCGTTTCCTGCTTTGCGACCGAGGACAGAGCCGATTTGGACGAGATACTCTGCAACAAGAGCATTCCCGTTGATTATGTCGAGGAGAGTCTGCTTGCAGACAACAACGGCTTGGTAAAAATCAAGGTATACCTTGCGGATAACGAGCAGGGCAGAATGACTGCCGATGAAGTGGTTACGGGCATTTGCCGCTTAAAAAACGAATTCGGAGCCGCTCTGGGCAGCCTTGAGGTCGGTAAGAACCGAGTGGACGACAATGACTGGGCGGATAACTGGAAGGAATTCTTTCATCCCACACCGATAGGAAATCGATTTATTATAAAACCCTCGTGGGAGGAATGCGTTTCCGACGACAGGATAATTTTGGAGATAGACCCCGAGTCTTCCTTCGGAACAGGGCAGCACGAGACAACCGCACTCTGTCTTGAAATACTGGAAACGGTTGACACCGACGGAAAAAATGTACTCGATATGGGCTGCGGCAGCGGTATTTTGGGAATCGCAGCCGTTCTGCTCGGAGCGGGCAGAGTATTATGCGTTGATATTGATAAAAACGCAACAGATATAGCCGCAAAGAATTCGGTCGTAAATAAGCTTGACGAGGGTAGGCTGTCTGTACTGTGCGGTAATATACTTGAGGAAAAAGCAGCATATGACAAGGTCTGCGACACAAAATATGATATAATATTAGCCAATATTGTAGCCGACATTATTACGGGTATGGCACCGATCTTCGCCTCCGTGATAAATAATAACGGCGTACTTATCTGTTCGGGTATTATTGCGCCGAAAAAGGAAGCGGTTATCTATTCGCTTACCGAAAACGGCTTTGCAATATCCGAAATTGCAAAAAAAAACGATTGGGTGGCATTAAAATGTATTCCGAATCAAAATCTCATAAAGAAATAGAAACTCAGATGCGTTTGCTTGAGATACAGCTCGAATATCATTCAAAGCTGTATTATGAGCAGGACAGCCCAAAAATCAGCGACAGCGAATATGACGGGTTATTCGCCACCTTAAAGGAGTTAGAGTCGCAGTATCCCTCGCTTGCGTCACCTACCTCACCTACAAAACGGGTAGGGGGCAGGGTTGCCGAGCGTTTTGAAAAGGTAAAACATATTGTCCTCATGGGCTCGCTTGCCGATGTGTTTTCGTTTGAGGAGCTGTATGCCTTTGACCGCCGTGTGAGGCAGTCGGAGCAGAATGCCGTTTATGTTACCGAGTGTAAAATTGACGGTCTCTCGGTATCGCTTGAATACGAAAACGGTATTTTTGTGAGAGGGCTTACCAGAGGGGACGGCATCTTCGGTGAGGATGTGACGGAAAACCTGAGAACAGTTAAAAATATTCCGCTTAAGCTCGCAACACCCGTTGAACGAATCGTTGTCAGGGGCGAGGTATATATGCCTAAAAGTGTTTTTGCGGAGCTAAACAGGGCCCGTGAGGAAAACGGAGAGAACCTGTTTGCAAACCCGCGAAACGCCGCCGCAGGTTCGCTGCGGCAGCTCGATTCCTCGCTTGCGGCAAAAAGAAGACTTGACATTTTCGTTTTCAACATGCAATATACAGAGGGTGTCTCACCCGACACACATTCCGAAACATTGGATTATCTTTCGGACCTGGGCTTTAAGGTATCGCCGATACGGGGAAAACAACAGAGCATCGAGCAGGTCAGAGCGGAGATTGAGCGGATAGGCGCTCTCCGCCATACCTTCGAGTTCGATACGGACGGAGCGGTTGTCAAGGTGGATTCGCTTGCAATGAGAGAACGGTTGGGCGAAACCGCATCTGTTCCAAAATGGGCGGTTGCTTATAAATATCCGGCGGAAACCGCAGAGACTGTTGTGGAGGACATTACTGTGCAGGTAGGGCGTACAGGCGTTTTAACCCCGAAGGCGTTATTGAAAACAGTACGGCTCGCCGGAACAAATGTATCGCAGGCAACCTTGCACAACATCGATTATATAACACAAAAGGATATCCGTATCGGGGACACGGTGCGGCTTCATAAGGCGGGGGATATTATACCCGAGATTATCGAATCCCTGCCGATATTCAGAAAAGAAAGCAGCAAGGCTTTTAAAATGCCCGAAAACTGCCCCTCCTGCGGTGATGCGGTGGTAAGGGAACGGGACGAGGCGGCAATCCGCTGTATAAACCCGGATTGTCCGGCGCAGCTGCACCGAAGCATAACCCACTTTGTCTCACGGGGTGCGATGAATGTCGAGAATTTGGGAGAAAGCGTGGTTGCACTGCTCATAGAAAATGATTTGATAAAAAGTGCGGCTGACTTGTATTATCTTAAAAAAGAAAACATCTCCGTTCTTGAACGAATGGGCGACAGGAGTGCGGAGAATATTATAGCATCGCTTGAGAAAAGTAAACAGGCTGGGCTGGCAAGATTGATATATGCCTTTGGAATCCGTCATATCGGCGAAAAAGCAGGGGTACTGCTTGCCGAGCGGTATTCCGATATATACGAGCTGATGAATGCAAGCGAGCAGGAGCTGTGTGCCACCAATGAAATCGGGCCCGAGAGCGCATCCTCGCTTTTACGCTTTTTCGGCAGAGCGCATACAAGAACACTCATAGACAGACTTGCGAAAGCGGGGGTATCTGTAAAGAGCGGTTTTGTTAAGAAAAGCAGCACCCTTGAAGGGAAAACTATTGTCATAACGGGAACACTACCCACACTCAAGCGTAATATAGCCGAGGATATGATAAGACAGCACGGCGGCAACCCGTCCGGCTCGGTTTCAAAAAAGACCTCGTTCTTGCTCTGCGGAGCGGATGCGGGCAGCAAGCTTGACAAGGCACAGGCACTTGGTATACCTATAATTTCCGAAGAGGATTTTATAAATATGCTTAAAAACTAAGCATAAAAATAAGGAAGGGACTTATAATGGAAAAAGGTAAATTACCCGTCTATTACAAAGCGGATGTAGTAGTCTGCGGAGGCGGTACGGCAGGTGTTTTTGCTGCGATAGCGGCGGCGG
>PGZT01000001.1 GCA_002841455.1 Firmicutes bacterium HGW-Firmicutes-21 | reverse complement strand
CGGAGCAGTTTAACACCACTCCGGATCATGTAGATTTATTTTAGGTTTTCTTTACCCCAACTATTGACATAGAGCCTTTTGTCGGAGGTATTATATGCTGTTTGCACGAAAATAAGCGTTGTTATTTGTAAAAATACTACAAAAAATGAGCTTTTCGGGCAAAAATCACTTTTTTTGACTATCTTTATTTGTATAATTAAACAGTATAATGACGAAAAGAGTCGGTATTATTATCCAAGTCGTTTTATTTGTCAGAATATAGCTTGCTTGACTCCTCCAGCAGCTGTTTCATCCTCATAACTACATTATCGGGATAAACAATTTCCATGCCTTTTCCGAACGAGAACACCCATGCCAGAAACTGCGGGCTCACCTTTACTTTTGCGGTAACCACAAAACGGTCGTCGCTCTCCTTAAGTATGGTAATATCGCTCCCGTATCTGTCGATTATAACGCTTATCAGATCATTATCGCAGGAGATACGGACGCTCTCATCCTCTCCTCCGAACATTGAAAAGGTGCTTTTGGTGTAGCCGGATATACCCGAAACACCAAACAGGAGCTTCCCCCTGCGTTCTCGGCGGGTAGGACAGATGTCTGCCATTTTGTCAACCCGAAAATGCTTTATCATATTAGCTTTTTCGTCGTGTGCGAGCAGATAATAAAACTCGTCGTCCCAGGTCAGCGACCAAGGGCTTACAATGTACTTTTTGCCGTCTTGACGGGGTATTTTTTTTATTTTACCGTTCTCGACTTTATAGGTGTAGTAGGAGAAGCTAATCATCCTATTCTCTGAGATTGCTGTATGTATACGGTCTATGCTGTTAAAAATACTCTCGTTTTGTGTTTTTATTCTGCCGTGAATAACCACCTGACGCTTTAAAATTGCGGTTTGATTACCGCCTCCCGCAAGAGCGGCAAGCTTTTCGATCAGCCTTGCGCTCTTTTGCTCTGTAATAAATTTGCTTGACTGCACTGCATCCACAAGCAGCTTCAGCTCGGGCAGCTCAAACTCCCGCTGACCTAAAAACACACCGCAGTTTTTACCCTTGGTGCGGATTATATCGTATCCGAACAGCTCAAGCGCTTCAAGGTCGGCATAAACACTTTTTCTCTCTGCGATGATACCGTTGGATGCGAGCAGCTCGATAAGAGCGTTGACGGTGATTATGTTGTTCTCGTCGGTCTTTTTTAGGGCTTCCAATATGTATAGAATCTTAAGCTTTTGGTTTTTTGATCTTGGCATAAAAACATCTCTCCAGCTTTACACAAAAAATTACAGAAAAAAGCTCTCGGAACAGAACGGTTAATAAAAACCGCCGTTAACCGAAAGCACCGCTCCGGTAATATATTCAGCTCTGTCACCCGCCAAAAACAATACGGAGTTTGCGACATCCTGCGGAGTTCCCAAGCGTTCCAAAGGGATATTTTCCACCAGCGACTCGGTCTCTTCAATGGACAGCCGTGCGTTCATATCGGTGTTTATTACCCCCGGGCAAACGCAGTTTACTCTTATTCCGCTAGGTCCCGCTTCCTTGGCAAGAGCTCTGGTGAAGCCGATTATCGCCGCTTTAGATGCGGAGTAATCAACCTCGCAGGAAGCTCCGCACTCGCCCCAAACAGACGAAATGTTTATTATTACGCCGCTTTTTTTCCTTATCATTGAGGGCAATACCGCTCTCGAAATGTTCAGCGTACCAAACAGATTAACCTCGTAGAGCCGTCTTATATCCTCGTCGTTCGCTCCGTGGAAAACTCCGAAGAGCGACACTCCTGCGTTATTGACCAGCACATCAATATCCGGAAACGCTGTCAGCATGGCGGCGACCTCGTCCTTTTTTGACACATCGGCTTTATAGGCGACGGCGTTCTTTAGGGACTTGCAGAGCGCCACCGCCTCTTTCTCGCTTTTATTATAATTTATGACGACAAAATAGCCTGCGGCGGAAAACGACTCGCAGATCGCCTTGCCGATGCCTCGTGAGCCTCCGGTTACAAGCACGGTCTTCATTACAAAACGATACGGGAGAATATCGGAAGAATCATGGGCTTGCGTTTTATTTTGGAATATATGACCGCCGACAGTTCGTCCCTCATTTTGTTTTTGAGAGTTCCTATATCTGTTACGCCCTTATTAAGATATTTACCGATAATGTTCGCCGCCGTGTTCTCAAGCTCGTCCAGAAGAGCCTCGCTCTCCTTGACATATACAAATCCCCTTGAAACTATCTCGGGTTTGCTCAGAAGCTCCTTGTTCTCGGTATCGATGCTTGCCACAACAATGATAATTCCATCCTCGGACAGATGCTTTCTGTCCCGCAGAACAACGCTGCCGACATCTCCAACACCGTAGCCGTCAACCATAATCTGACCCGCCTCAACGCTCCCGTTTATCCTTATCCCGCGCTTTGACAGCTCAAAAACCTTGCCGGCTTCCGGCAGGAATATATTTCTGCCCTCCATACCCAGCTCCTTTGCGAGCAGGGCGTGCCTTGTAAGATGCTTGTATTCGCCGTGTATCGGTATAAAAAACTCCGCTTTGACCAGTGAGTGCATTATTTTAAGCTCCTCACGGCAGGCGTGACCGGTTACATGAACCTCATTGCTGTCGTTCATAACCTCAACGCCTCTTTTGCAAAGCTCGTTTATGATTTTTGTTATCAGCTTTTCGTTGCCCGGAATTGCGGAAGCGGACAGTATAACCAAATCGCTTGCACCGAGGCTGATTGTCGGATGCTCTCCGAACGCCATTCTGTAAAGACCGCTCATAGGCTCGCCCTGACTGCCCGTGGTTACCAATGTTATCTGGTTAGGACTGTACCTTTTCATATCGGATACATCGATAATAAGCCCCTCGGGGATGTCTATATACCCAAGCCTGTTTGCCGCTTTGACAACATTCAGCATGCTTCTGCCGGTTATGGCGACCTTGCGGTTATATTTTATCGAAGCGTTAATAATTTGCTGAACTCTGTGAACATTGGAGGAAAATGTCGCAATAACGACACGCTTTTCGAGATTATAGAATATTCTGTCAAAGGAGGCTGCAATTGTTCTCTCG
The DNA here is from genome assembly GCA_002841455.1 of Firmicutes bacterium HGW-Firmicutes-21. Lineage (GTDB taxonomy): Bacteria > Bacillota > Clostridia > Oscillospirales > CAG-382 > UBA1049. The sequence continues at coordinate 134,860 of PGZT01000001.1, read as the reverse complement.
CTCGGGGTGTATCCGGGACGCTCGGAGTTTGTGGAATCGCACATTAACAGCTTAATTCCTTTATTGCCCAAATCGGCTATTCTGCCAAGGTCGATGGGCTTGTCGCCAATGGGGGTGAAATCTATTTTAAAATCACCGGTATATAATATTTTTCCGACCGGGGTCGTTATACACAACGCCACGGCATCCGGCATGGAATGATTTACATTGATGTATTCTATCGAGAATTGTCCGATGGTGGACTTGTCACCCGCCTTAACCTCAACCAAGGTTGCCGTTTTGGTCAGACCGTGCTCGGTCAGCTTGCTCTCCAGAATCCCTAATGTAAGCCTTGTACCGTATATTTTGGTATTTAATTGCTTTAAAAAATAGGGTACCGCACCTATGTGGTCCTCATGTCCGTGTGTCAGTATAACCGCACGAACCTTGTCGGCGTTCTTCTGAAGATAGGTCGTATCCGGAATAACAAGGTCGACTCCCAGCATATCGTTCTCGGGGAAGGAGATGCCGCAGTCAACGACTATTATATCGTTCTCGTATTCGAAGACGGTGATGTTCATGCCTATTCCGTCAACGCCTCCGAGCGGAATAATTTTTACTTTTGAGTTTTTTGTCATAAATATTTCCTTTCTTTTCTTAATTATATTATGCCGTTATTATGTACTTTTGTCAATAGTTAAAAATGAACATATAATGTAATGTTGTTATTATATGCTTTCGGAGGTCTTTTATAAAGAAATCTTGCTTGACTTTTTACAAAAAAATGGTATTATGTAATATGTGCGTACATACTAATGCACGATAGCGTGAATACACAATACAGCCGAATGGTTTCGGCGTGATATATAAAAAAAACAGAGGTATGTCGTTGCGTACCTCAACGAATTGCTTATTATTACTTATGCCCGGTGGGGCATGGAGGTTATTATAAAATGAAGAAAATCTACATCAACGGCGGAAAGCCGCTGCTCGGAAGCATTGAGGTGGGAGGTATGAAGAATGCTGCGCTGCCTATTTTATTTTCCACCATACTTGTTGAAGATAAGTGTATAATAGAGAATTTACCCAAAATCAGCGATATTAAAACAACATTAAATATACTTACCGCAATGGGAGCTAAAATACGGGAACTCTCAAACGGTTCGATAGAAGTTGATACAAAGGTTATCAATTGCGGCTCTATGCCGGATGAGCTTGCACATACAATGAGAGGCTCCTATTATGTTCTGGGAGCGGAGCTTGGCAGATTCGGATGGTCCGAGGCGGCGTTTCCCGGAGGCTGCGATTTCGGTTCAAGACCTATGGATCAGCATATCAAGGGTTTTGAGGCTTTGGGCGCAACGGTTATTGAAAATGAGGACTCCATTAAATGCAGCTCCGAGAACGGACTCAAGGCGGCTTCGGTATATCTCGATGTGGCGTCGGTGGGCGCAACAATCAATATTATGCTCGCCGCAACAAAGCTTGAAGGGCTTACCATTATAGATAATGCCGCAAGAGAGCCGCATGTCGTCGACCTTGCCAACTTTTTAAACAGCTGCGGAGCGGATATATCCGGTGCGGGAACCGAGGTAATTAAAATAAGGGGAGTAAAAACCCTGCATGGCGTGAGCTATGCCATTATCCCCGATATGATAGAGGCGGGGACATTTATGATAGCCGCCGCCGCAACTAACAGCACTCTGACCATAACCAATGTTATCCCAAAGCACCTTGAATCCATAACCGCAAAGCTTTTAGAGATGGGCGTTACCGTAACCGAACTTGATGATGCCGTTATTGTATCACGGAACGGAACCCCGCTTAAAAGAATAAGGGTTAAGACAATTTTCTATCCGGGGTTTCCAACCGATATGCAGCCGCAGATTTGTGTTTTGTTATGCCTTGCGGAGGGACAAAGCACGCTTACGGAGGGCGTTTTTGACAACCGCTTCAAATATACCGACGAGCTTATCAGAATGGGTGCAAATATAACCGTTCAGGGCAGAACCGCAACGATAGAGGGCAAGCCCGAGCTGCACTGCGCCAATATAAGAGCAGTGGACCTTAGGGGCGGAGCGGCTATGGTTATAGCCGGATTGGCAACAAAGGGAGTTACCTGGATAGACGATATATACCATATCGAGAGAGGGTATGTTGACCTTATCGAGAAGCTGCGTGCCGTCGGCGCAGACATAAAAAAAGTCGATATTCCCGATATTACCCCAAACGGGAATTAGAGTTATATAAATGTGCTTTTTTTCGTCGTAAATTGACAGGAATATTTAAATATAATTTTCAATGTTATACTGAATGTAGATATTGTTAATTTGGTTGCCGAAAGGGTTCTAAATGAAAAAATGTCTTTTTCCCATCCTGCATATAGCGGTATGGATTGCAGGAACCGTTTTTTTGATAACGGGTGCGTTTGCAACCTGCTTATGGTTCGACGAGAGCTATACTGTCGGAATAATTAATCATAATTTATTTGATATAAGTGTTTTCAGCTCAGGTGATGTGCATCCTCCGTTTTATTATTTACTGCTAAAAATCTTTACCCTTGTATTCGGAAAAAGTCTTTTATCGCTCCGCTTATTCTCGGTTTTGTTCGCCTCTTTGCTTGCGGGAATCGGATTTACGCACCTTCGTAAGGACTTCGGTGACAGAATCGGACTTTGGTACACGACGCTAATGTTTTTATTTGCTTTTACCTACAGATATGCAATTGAGATTAGAATGTATACCCTCGCTCCATATCTCGTTATGCTAACGGCAATTTACGCATATCGCTATTATAAATCGGGCTTAACAGACAAAAAAAGCAGAATATTGTTTTTGGTTTTTGGTATATTAGGTGCTTATACTCATTATTATGCCCTTGTAGCCACAGGAGCGATAAACTTTTTATTGCTTGTTTACTGTAGAAGGAACGATTTATTACCCATATGGAAAAGAATGGCTGTAATTCAATGTGTATCGTATGTTTTCGGCTTTTATTGCTTGATAACACAATCTCTCAGAGTTGTCGGGTCATTTTGGATTACAATTGTATACCCTGATGTTATTTACAAAACACTCTCTTTCTTTTTGGTAGGTGATGTGCCTGAGGATATGATAAACCTTACCGAAGTAACGGCAAAAATATATGACGGTATTTCTGTTTTGTTCTGGGGTATTTGTATCTATTATTTTGTACTATATTATCGGCAGAACAAAGTTAAAGCGGAGCCGGCAATTCTTGTCCTTAAGGTACTGGGGCTTGTTATCGGTTTTTATTTTGGGGTTTCTCTTATCCGCCCTTTATTTTATGTACGCTACCTTACGGTGCTTTCGGGGCTGATGGTTTTCTTCCTCGCATTTGCGTTTGATAAGGTTAAAAATTACATAAAACCGTTTATCATTCTTCTTTTAGCTACTGTTCTTATTCTGCGGATAATTCCGCTGCGGGAGTTAGTTTATTCGAAAGAGAATGACCAACTCGATGTTTTTATAAGCGAAAACATCAAGGATGGGGACATTATAGTAAGTGACAATATCGGTCTTATATCGGTAATTGCTGTTAAATTCCCCGAAACGAAAACATATTTTTATAATCGTGAGGGTTGGAACCTTGAGCTTGCGTATAAAGCATATAGCCCACAGATGAAAACAGTGCGGGAGCTATCGGAGGTGTATGCAAACGAGGGCAGGGTTTGGGTGTTAAACAACTATTTCTCCGGCTCTATCAGCGATTTGGTAATGCAGAACACGGACAAACAAATTGTCAAGGTGTACGATACATTTGTTTTACCGTATCACCGCCTTGAATATGGATTTACTGTTTTAGAATAAAACCATACAATTTTACAGGATGCACCGTCACCGGTGCATCCTGTTTTGCGTTTTATTGTGTTAATCATTCCTATCGGGCGTAATACGAGGTATAAGCCGCAATACCGCAACGGCAAGCAGCCCGAGCAGTAACCCTGTTACTATCATAAGAATCTGTATGCTGCCAAGCTGTTTGCCCAATAGGGATAAACTGCGTTCTCCGAGACGGGCAACAAAGCCCGTTCCCAAAAGCATAGCCAGTAATGCGGCTAGGTTTACAAACACAACATAAAACGACATATAGTTTGTACGATCGCCCGCGGGCAGATTAATGTATGGAAAGTTTGAATATGTTATGGCTATCATAACACTCAAAAAGTGCTGCGACAGGCGTACAATCGGCATCAGCCAGTGGTAATTTGTACTGTCTATAAAGGAATACAAAATATACGAGGGCAAGAGCAGCAGCACCGCATACGCAAAGGTCTTGAACCAGGCAAATCGCATAATCAGCCTTTTTGCAAGCGCTCCGAACAGGATAAAAAACAGAAAATAAGACGAGTTTAAAGCGGTTATAAACGAATAGGAAACACCGATATCTTCAAGCAGATACACATTTATGACCGAAGCTATCAGGTTGGAGGCAAAAGTATAGCCGAACATAATGCACATGGTAAGCATAAACTTTTTCTGCCCGAATGCAAGCCGCAGTGTATCCGATAAACGAGGTTTTCCGTTGCATGTATGCTCGTACTCAAACTCCTTAGGCAGGCTCAGAACAAGTACATCTATAAGCGCAAACACAAAGCCGATTATATATAGCATTGTTATTATCTGAATCCTGTTATCGCTTCCGGCAAGAGCATCGGTGGCAAACGCTCCGACAAGGGTTACAACACCCACAATAAAGTTGGCTATGGCGCTGGAAATGTTAAAATAATCCGCTCTCATGCTCTCCGGCAGGAAATTGATATGCCAGACAGAATATCCCGTAGAGAATAACGAGCTTATTGCGCTTGCCGAAAAAACGATAATCGCAAAGCCGATATTCCGTCCGCTCTCGCTCCGCACGAGCAGAGGGAGTAAAATCATACCCAAAATTCTGATTGTATAGGACAGAGCTCTGCTTATCGCAAGAATATTTCTTCTTTTTGGTATGCGTTCCAATATCATCGGGGAGAGCAGACTGAACACGGTGGCGATAAAGGGAATGAAGGTTAAAATACCTATATTTATTATTGTTATTCCGTATTCCACAAGATAACCGGTATAAAAAATACCGCCGGTAATGTTTACAACAATACCCGACAGCACAGCAGAGGCAAGCATACAGCTCCGCCCCTTAGCCTCGTCCGATCTTAAATTGAAGAGCCTTTTTAAGGCCGAATTATTCCACGCCGTCCTAAGATCCGTCATTTCAAGTCCCATTTCTCCGGTGATACAAAATTGAAATAAATATACTGCCGTTTGTCGCCGTACAAATGGCTGCGGTGTATGTGTACACCATGCAAAATGCATTCATCAACTGCATTTTGGTTTATAAAGTTTATTTAGTAAACATCTCACGGTTGAGTATACTATCAACCTATTCCATCCGTAAACAAATATGAGGCGGTAGTTTATCAGCTACAGCCCCATTATATATTAAATTGCGGATAAATCAATATTAAATAATGCTAAAATTACTTTGTTATACTTAACTTTAATAGCTCGAAATACCCAAAACCATTTTTACCCGGGCTTGGTGTCCAATAGCCATCTGCCGTTAACCCTTGTAAAATGGAAGGTTGTATAATAATCCTGACCCTCTTCGCAGCAGCTTAGCATTACCGCTATAGCCATTTTGTCTGTTTTGTTTGATACAAAATAAGCGGAGGCGGTGTTTACGCTCGGTGCTCTGCTTCCCGCTGAGGTGGTATCCATATAAAGCTCGCCGTTTCTCTCGATATATTTAGGGTTGTCGACAAGCGCAAGAGAGGCATAAATGTCCGCCGCAAGCACAGGTACCATCATATCATACAGAAAGCTCTCTATCTCACTCAAGGATCTGAATCTTTCATTGGTTACCAAGCAATACGGGCTTAAGCTGTTATAGTTTAGATTATAATTATATTGGTACTCCAGGAGTGTGCCTATCAATTGGCGGTAGGTAATATATTTTCCCGCAAAGTCGGCAAAGAATTCTGCGGTGATCGGGTCAAGCGGGTCGCTTGTGATTATACCTCCGCTTTCATCGCCGCTGTGCGGCTCTCTGCTCTCGCTCTCACATGAGTTATCGGTTTGAGAGTATTCATCGGGACTTGTTATGCTATTATACTGGTCATAAGAGGAGGAATTGTTTCCTGCGGAACCGGTATTGTCATTTGGGTAACCGGAAATATCCTGAGGTGGAAAAATGCCGTTGCCCGAATCAAAAAGATGAGCCGCTCCTACTGCGCCTGCTCCGATAATCGCCATTAGCATCACTGCGATCACGGCTCTCTTATAACCAAAGTAAGCAGCCCGATTCCCCGCCGCTTTACCGCTCCCAGCAGATGATGCTCTCGCTTTTAGGTTATTAAGCACCGCAGTGTGGTCAACTATATTCTCTTGTATGCTTTTTTTAATGCAATCCTTATTCTTCATTAAGCATTTCCTCTCTCAATAGCTTAATCCCTCTGTAAAGGAGGTTCTTAACCTGCGAGGGTGTGATTTCAAGCTGTTTTGCGATTTTCTCTATTGTTTGGTCATAAACAAATCGCAGGGTGAATATTTTTGCGGTAAGCACTCCTAGGCTCTCTATGCTATCCCAAATCTCTACCGAAAAGCCATTTTCGTTGCAAAAATCCTGCTCCAAAAAGTGTTCCAAATCCTTTTCTATATAATCCTCGTCGCTCGTTGAAGCGACAACGACCTTGTCATGCTCTGCTTTTTCCCCGTAATACTTTGCTATCTCTCTTTTTGCGATTCTTAAAAGATAATGCTTGGGATTAAAAATACCCGCATAACCGTGTTTTTGTATAGTATCGATAAATCCGAGATAGGTGTTTTGCAATATATCCTGTATATCCTCTGTACAGCGGCACTTAACGGTTATGTATTTTATAAGGTATGAGCTGGTCTCCTCGTAGACTTTTTCAATATACCGGTTGGGGTCAGTCCGGCTCATCATACTGCCTCCTACTATAATAATGGTTTTTTTTCGCCGTTTTGTTTCATTTGCAAAAAATATTTTTCGTCCCCTTATTTTATGATAAAAAAGTAAAAAAAGCAAGAGCAAAACTCTTACTTTTTTTTAACTTGCTTATTTTATGTAGCTCTATGAAAATTGTAGTGAGGAAATAGCCTTTTTATCAGTTGCCTATATTTATATTTACACGACAAGGATCAGAATAATCGAGCTGCTCCGAATATGCATATGAAAAGCTGTCTGTCCCCGTAAAGCCTTTGTTGGGGTAATACATAAAGCTGCCGTCTTCGTTTATCGTAACCGTTCCGTTTTTAGGCGACTCGAATATTATAAACTTTTTTATTTTATCCTTGGAAGAAATAAGGGTGTCCGATAGAATTGTGTCCTTGCTTCCGTTAAAAGAGAGGTCGCCGACGGTATCGGGCTTTAATTTTAGCGTACCCTTGATAAAATCATAGGTATATTCGTAAATCAGCCTTGCTTTTGGGTCCTCGGATATTGCAGCCCTGTAAAAGGCTCCCGGCATTCCACCCTGATAATACATATGAAGAGCATCCATATATCCGTAGTAAACACCGCCCTTGAGGTAGTCCATCCAGCGCTTATAAAATGTATCGTTATACAGCGCCATTGCTTCCAGCTCCATCTCAACACACATATTGTAGAGCTTTGCCAATGTGGCGCAATTTGTCAGATACGAGTAGGGGGTAGACTCCTTAAATGCGTAATTCGGCTGCATACAGGCAAAATCAAAACCATACTCCTTGTATTTATTGTATCCGGTGGCGGTGTAATAAGGTATCCAAAAGAATTGATAGCCCACCGAATGAACCAGCTTAGATACGCTGTTAAGCAGCTCCATCTCGTCTGCATGGCGCTCCATTGCTTCATGGTGCCAATAGAAGCCTGCGAACTCAAGGTTTGTATAGTTACCGGACTCGAACCTGTCAAAGAAAGCGTCTATATACCATTCTATCGCTTGAACTCTTTTTTTGACATCGGTAAGCTTGTCGCTAACACCGTCGCCGTCGATATCCCCGAACTGAACATTCTCCGAGGGGTAAAGCAGAGCTACATAAACCTTGTATTTGTAGTCCGAATCAAGCTTAAGCGTATCCTTTACAATCTGAGCCGCTTGATTAAGTGCGTCTATATTATAGTCCTTGGTGAACATATTGCCCAGAACATATTCCCAGTCCGATTTAATTGAATTCTTGTGAGACTGCCCGCCCGAGGGCATCCCACCGGAGGGAAGATAAAGGTAACCGTCAAACATTACATCTATCATGTTTCCGTCTCTGTCGATATACGCAACATAAGGCATATATTGCTCAACAGAAACAAGCCCCGCCTTTTCTCCGCTTCCATAGCTGCAATGGTATGAGAGCAATATGTCTTTGGCGCCGCCGAGCACATCCGGACCTGGCTTAAGGTATTCGCCTGCCAAAAACTTTGTCGCTTTTATTCCCAGTGAAGATAACGCCTTTGTCCCGGAATCAACCTTTTTTGTACCGAAGACCTCCAGCTCGTCGCATCCTGCCCATCCGCCTACATCAAAGGAAAAGCGGACAAATCGAGCCTTACAGGTTGTTGTCAGGTTAAAGGTTACCTTTACAGTTTCGATTTTATCGGATTCCGGAAAGCTCGAGGAGCCTACCATATACCAGTCAATACCGTCGTCGGAGAGATAATAAAGTATCCTGGGGGGCAATGTTACCGCCCATTCGTTACGGCGGACAAAGCTTGCGGTAAATCCGGTTACCGTACTCGTTTTTGTAAGGTCAAAAACAACATCTCTATGCGCTCCGAAATGGAATTTGAAGAAGGAGCCGTTATGAATATCCGTGTTCGGCGAATATAACCCGTCTGTCAGCATATTCTTTGTGATTGCTGAATTGTATTCCTTTTCGGAGGAATCAAGCGGCACAGCTGACATAATCTGAGGATATAGTCCCTTTATCAGGTTAATCTTCTTGCTGTAATCGGATTCGGATGAGCTCCAGAATTCCTCTTTTGTAATAACGGGAAGTATTATATCAGGGTAAAGACTGTCCTTTGCCTCCTCCTCTGTTCCGTATCTGTAAACAGCGGCTTCCTCCGTCAAATACCACTCAAATTCCGAGGAGGGAGCGGAAAACTTAACATACCTCGCCGAGACCGCATATTGCAGCTTGAGCGCATAATTGAAGGTGGTGCAGGCTCTGTCGCTCGGTCCGTAAATGCGACCTATCTCCACAAAGTTCTTATTGTCCTCGGAAACACTGAAGGTAATAAAGTCGGGCAGAGAGATTCCCGCTTCGAAATTGTTGAAAAAGCTTATCTCAAAGTCCGCCGCATCGTTTATCTTTACACCCAGGTCGACAACAATATCCAAAGGCTGTCCGCCCTTAAATCCGACCCAGTCTCCGCTCTCGTAATGAGCCTCGATAGGCTTACCGTCCGTAAGCTTCGTATTATCATCAGTAAACCAGTTTGTGTCTGCATCTCTGGAAACGGTATAATTTTTTCCTTTTGAAACGGATGTCTTATATAAGGTTCTGTCAATCGGCACGGTGGAAACGGAGTTCAGTAAACGGATTCTCTCGTCATGAGACATATCATCCTCACCGTACCTTTCGGTAAGTGTTTGAATAAACTGTATGTTTTTATATCCGCCGTCTATATCGGCAATAACCGAGAGCTCGTCCAAGAACAGCCATGCCGAGCCTTTTCTTAATGTGAACATTATATAGCGTGCCTTTGCATACTTCTTCAGCTCCGCACGGGCGACCTTCATAACGCCCTCCTCAAATTCGGGCATTTTGGCGGTGTTTAGGGAGCTCCAATTCTTGTTGTCCTCCGAATATTTAATTGTAACGCTTGAGGGGGGCGCAATTCCTGCCAACCTCGTTGAGAGATAGCTTGCCTCAAATGCGTATATTTTATCAAATGTTTCGCCCAAATCTATCGTAACAATAAGCGGGTCGGCAGTCCATCCGCTTAATTTCGAATCGGTATAGCCGGCACCGTCCGCCGTAAATATTCCGTCGGTGAGCTCTTTTCCGTATGTATCAGGGTAAGCTTCACCCGGCTCTGCGTTTACTGTATATGCTTTTCCAATGCTGATTACAGTAGAAAATTCAGGTGTAATCTCCTCGATTTGTGTAACCGGTGTTGATGTGTCGTCAATCGACTCATCCTCGCTGGAATCCTCCTCCGTTTTGTAGCACGAGGTGGTAAAAAGTGTAAACAGCATAACGACAGCTATTAAAAATGCAACCTTTTTCAATGCTTTCCCCTCCAAAATAAGTAATCTACACTAAGTGTTTATACCATACAGAATTATAAATTGCAATAATATTTATTTAACTTATCGAAAATATATACTTTTACCTTCCTTATTGCATCTACTTAAAAGATAAACGAATGTGCTTGTTTAGTACCAGTTTTTTTCCTTGTAATATAAAGTAAATATGCATAATCAGGACAGAGGAATAATTATCACCTGTCAATTCATAACCTCCGATACAAGCGGCATATACTTGAAAAGGTATACATACCATTATAAATTATAATCGGAGGTTTACATATGAGTATTAATTTTGGAAACACATGGCGTTATGCGCGTATGATGGAAAAATCCCGTCCGGCGGCAAAGGCGGTGGTAAAGGGTGCGCCCGATTACCCAGAGATAAGCGGAACCGTAAACTTTTACCCCACAAATCAGGGTGTTCTTGTTGTTGCGGAGGTGTACGGGCTCCCACACAGTCGAGGCCCTTGTGAGGGCGGCGTGTTCGCCTTTCATATCCACGAGGGAAGGAGCTGCACAGGCAACGAGGAGGACGCGTTTGCGGATGCGGCGGGGCATTATAATCCGCAGGATTGCGAGCATCCTCATCATGCGGGGGATCTGCCGCCGTTGTTCGATAACGACGGTTATGCGTGGAGTGCGGTGCTTACAGACCGATTTACGGTTGACGAGATTTTGGGGCGTACCGTTATTATCCACCGTGATGTGGACGATTTTACCACACAGCCCTCGGGTGCTGCGGGTGCAAAAATAGCCTGTGGGGTTATACGATAGCATTTTTTGTTAAATTGTATTGAATATCACCTTTTTATGTGATAGAATCCACTTAAAACCATAAAAAGGATGTGGAATATGAAAACACTTATCGCATATGCAAGTAAAACAGGTACTACCGAAAGGTGCGCAAGGGAACTCGCCGCACAGCTTAACGGTGCGGATGTTTTTGACCTGAGAAGCGGCAGCCCCGATTTGAGCGGCTATGAGCTGGTTATTATCGGCGGCGGAATAAGAGCGGGTATGCTTGACAAACCGGCAAAAAAATACATAAAGATCAACACCGAGCTGTTGAAAACCAAAAAGGTTGCGTTATTCGTATGCAGTGCCGATGCCGAAAGAGCAGACGAGTTTCTAAAAGCAAATGTACCGGCGGAGGTGCTTACGGCTGCCGTCTGCGCAGAGAGCTTTGGCGGTGAAATGGATATAAACAAGCAAAAAGGTCTGTTTAAATTCTTCTTAAAGAAGATGTTGGCCGCATCCGAAAAAAAGGGGAATCCTCTGCCCCGTGTTCTGCCCGAAAGAATTGAGAGCTTTGCGGAAAAGTTGAAAAGGTTAGGTTAACCTATAAAATTAGGACGGCAAAACGCCGTCCTTGATTTTTAAATAAATCATTCAACTCAGCCAAAAATGTATAATCAGCAATATCGAGGCAAACATACCGATAAACGCAAAGGCGACGGGAAGCACGGCGAGCAGAGCGCCCCTTATCATAGCACGGCGTTCCGCTTTGGTAATGTTCAGCTCCGCAAGCTCCTTGCGGTGGCGTTTATTCCGTGCGGGAATAAACCAACGGAAGCCCTCGACATTCATATCGGCGACAGCTCTGCCGTCGTCAACAGCTCCCTCCGCCATATAGGTGCTTTTTTTTGTGTTTTTTGTATTCTTTTTGCTCATAACCGCTCCTTAATCCTGCGGATACAGGTGACAGGCAACACTGTGTCCCCGCTCGTATTCCCTAAAAACGGGTGCGACAGCTCTGCAAATGTCCATGCATTCGGGGCATCTTGTATTGAATTTACATCCGTCTGGCGGCTCGGACGGGGACGGAATATCGCCCTTCAGGACAATTCTGTTCATTTTTACCATAGGGTCGGGAGTAGGAACCGCACTTAAAAGCGCTCTTGTGTATGGATGCATCGGGTTGCCGAAAATCTGTTTCTTTGTACCCAGCTCAATAATGCTCCCGAGATACATAACGCCCACACGGTGCGAGATATGCTCCACCACCGACAGGTCGTGGGAAATAAACAGGTACGAAAAGTTGTATTCCTCCTGTAAATCCTTTAAAAGGTTGATTATCTGCGCCTGTATCGAAACATCGAGAGCGGAAACGGGCTCATCGCAAACGATAAATTCGGGCTTTAGCGCAAGCGCACGGGCAATACAGATTCGTTGCCGCTGACCTCCGGAGAACTCATGCGGATACCTGTCAAAATAATGCGTCTGTAATCCGCAGCTCTTCATTACCCCCAAAATGTAATCCTTGTATTGCTTCTTCGGAACAATGCGGTGCGTCCTGACCGCCTCGCCTATTATCTCCCCGACATGCATACGGGGGCTGAGGCTGGAGTACGGGTCTTGAAAAATAATCTGCATCTTAGGTCGCAGCTTCCTCAGCCTCTCGCGGGATAATTCGGTTATATCCTGTCCGCTAAAGATAATTCTTCCCGAGGTGTTCTCATGCAGGCGGAGAATACTGCGTCCGACGGTTGTCTTGCCGCAGCCCGATTCGCCGACAAGCCCGAGTGTAGTACCCCTCTCTATATCAAGGGAAACGCCGTCAACCGCTTTTAAAAACCTGTTCGGTGTACCTAAGAAGGTTTTTCCTGTCGGATAATACTTTTTCAGGTCCTTTACCTGTATGCTGTACCTGTTTTCCATTACCTTACCTCTCCGCAATCTTCATACAGATAGCAAGCGGTATTGTGTGTGTCACTGAAGCTTATCGGCTTGGGATATGTGCCATCGCATTTATCCGACCTTTTTTCGCACCTGTCCCTAAAATAACAGCAGTCCGGCATATTTATCGGGTTAGGTACCTGTCCGGGAATGCTGTATAGACGGTCGGAGGTCTTGCTCACCGAGGGCTTGCTCCTCATAAGTCCGACGGTATACGGATGCTTGGGCTGCATAAATATCTCCCTGACGGTTCCCTTTTCCACTATCCTGCCGGCATACATAACCACCACATAATCCGCCGTTTCTGCAACAACCCCGAGGTCGTGTGTTATCAGCATTATACTGCTGAGCGTATTCCTCTTTACCTCTCTTAAAAGGTCGAGAATCTGCGCCTGAATGGTAACATCCAGCGCGGTTGTAGGCTCGTCCGCAATAATGAGCTTGGGTTTACAGGCGAGAGCCATCGCTATCATAACCCTCTGCCGCATCCCGCCCGACAGCTCGTGCGCATAGCTGCCGTAGACCTCCTCAGGTCTTGCAATACCTACCGCTCTGAGCATTTCCACCGATTTTTCAGCCGCTTTTTTAGCGGTGTATCCCTCAAGGTGCAACAGAATAACCTCGTCTATCTGACTGCCGACTGTCAGTACGGGATTAAGACTTGTCATAGGCTCCTGAAAAATCATTGTAATATCGTTTCCTCTGATTTTCCGCATCGCCTCTGTCGGCATTTTTACGACATCGTAGCATTTATCTCCTGCGTTATATCTTATCGCACCCTTTGCAATCTGCCCCTGAGGTGCTTGAACCAGCTGCATAAGCGACAGAGCGGTAACGCTCTTTCCGCAGCCCGATTCGCCCACGACACCGACAGTGCTGCCCGAGGGAATCTCGAAGGAAACACCGTTTACCGCTTTTACCGTGCCTGTATCGGTATAGAAATATGTGTGCAGGTTATCGAACTCTATTACATTATTTCGGTTTTTCATCTGCGACATATATTCGCTCTCGCTTACATGCTTCTGCTTCTTTATGTCCTCAAAGAGCTTCATCGCTTTTCTGTTGTTTTTATTTATTGCCCTTTCTTCCTTGCGTGTCAGGGTATATGGGTTCTTGTTATTGTCATTGCTCATTTTAGACCATTCCCTTCGATAATACTCTACCGTTTCATTTTCGGGTCAAAGGCGTCTCTCAGTCCGTCACCCACAAAATTGAAGCCAAGCACAGCCGTAACGATTAAAATACCTGGGGGTATCCAAAGATTGGGGTAATTCGCAAGAATATCGCTCCCCTTTGACGGATCGGCGGCGGAAATCATTGTTCCCCAAGCCGCTCTCGGGAACTGAACACCGAGACCGAGGAAGGACAGAGCGGATTCGTACAGAATAATACCGCCCAAGCCGAGCGTCATAGCCACAATCAACTGCGGCATTACATTCGGAAGCAGGTGCTTTACGATTTTAGCACTCGTTTTTATACCCGTTGCCTCTGCTGCGGTCATATATTCCTGCTCCCGCAGGGACAAAATCTGCCCCCTTACAAGACGGGCGGTCCCCGCCCAGCCGAAAACGGTTAATATTCCCATCAGCCAATAAATCCGATGGTTTGGGTCAACGCCTATAGATCTGATTATTTGAGATGATATCAACAATATAGGCAAGCCGGGTAGGCATATAAATATATCGACAATACGCATTATAAGCGTATCCACCCATCTGCCGAAATACCCTGCCAATCCCCCGAAAACAACACCGAGGAAGGTCTCGAGAAATACAACGATAAGGCTTATTGTGAGCGATATTCTGCCGCCGTACATAAGACGGGTAAATACATCCATTCGGTTTGCGTCCGTACCAAGCCAATGCTTGCTTGACGGCGGAGCCTTGTCGGTTACAATGTCCTTGGAAATATCGAAGAATCGGTATTCTATCCCGTCGGCACCTATAAAATTTTCCTCCGAGACCATCGGAACGGTACGGGGAATGTAGAACATTGTCTCATCGTTGTAATCGGTAAACAAGGGTCCGATAAAGCTGAAAACAAACAGGAAAACGAGCATGCTCAGCCCGATTATAGAGAGCCGGCTCCTGAAAAATCGCCGCAATACCAGCCTTGTCGGAGATAAAACCCTTACACCGTCATATGAGCTATCCGTTTTGCTTACTATATCGCTCACCCCCTACTTCAGCTTGACACGAGGGTCAACAACCATATATAAAATGTCGGATATCAGAATGCCCAGCACCGTAAGCACCGCAAGAAACATATTATACCCCATTACAAAGGGAACATCGGCTTGTAAGACGGCTTTATAAGCAATAAACCCGATACCGTTAATCGCAAAAACGCTCTCGACAATCATTGCGCCACCAAACAGAGTGGGCAGAACTCCTCCGAGCATTGTTACGATAGGAATGAGCGTGTTCCTGAATGCGTGCTTGTAGATTACCGTTTTTTCGGATAATCCTTTTGCCCTTGCTGTCCGTATATAATCGGAGTTAAGCACCTCAAGCATATTTGTCCTCGTATAACGCATAAGTCCGCCGATAGATAAAACCACGAGCGTTATTATGGGCAGAACCAAATGGTGCGCAAGGTCTAAAAAGGCGGGAAAACCCGACTGCATGGTCTCTGCCGAACGCAAGCCCACAAGCGGAAACCACCCGAGTCCGACCGAGAACACCCGCAAGAGCAG
The DNA here is from genome assembly GCA_002841455.1 of Firmicutes bacterium HGW-Firmicutes-21. Taxonomy (GTDB): domain Bacteria; phylum Bacillota; class Clostridia; order Oscillospirales; family CAG-382; genus UBA1049. The sequence continues at coordinate 119,242 of PGZT01000001.1, read as the reverse complement.
AGCGGCAAAAAAGAACGAGGGCAGGGAGATGCCCATCATTGCCAGCACCGTTACCGAATAATCCGATACGCTGTATTGCTTAGTCGCCGCATATATACCGAGAGGAATAGCGATGATTATTTGAAAAATCAATGCGACGAAGGCGATACCGAAGGAGACCCACATATATTGTCTGATAACCTCGGCAACCGATCTTCCGTATATAAAGGATATACCGAGATCACCCTTAAAAAGGTTGCCCAGCCATGTAAAATAGCTGCCGATAATGCCCCAAAGCGAATTATCGCCTATACCGTACAGCTCCTTCATACGGGCGACATCCTCGGCGCTCAGCTTCCCCTGCGATACCTGTGCCGCAGTATTTATATCGATATAGTCGGCAGGCATGGAACGAACCAAAAAATATATTATTACAGAGGTGCCGAACAGAATCAACAGCCCGAGCAGCAGCCTTTTAACGATATACTTAAGCAACGGCATTCCCTCCTGAATTAGTAAATAATATATCCTTCAAAAATAATGAGCGGAAAGAGAGGCTTAATAGCAGACTATTAACCCCCTCTTTTACAGGTTTTTATATGATTTTTGTTGAATTATTCAAGCACAAGGCTGACATTCCAAAGCTCGGAGAGAGGTCCCTTATACGGGGTAACATTCTGCCAAAGCGTATTGCTCTTTATAACGCTCGTATTGTATACGAACATATCCTTCCGTTGATAGGTCGGAACCTCAACGCACAGCTCCATAATCAAATCGAGTGCCTCTGTATAAACAGGCTTTCTTTCATTCGGGTTCAACGAGCCGCGCGCCTGCTTAATAAGCTCGTTTATTTGTACAAGAAGACCTTTTTCGTCCTCCGTACCGTTTTCAAACATCCAATACAAGCCAAGGCTCTTGGGCGAGCCTGCGTTGTTCTCGTCCGGGTCGGAATAAAACACCTGGAACATATCGGGGTCTATTTCCGCTCCCCATGCGGCTGCCCAGACAGAAATCTTGTCGTCCTGCAGATTATTTATCATATTAGGATCTGTGTCGTCAATCGTAACCTCAACTCCTATTAACGCCAGAACCTGTTTTGCCTTTAGGAATATCTGACCTGCCGGATGGTCTGCCGCATCATCGGGAAGCGAAAAGGTGTAGGTTACCGCAGAGCCGTCCGCATAAACAATCCTGCCGTCCTGTTCGATAAAGTTATCGGAGGCGAGGAAGTATTCCTTTGATTTTTCACCCGTTTCGTCGAAGGGGTACATATTCGTTGCATTTTTCGGGTATGCCCAGGACACCTTCGACATACTGCGATAAATTGTCGATGCGAGTCCGCTCGAATAATACTCAAGCGCAAGGCTCGTATCAAACGCCGAGGTTATTGCTCTGCGTGCGTTAATATCGGGTATTAGCTTTGCGTTCATCCCGATATAACCGTATCCGAGCGCATCCACTAATATTCCGGAAAAATTTGTTCCCGCTATCTGATTGATCGTATCAACCTGAGCGGCAGGCTCCGCAAAATGAACCGCTCCGCTCTGTAGGACGGAAAGCTCGCTTCCGCTTGAGATTGTTTGATAACGCACATACTTTATAAGCGGTGCGGCAAGCATAAAGTCGTCGTTTGCCACAAAGTTGACGATACCGTCCTTAAAGAACTTAGTAAATTCGGTTGTCTCGTTGCCCTGATTATCCGCAGGTATATAAGGTCCCGCTCCTAACGGAACTACCTTTTGCTTAAGCTGATTCTGAAAATCAATGCTTGCAAAATCAACTCCAAAGGCATCGACACCGTTTGCCTTGTCGGCAAGCTCCTGTGTCGAATAATAGTGCATTGGTGCTATATTAAAGGCGAAGTTCCAGATAGCCTTTGGGTCGACTCCGTTAATAATAACCGTTAGCTTTTCCCTCTCGACACCGTTTTGGTCAATAACCTTTCCGAGTGTAATACCGGAAATAGATGATACAATACCCTTGTTTTCTTTTATATAAGAGTTCTCATAGCTCTTTATAATTTTAGCTACCGCTGTTTGAGCGGTATCCTCCATAACGGTATCATGCGCAAAGGAAGCGTCATACTCGTTTGCCGTCATATTTGCCTTGACATACAACAAGGCGGCATTTATACACTCCTCCTCGGTATAATCCGAGAGCTTGCTCCGTTCAAGACCCGTTGCTTCATTAACGCTCCATTCAGCCTTCACGGCGTCATAGGTAAGCGCACCGACATATGACAGTATAATTGTTCTCGCATATTTTGCAAGGTAATCATCGGGCTGGTCTAATTCCAAATCACTCGGCATATAACCGTATTCAATAAGAAGATTACTGTCTGCTGTTATACAGTCCTTAACGGCAGCCCAGATTGCATCAAGCTCGGTCTCGCCAATTTCCTCGCCCGCAAGGTATGCCTCTACAGCCGCCTGTGCCTTTGCAAGGTTCTCCTCGTACATAGCCTCCAGCTCCGCTTCGTCGAGAACCTGTGTTCTGTACGACCTGAGCCCCTTAATATCCATCGAATAAAGAGTGCTTGAGCCGCTGTATGCAGGGTCAAGGTATGTGTATAGGTTGAACAATACATCCTTGCCGGTTACGGGAGTGCCGTCGCTGAAGGTAATGCCGTTTTTAAGCACAAACTCGTATTTGCTCTCTGTCTGATCGTCATTCACCGTCATATTAAGGTTAAGCGCAAACGACCGTGCGTTAATCGAGGCGACAGGCTCGGCGTTTTCGTTTGAAGTGATAAGCTTTATCTGCGTCATATCGACAATGGTGGCGTCGTATCCGCTTGTAGCATAAAAGGGATTGAACTTTCCGTCCATAGTGTTTATGGCGATAATGAGCGGATTGGTGGCGTTTTTGCCAGTTCGTTCGATTACACCCCGTCTGCCGGAGGGTACATCGGGGTTAACCCTGACAGTACCCGATGTATCGTCGGTGGAATTATCTGCGGGTGTTTTACCGCAGGAGATAAAGCTGAAAACAATAGCCAAGCTAATTAAAAGTATTAATAATCTTTTCATTAGTTATAATCGTTCCTTTCCCGGCATTTATGCCGTAAGCGGGAATAGTTCCCCGGATATTCAGTTTTGTTTAGTGTTCTTAAATAAATGCGTTTGTTTTATATCAAGATTGCTTATATCGGGTTCGTTAAAGCTATTGTCGGTTAAAGTACAGGTGCTGTCAGCAAATGCGGCGGTTCCGAGGAACAGGTCTGTCTTTACCTCACCGTCGGAGCTTACTTTATAAGCATCAATGCCGCAATTTACAAAAACAGTGTCGGCTGCTCTGCCGCCGAAAACGCCGATACAGAGCGGAACATTGCTGGTTTTGTTTACCGTTACGGTTACATTCTGCAGGTTTATTCCCGAAAAGAACGCACCGGACAGCTCCGAAAACAGCCCGAACGATTTTTCCCTTGCGTTAATAAGCCCCACACCGCTCTCCCTGTTCACAGCATCTATATTAAAATCGGATATGGTATAGCCGTTTCCTATAAAAACGCCGGAAAAGGGCTGCTTGTCGCATAAAGGTGTCCAGATTACAGAGCCTAAATAAATGTCGTTTGCCAGTATATATTTTCCGTCATGTTCATTAATATTACGCAGGTCTGATGCGTTCCTTATCCTTTTATAATTTCCCTCTATATATTTACAATAGATATATATTATACTCTCCTTGTCCTGCCTGTAAATAATATCCTCGACCGTATCCGTGTCCCATACTACCTTAACGGTGCAGTCCTTATCAAAAAAATAATCAAGCAACGAATAGGTCGTCGGTGTCCCCTGCGAAACTTTTTGTATAGTTGCTTTTTCGGTGGTCGTAGGTCGGGATAATGGTTTCTTTACAACAACATCCTCCCATTTAAGCAGGACATTGTCCGTCTCGGACGCATCCACAAAATAAACGGAGGGCGGGTCTGTCCAACGGGCATATAAGGTCAGTGTTTTGTTCCCGTCTGTATTTTCGTCGTTTATTCTGTCGTCGGTAAAATCCCATCTGTTCGCCTCATCGAATGAATAAACGGGGTTTTCCTCCGTTCCGATGTTTATATATGAGGTGTACCAGCCGAAAACGAGCTTGTTACCGTTAACGGGTTCTACAAGCATACCCGACCGTCTGTTAGGTTCCTTTATCAGAGAGCCGCCCGAATAATAGGTGGTTCGCTCCCCCGAGTTGTTAATTGTGCCGCCCATTGCGTTGTAAACAACACAGTAAACAAAGCTGTCGTCTATCTCCCAAGGCTCTTTATACGAATCAGAGCCTATCCGACAGGAGGACATTGTAAAAGTCAGGGTTACGGTTAAAACAAGTAAGATTATATAGGTTCTTTTCGTACCCATTCAACCACGCCTCCGACATATATAATAAGCCTATTATGCCCCTTTTTATACCATATTTTATCATGTTTTTATTTTGCTGTCAATAGTTCACAGAGTCTGCATGAAAAAGCTCGGCGGAATGTCAATTCCGTCCGAGCCGTAGAGCTTTATTTTTGCGTTTTTCAGTCGCCGTATATACTCGGCATACAGCGTTTATGCTCGCTTCTGTTATGGAGCCTTTCGATTATTGCAAGATCCTTATCGTCCGCAATACCGTTGAGCAGATAATTATCTATCGCAGCATAGGAAACGCCCATCTCCTTCTCATCGGTCTGCCCCTCAAACAGCCCCGCCGACGGAGCCTTGGTACGGATATTCTCAGGTGCTCCGAGATATTCGAGAAACTCATATATCTCTGTAACGGTAAGGTCCGCAATCGGATTAAAATCAAATGCGCCGTCCCCCCACTTGGTAAAATAACCCATATATCCCTCGCTGCGGTTACCTGTACCTGCAACAATGCGGTTCTCCGAAGCCGCAAGCGTGTAAAGGGTGAGCATCCTTAAGCGGGGTGCGATATTTGCGATCGCAGCTTCGGAAAGCTCTGTGTACTCGCCGTAAAGCTTGACCGCAAGTACCTTTAATTCGCTTAAATCGATTGCACGGCATTCCACACCGTACTGATTGGCAACGGCACAGGCGTCGTCCATGTCCTCGCCGAAATTTCGTTTGGACTGGCAGGGCATCATAACGCCGACCGTATCTACACAAGCCTTTTTGCACAAAATGCCTACAAGCGCACTGTCCTTGCCGCCGCTGTTTCCGTAAATAATGCCCTTCGCTCCGCTGTCACGCAGAACTTCCTTGATAAAAGCGACACGACTCGCCGTTTCCTTTTTATAATCTCTCATCTAAAAGCAACTCCCATCAATATATTCCGGTTTCTTCCTGCTGCTCCAATGCCGCTTTTATTAAGCCCAAAAACAGCGGGTGCGCACGATTGGGGCGGCTCTTGAACTCGGGGTGGAACTGAACCCCCACGAAATAACGGTTCTTCGGAATTTCTACTGTTTCCACAATATTTCCGCTCGGGGAGGTTCCGCTGACCGCAAGCCCGTTCAATTCTAAAATCTCTTTATAGCTGTTATTAAATTCATAACGATGTCTGTGCCGCTCGGATATCAATTGCTTTCCATACGCTTTTTCCATAATACTGCCGCCGATAATTTTACACGGATAGCTGCCCAACCGCATTGTTCCGCCCTTGTCTATGGAATCGGATTGATCGGGCATAAAATCTATAACTAAATTACTGCTGTTCTCGTCAAACTCACGAGAATTGGCATCGGTAAAGCCGCACATGTTTCGGGCAAGCTCAATAACCGCTATCTGCATTCCCAAGCAGATTCCCAAAAAGGGAATATTGTTTTCCCTCGCATATCTGCACGCTTTTATCTTGCCCTCGATACCTCTTGTGCCAAACCCTCCCGGTATGAGTATACCGTTGCAGTCACCCAAAAGCTCACCGACATTTTCGCCTGTGATGTTCTCGCTGTCAAGCCATTTAATCTCAACCCTTGAGCTGTTCTCGTATCCCGCATGACGAAGCGCCTCGGCGACCGACAGGTAAGCGTCGTGCAGCTTTACATATTTACCGACAAGTGCGATTCTGACCTTGTTTGTTCTGCTCTTTATCCGTTCGAGCATACTTTGCCAGTCCTTGAGGTCAAGCGCAAGAGCGTTTATTCCCAGTTCACGGCACACAATTGCCGAGAAATTGTTTTTCTCCAGCATTACAGGTGCTTGATACAGCACCGGAAGCGTCACATTCTCGATAACACAGTCTCTTTTAACATTGCAAAAAAGGCTGATTTTATTCATTAGCCCGTCCTCGAGCGGCTCGTCACAGCGGAGCACTATAATATCGGGAGAGATACCCATTCCCTGCAGCTCCTTAACCGAGTGCTGTGTGGGCTTGGATTTATGCTCGCCCGAGCTTTTTAAGTACGGCACCAAGGTTACATGGATAAACAGGTGGTTTTGAACCCCAACCTCAAGAGCAACCTGTCTGATTGCCTCCAAAAACGGCTGACTCTCAATGTCGCCCGCCGTTCCGCCGATTTCAGTGATGACGACATCGGCTCCCGTCTTTTTGCCGACGGAGTATATAAAGCTCTTTATCTCATTTGTAATGTGGGGGATAACCTGCACCGTTTCGCCGAGGTACTCGCCTTTTCTCTCTTTATTAAGCACATTCCAATATACCTTGCCTGTTGTTAGATTGGAATATTTATTTAAATCCTCATCGATAAATCGTTCGTAATGCCCCAAATCAAGATCGGTTTCGGCTCCATCCTCGGTAACAAAAACCTCTCCGTGCTGAAACGGGCTCATTGTTCCGGGGTCTACATTTATATAAGGGTCCAGCTTCTGAGCGGCGACCTTCAAGCCCCTTGCTTTAAGCAGTCTTCCCAAAGAAGCGGCGGTTATTCCTTTTCCCAACCCCGACACAACTCCGCCGGTTACAAACACATATTTTATCATAAACTGCCTTCCCATATAATTTATATATTGTATTAATCTACTCCCACTCAACAGTAGACGGCGGCTTGTCGGTTATATCGTAAACAATCCTGTTTATGCCGTCTACCTCGTTGGTTATTCTTCTCGAAATACGCTCCAGCGTTTTGTAAGGAACCCTCATAAACTCTGCCGTCATAAAATCGTCTGTCTTTACCGCTCTCACAACAACCGTATAATCGTAGGTTCTTCCGTCACCCATAACACCGACGGAGCGGACATTTGTAAGCACCGCAAAATACTGGTTCGGCTTGTTACGCAGCTTGCCTAACTCCTCCCGTACGATTGCGTCCGCTTCACGGAGCATATCGCACTTCTCCTTGCTTATCTCCCCGATAATGCGTATGGCAAGCCCCGGACCGGGGAAGGGCTGGCGGTTGATAAGATAGGACGGCAGACCGAGCTGCTTCCCGACCGCACGCACCTCGTCCTTAAACAGACCTCTGATAGGCTCGACAATGCCCTCAAAATTCATTATTGCGGGCAGACCTCCCACATTGTGGTGGCTCTTTATGGTCGCCGCCTTGTCGTTGCCCGACTCAATAATATCGGGATATATGGTTCCCTGTGCCAAAAACTCTATGTCACCGAGCTGTTTAGCCTGTTCCTCAAATACCTTTATAAACTCGCTGCCGATAATTTTTCGTTTTGTCTCCGGGTCGCTCACGCCCTTGAGCTTTGTCAAAAACCGCTCGGACGCATCCACACGGATGAATTTAAGCTCTCGTTTTGAGAATATCTCCTCGATTTGGTCGCCCTCGTCAAGCCTCATAAAACCGTGGTCGACGAAAATGCAGACAACCCTGTTCGGCAATGCCTTGGAGAGGAATGCGGCGCAAACAGACGAATCCACTCCGCCCGATAACGCAAGCAGAACCCTTTTGTCCCCTACCTTTTCGCGTATCTCGGCGACCTGCCGTTCGATATAATCGGTCATATTATAGTCGCCCGTGGCTCCGCAAATATTATATAAAAAGTTTCTTATTATCTGTTTTCCGTTTTTGGTATGGATGACCTCGGGGTGGAACTGCAAGCCGTAGAGTCCAGCTTTTTCGTTGCCGAATGCAGCCAGCGGACAATCGTTCGTTGCCGCCATGGCTTCAAACCCCTCGGGTAGACCGAAAATCCTGTCTGTATGGCTCATAAGCACGGTCTGAATCCTGTCGAGCCCCGCAAATAATTTGTTGCACGGCTCTATATTGCAGATTGTCTGTCCGTATTCGCTGACCTCTCCCTCTCTGACATCCCCGCCCAGCTTATGACACATAAGCTGCATACCGTAGCAAATTCCGAGTATGGGAACTCCTATCTCGAACAAATCCCGTTTGCAGCTCGGCGCTCCATCCGCATATACACTCGACGGCCCTCCGGTAAGGATTATGCCGATAGGATTATATTCTTTTATCTTTTCAACAGGCGTGTCTCCGCTTAATATATACGAAAAAACATTCGCCTCACGCACCCTCCGTGCGATAAGCTCCTTGTACTGCCCTCCGAAATCAAGCACCAAAACAGTTTGATTTGACATATATTTTCTCCTTAATAAATCTTATCTTATAAATCTACAGCAAAAAACCGTTCTTGTCAAACCTTTTTTGTTTTTAAATTATGAATATCGTATATGGAAAATTACCAACGGAAAAGTCCGTTTTTACCGAAGATAACTGAAGGTCACTCTGACTTTTAAGGACTTTTCTTTTATAAAAACATATGAAAAGCAACTAATTTTCATATGTTTTTATAATGCTCTCGGCAACCTCACGCCGTGTTATCCGCATATCCATAGCCTGTTTTTCGATATATCGGTGCGCTTGCGGCTCGCTCATTTTCAGATACTCTATAAGAACCCATTTTGCTCTGTCAATAAGCCTTATTTCCTCTATTTTAAACGATAACTTTTTATTTTCCCGCTCAAGCCTTTTCAACCGCTCGAGAGTAGCGATGGATATTTTCAGAATCTGCAAGAAAAGCACACGGGAAATCGGCTTGCTCACCGCAAGAACTCCGTATTGCTCAACCCGTTCGCTGACCTCGTCGAACACATCGCTTTTTATAATCATTATTACACCGCATACCGCATTTTCGGTGAGCTTAAAGGCAAGCTCGCTGCCGAATTCATCACTAAGAGGGGAGTTTATTATAACAAGGTCAAAGCTCTGTGATATAAGAATGTTTCTTGCCTCCCCCCCGTTTTTTGTGAATATGACGGGCGAGTACATATTTGACCCAAGAACCTCGTTTAGAAAATCGTTAATTTTTTCTCCGCTCGAAACGACCAGCACGCTGTACGGCGTTTTACCGAACAACATACCAACGCCCCCTATTCCTGCTTCTCGTAAAGCGGATTATACGCCTCGGCTACCCGCTTGGGCAGCACTCTGCCGATGAATTCGCTGCGGCAGGCTATCTCGACAGCCTCGGAAAGACTCTCGGGCAGCTTGCTTAGCTTATCTATAATCTCCTTATCCGCTTTGTAAAGATTTAGGTCAATCGGAACGGGTGGGACTTTTTTATTCTCAATGCCTTCCATGCCCGCATATATAAGCAATGCATATGCGATATAGTGATTGGTTCTGCAATCGGGAGAACGCAGCTCGATACGCTTGTATTCGCCGTCTCCGGCAGGTATTCTTATCAGCTGTGAGCGGTTCTGCTCGGACCAGGTAATATATTTGGGTGCTTTATTCTCTCCCAAACGGAGGAAGGATGCCTCTGTCGGGTTAAGAAAAGCACATAGCTCCGCCGCACGGTCGAGAACACCCGCCATGAAGCTGTCATACACAGCCTGCTCGGTTACTCCGCCGATTAGCTTGGGAGCCATATTTATATGGAAGCCGTTTCCGCTCTTGTCCGGAATCGGTTTAGGGTCAAAGGTGGCAAACAGTCCGTTTCTCGCCGCAACCGTTTTCACAACCCACTTAAAGGTTGTAACATTATCGGCGGAGACAAGCGGCTCGCTGTATCTGAAATCAATCTCATTTTGTCCGGGTCCCTCCTCGTGATGAGAGGCCTCGGGGATAATACCCATTTCCTCAAGCGTAAGACAGATCTCCCGTCTTACATTCTCGCCCTTGTCAAGCGGGGAAACATCCATATACCCGGCGTTGTCAAAGGGAATGTCGGTGGGGTTTCCCTCCGCATCGCACTTGAAAAGATAAAACTCACATTCCGCACCGAAGCTGACCGTATAACCCCTGCCCGCCGCATAGCGGACCGCCTTTTTCAATATATGACGGCTGTCCATCTCAAAGGTTCTGCCGTCGGGATGCTTTATATCACAAAAAAACCGCACAACTCTGCCGTGTGACGGTCTCCAGGGTAAAAGAGCGAGGGTCGACGGATCGGGGAACAGCAATAAATCCGACCTTACCTCGTCGCCAAAGCCCCGTACAGCCGAAGCGTCGAAGGATATTCCGTCCCTGAACGCTCGTCTAAGCTCCGACGGCATAATTGATATATTCTTTTGTACTCCGTAAATATCGCAATAAGAAAGACGGATAAACTTAACATCGTTCTCCGTTATAAAATCAATTACCTCATTATCGGTGTAAAACATATGCCTCGTCCGTTTCTCCGGTTGTAAAATACACAATGTAAAACAAAGCCGTTTCTCGCCGGCGAAACGGCTTGTTAAGGGTTTAACCTTTATAACCCTCATAACACTGCTATTATACACCAATTAATTATAACAGTAAAGCCTTTTGTAAGGATTTTTTGTGTTTGGAGTCAAGACATAGAAGCCGCTGCTTGTTATATCCTCTTTATTTACCCCGAACTTTTCCGAATAGCTTGTAATATATCTGTCGATATCCTTCATATCCTCTTCCGTGGCAAGACGGACCATAACCTGCTCGGGAAGGTCCTGCGGCATCTCCTCTGTGCGGAGATAAATCTTGCCTCCGTGCATACCCGTTCCGCAAAAATATCCCACCACGCTCTTGCCCTCAAAGCCGAGTCCGAGTACGATGATAATTCCGCCCGCCTGATATTCGCCGAGGAAGCTGCCCGCTCTGCCGCCGATTACAAGCACCGGCAGCTTCTCTTTATATGCCTTCATATGGATACCGGCACGGTAGCCCGCACTGTCTCTGACATAAATCTCGCCGCCGCGCATCGCATAACCGCAAGCATCCCCGGTGCTGCCGTGGATGGTTATGCTTCCGCCGTTCATGGTATCGCCCGTAGCGTCCTGTGCGTTTCCGTTTATTATTATTTCCGAGCCGTCAAGATATGCGCCGAGTGCGTTGCCGGGGGTTCCGTTGAGGATAATCCTCTCTCCCGCACTGCCGCAGCCCAGATACCTTTCGCCCATACAGTTTCTTTCCATAATACCAATCCCTTATACTTATTATTTATTGCCAATTGTCTGGCAGAGCTTCCTTTATAAGCAGCGCCGCCCTGTCCTTTTTTGTAAAGGCCATAAGCTGCGGCTTATCCTTGATAAGCTCAAAATCTATGCTGTCGAGAGGTGTTTTCTCACGAATCAGAGCCGTATAAATACCCGCTCTCGCAACCTCTCCGATTAGAATATATCCGAAAAGGTTATTGTCGTTGTAAAACAGCTTCTTATAGTTGTTTCCCTCTGCTACGGTGTAGCACTCACCCTCGTAGCTGCCCGCCGATATAACATGCAGCCCAAAGAAACCGATGGCATTCATAGGTATGGCGTGGTCATAAAGCATATCTCCGCCTGCCATATTTACTCCGGCAACCTCGCCCTGCATATATGCGTTAGGCAAAAGCGCAAGCACTCTCGGCTGCCCTATGGTAATGTCGTAGCTCTCGCTGCAGTCACCCGCCGAATATATGTCGTGAAGGCTTGTTTTACAGCTCAAATCAGTGTAAATTCCCCTGTTTACTGTTCCGCCCGCCTCCGCCACAAGTGCGGTATTCGCCCGTACTCCGACGGCGATTACAAGGCTGTCGAACTCGATTATATCTCCGCTTTTTAGAATCGCTCTCTGTCCGTCAACCTTGGAAATGCTGTTTCCGAGCAGAAACTCTATACCCTTGGATTCAAGGTGCTTTTGTATTATCGAAGAGCCCTCGGAATCGAGTATGCTTGGCAGAATCCTGTCAGCCATATCAATAACGGTAATCTTTTTAACGGATTTAAGAATTCCCTCCGCACATTTCAGACCGATAAGTCCGCCGCCGAGAATAATTACCCTGCTGTCCGGCGTCAAATCCTTTTCCAGAGCAAGCGCATCGTCGAGCGACATAAAAGTATGTACGCTTTTTGCGGTGCTTACTCCCTCTATCGGGGGAACAAAGGGGTTTGAGCCCGTTGCGACAAGCAGCTTATCGTACTTCACGCTTTTTCCGTTATCGAGCAGAACCTCTTTTTTATCGGGAGATATTTTTGTTACCTCCGTACCGAACATTACGGTACAGTTGTTTTCTTCATAAAAATTATCGCTTCGGTATTTCATTCTTTCCGAATCGGTTTTACCAAGCAGAAGATAGGATATGAGCGGACGGGAATATGTATGCTGTGTTTCCTTTGAGATAACGGTAATGCTCCCTTGAGAATCAACGCTTCTTATACCCTCAATGCAGCCTATTGCCGCCGCCGAGTTACCTATAATCACATATTTCATACCGAATCCCCTCCAAGTTCTTTAAATTCAATCGCCTTGTTCGGACAGCCCTTAACGCAGAACGGCTCTCCTCCCGTGTTCTGTACACAAAGCTCGCATTTCTGCATAACACCCTCGTCGCTCGGCATAATTGCGCCGTAGGGGCATACGAGCACACAGGTGTGGCACTCGACGCATTTCTCTTTGTTTATGCGGATAACGCCGTCAACCCTTGTCAGCGCACCCGTTATACAGCTCTTGACGCAGAGAGGCTCCTTGCAATGTCGGCAGGATACCGCAAAGCAGATGTCGTCCTTTTCTTCTATCTTAATTCGGGGGTTTATTACAATATCCTTAAGCGCTTTTGCCATATCGAGCGGTGTCGTACCGATGCTCCCAGAATTTGCGAAAGCACAGTTATATTCGCATAGGCGGCAGCCCAAGCACCATTTTTCGTTTACTATAATTCGTTTCATCAATTATTTATCCCTTCGGAATTTTTTATATAAGCCAAGCCTCGTTCGGGTTTTATTGCCCTGCGTGATAGATGCCTAAGATTTCGAGCTCCTTCTCGTTAAGCCCCACGCCTCTGAGCATAAGCCTGTTGCCCTTCAGGGCTTCGATTGAGTTAATGCCCATACCGCCCATCATTTCCTTTATCTCATGTGTCCAAGCCTCGACAAGGTTGACAAGCCGTTTATATCCTATTTCCGGGTTAAGTCTTTTTACCAAATCAGCCCGTTGTGTTGCTATTCCCCAGTTGCATTTACCGCCGTGGCAACTCCTGCAAAGATGACAACCGAGAGCAAGCAATGCGCTGGTCGCAACATAAACCGCATCCGCACCAAGAGCAATCGCCTTTACGACATCCGCGCTGCTTCTTACCGAGCCGCCCACAACAAGCGACACATTGTTCCTTATTCCCTCGTCACGAAGCCGCTTATCAACGCTTGCCAGCGCAAGCTCTATCGGAATACCCACATTGTCTCTGATTCTTGTCGGAGCGGCACCTGTTCCGCCTCTGAAGCCGTCGAGCGATATAATATCCGCTCCGCTGCGGGCTATTCCCGACGCAATCGCTGCAACATTATGCACCGCCGCTATCTTTACGATAACGGGTTTTGTATAATTGGTCGCCTCTTTAAGCGACATTACAAGCTGATGTAAATCCTCGATGGAATAAATATCGTGATGAGGAGCGGGTGAAATTGCGTCGGACCCCTCGGGTATCATTCTGGTCCTTGACACATCACCCACAATTTTAGCGCCCGGCAGGTGTCCGCCGATACCCGGCTTTGCACCCTGTCCCATTTTTATCTCGACGGCGGCTCCTGCGTTTAGGTAATCCTTATGTACGCCGAACCGTCCCGAAGCTACCTGAACAATTGTGTTTGCTCCGTATTTGTAGAAATCCTCGTGGAGTCCGCCCTCTCCCGTGTTATAATATATGCCCAGCTCCGTAGCCGCTCTCGCAAGACTCTCGTGTGCGTTGTAGCTGATTGAGCCGTAGGACATTGCGGAGAACATAATCGGTGTGGACAGCTCCAGCTGAGGAGCCATATTGTTTACAATGTTGCCGTCCTTGTCTCTCTCGATTTTGTTAGGGCGTTGTCCGAGAAAGGTTCTGGTCTCCATAGGCTCTCTGAGCGGGTCAATGGAGGGGTTTGTTACCTGTGAGGCGTTTATAAGTATTTTATCCCAGTAAATAGGGTAATCGACAGGGTTTCCCATCGAGGAAAGCAAAACGCCGCCGCTTCCTGCCTGAAGATAAATCTCGGACATGGTGCGTCCCTTCCAATGAGCGTTTTCCTTATATGTATTATCCGTTTTTACAATCTTTAACGCTCTTGTAGGGCATAACGATACACAACGCTGACAGTTGACGCATTTAAGGTCGTCAGCCTGCATCATTTTTAGGTCTGCGTGGTATTTATGTACCTCGTTTGCGCATTGTTTCTCGCAGACACGGCAGTTTATACAGCGATCTTTGTTTCTCGCTATTTCGTATTCGGGATATATAAAATCAATTGACATAACAAATCTTCCTAACTATGTGGATTTTTTAGATTAAAACTATATCTTTCGGCAATGAGCGGGAATTGTGCCGTTTTGTATGAAATACAAATGACTGCACCTCTTGCAGACAAGGCACAAAACCGTATTTGAAAAATTTATCTTTCGGAATTAATTCGCTCGTTAAAGGTGTATATAACCGGCTCGCCGCCCTTGGGAGCAAAAACTCTGTCAAGATTAGGCTCTATAAGTCGGATGGCGCTTTCCTCGCTCGCAATGTACACGGTATCATCCTTTTCGCCTACAACCATAGAGCGCAGCTTGAGCCTGTCATTAAGAGCCATTATTCCGCCGTCAAAGCCGACAAGTATAGAAAAAGGTCCTGTTATCAGCAGGCTCGCAAAGGTGTTGCGAAGATAGGTCAGCCTCTCCCTGTCCTTCTCGTCCTTTTTGTCGATTGTCTTCCAGAACGGAGCGGCAATGACCTCGGCGGCTTCCTTTATTGTTAATCCCTGCTTGCGGCACAGATAATCTATAATATATGTAATAACCTCCGTATCGGTCAGCAATGTACAGTTATATCCAAACATCTCGATAAATCGACGGTTTGCGTCATAAGAAGAAATCTCGCCGTTATGCACTATAGATAGGCCGAGCAGGGCGAAGGGATGGGCTCCGCCCCACCAGCCCGGCGTGTTTGTCGGATACCTGCCGTGTGCGGTCCAGCAATATCCCTCGTACTGATCCAATTTATAAAATTCGCCGACATCCTCCGGATAACCGACCGCTTTAAAAACGCCCATGTTCTTTCCGCTTGAGAATATATAAGCTCCTTCTATCTTAACATTAACCTTGATAACCGAACGGGCTGTGAACTCGTCCTCGTCAAGCTGACTGTCTGCGAGCTTGGTCGGCAACGGCTTTACAAAATAACGCCATATAAGAGGCTCGTTGGTTATCGATTGTATCTTTTTTGTGGGTATCTTTGACAGATTTACAATATCAAAATGACGGTCCAGAAAATGCTCGCACTCGTCCTTTGCTTTAAAATTATCATAAAATATATGGAATGCGTACAGGTCCTTGTATTCCGGATAAATTCCGTATCCGGCAAATCCGCCGCCCAAGCCGTTTGAACGCTCGTGCATAAGTCCGATGGATTTAATAATGTTTTCGCCGCTGATACGCTTACCTTCCTTGGAAAAAATACCCGAGATAGCGCAGCCGGCAGGTATTCTGTATCCGTTCGTTCCTTCTCTTAACATATTTATATCTCCTATATTATAATTGAATAAAAAAGGTGCCTGACATGATAACACAAATATATAGCCCTCTGCGTTAATATGTCAGACACCTTTGTCCTAACAGCATTATACAAACAAAAATGTATTTTGTCAACCCTTTTTAACCGAAAATTCCGCCGGAGGGATTTTTTTTTACAAAAGGTATTGACAAGGTAAAAAAAAAGGTTTATAATACCTTGCATACAGCAAAGGCGCTGTGGGAAATTCTTGCCCGCAGTGCTTTTGCTATTTTATTATTAAACAGAAAAGGCGGTATGAAAATGAGCAAAACTCTTATTCCAAAAGATTACAAACCTGTTTTGTCCCTTTACGAAACACAGATGGCAATCGGTATAATTAAAAGAAGCTTCGAGGATAAGCTGAGTGCGGCTCTGAACATAAAGAGAGTTTCGGCTCCGCTGTTCGTAGAGCCTGCAACCGGTTTGAATGATGACCTTAACGGTACGGAACGCGCGGTGTCGTTTGATATAGCCGATGCCAAAACCGACGGAGCGGTTGTTCACTCGCTTGCAAAATGGAAGCGTTATGCACTGTATAAATACGGTTTCCCGGTGAGCGAGGGTCTTTATACGGACATGAACGCAATCCGCAGAGACGAGATTATGGACAATCTGCATTCCATATATGTGGATCAGTGGGACTGGGAAAAGGTTATCACCGCACAGCAACGGAATATTGATTTCCTGAAGGAAATTGTCCGCAGTGAAGTCAAGGCTATGTGCGACACAAACGCTTACATTAAGCAGCTCTTTCCGCAGCTTACCACAGAGATGTCTGATCAGGTCAGCTTTGTAACCACACAGGAGCTTGAGGATATGTATCCCGACCTCACCCCGAGAGAGAGAGAAGACGCTTACACAAAAATACATAAAACGGTTTTTGTAATGAAGATAGGCGGAAAGCTCAAGTCCGGCATTAAGCACGACGGCCGCGCTCCCGATTACGACGATTGGGAACTCAACGGTGATATAATATTCTGGAACGAGCTGCTCGGCATGGCTTTTGAGGTTTCCTCGATGGGTATCCGTGTTGACAGCGCTTCACTTGAGACACAGCTCGCCGCAGCGGGTGCGGAGGACAGAAAGAGCATGATGTTCCACAGCCTGTTATTGGACGGAACTCTTCCGCTCTCTATAGGCGGCGGAATCGGACAATCGAGGTTCTGTATGCTGCTGCTCGGAAAAGCTCATATAGGCGAGGTTCAGGTATCCATTTGGGACAGCGAGACAAAGAGTATTTGTTCCGCCGCCGGTATCGAACTTTTATAAACTAAATATACAATTGTAATCGGAGGGACGATAAATTTGATTAACGACTCGAAAGTGCCGGAGATCTACGGCTCACTTGTTTTCAGCGACTCTGTTATGAAAGAGAAGCTGCCTAAGGAAATATACAGATCACTCAAAAAAACAATAGAGGAGGGTAACGATCTTGATATCACCGTTGCTAACAGTGTAGCAACCGCGATGAAGGATTGGGCTCTCGAAAAAGGCGTAACTCATTATACACATTGGTTCCAGCCCATGACCGGCATTACCGCCGAGAAGCACGACTGCTTTATATCTCCGCAGGCTGACGGCAAGGTTATTATGGAGTTCTCCGGAAAAGAGCTGATAAAAGGCGAGCCGGATGCTTCCTCCTTCCCCTCCGGCGGCTTAAGAGCTACCTTTGAAGCAAGAGGCTATACCGCATGGGATCCTACCTCATATGCGTTTATAAAGGATAACTCTCTATGCATACCCACAATTTTCTGCTCCTACAGCGGCGAGGTTCTGGATAAAAAGATGCCCCTTCTCCGCTCTATGGAGGTTATAAGCACTCAAGCGTGCCGTGTCTTGCAATTGTTCGGAGACAGTGCTGTAACACATGTAACCTCCGAGGTCGGTCCGGAGCAGGAATACTTCCTTGTCGACAGGGGTTGCTATCTCAAGCGTAAGGACCTCCGTTTCTCGGGCAGAACCCTTTTCGGCGCAAAGCCGCCCAAGGGACAGGAGCTTGAGGACCATTATTTCGGCTCAATAAGACCCAGAGTAATGGCGTTTATGCAGGACCTTAACAAGGAGCTGTGGAAGATAGGAATACTCGCAAAAACCGAGCATAACGAGGTTGCTCCCGCACAGCACGAGCTTGCGCCTATTTATACAACCGCAAACATTGCCACCGACCATAATCAGCTCACCATGGAGATGATGAAAAAGGTCGCCGAGCGGCACGGTATGGCGTGTCTGCTTCATGAGAAGCCCTTTGCCGGAGTAAACGGAAGCGGCAAGCATAACAATTGGTCGCTTGCCACAAATACCGGTGTAAATCTGTTTAAGCCGGGTAAAAACCCGATAGAGAATAAACGGTTTATGCTCTTCCTTGCGGCTGTTATAAAAGCGGTCGACGAGCATCAGGATTTGCTCCGTATCTCCGTTGCGAGTGCGGGTAACGACCACCGTCTCGGCGCTAACGAGGCTCCTCCCGCAATCGTGTCCATATTCCTGGGAGACGAGTTGACCTCAATACTCGATTCAATAGAGAAGGGCTGCGAATATAACTGTACCAAGGCTAATACAATGCAGACGGGAATCCATGTTCTTCCCGACTTTAAAAAGGACACCACCGACCGAAACCGCACCTCTCCCTTTGCTTTTACGGGGAATAAATTCGAGTTCCGTATGCTCGGCTCGACCTTTTCTGTATCGGGTCCGAACATAATACTCAACACCATAGTTGCGGAGGCTCTGTCCGAGTTTGCCGATCGTCTTGAAAAAGCATCCGATTTTAATAAGGAAGTCGATGCTCTTATCAAGGAGACCGTTATTAAGCATAAAAGGATTATCTTCAACGGCAACAATTATGCAAAAGAGTGGGTTGCTGAAGCAAAGCAACGCGGGTTGCTCAACCTCAAGAGCACACCGGAGGCACTCCCGTACTTTGTCAGCGAGAAGAATATCAAGCTGTTTACAAAGCACAAGATTTTCACCGAGGCTGAGATTCATTCCCGCTGCGAGCTGCTGCTCGAGAATTATTGCAAGGTAATCAGCATAGAGGCGCTTACAATGCTTGATATGGTTCGCAAGGACATTCTTCCCGCAGTTTATGAATACGGAAAGATGCTTGCGGGAGCGGCAAAAGCTAAAAAGGAGATAGGAATAGATATTTCCGACGACAGCGAGGTCGCACTTGCGGAGAAGCTTGGCAGGCTTGCCTCCATATTGTTTAAAAAGGCGGATTTGTTAGAAAAAACACTTATCTCGGCAGGCGATAAGAACGGTAACACAGCAGCACACGCAATGTTCTACAAGGAAACGGTTCTTGCCGAGATGCAGGAGTTCCGTGCCACGGCAGATGAGCTTGAGACACTCGTGGGAGCCAAGTACTGGCCCTTCCCCACATACGGCGAGATTCTTTATTCTGTATAGAAAAGCAACGCCGTGTAAATATTAGGGAAAATACCTAAAACGATAAAGTTAAAGTCCGAAGTAGGTTTGAACTACTTCGGACTTATTCATTCTTCCCGTATATATGTGTATCTTTTTACAGCTTGCTTACGATTTCCTCCGTGTCGGTTGCGATAACAAGCTCCTCGTTTGTCGGGATAACGAAAACCTTTACAGCCGAATTATCCGTGCTTATTTCGCAGGCGTTTTTATGTTCGTTTTTATCCTTATCAATCTTTATGCCGAGATAGTCCATATTACTGAGGCTGTCATAGCGTATAAAATGGTTGTTTTCGCCTATTCCGGCGGTAAACACCACGCAATCCAAGCCGTTCATCGCCGCCGCATATGCTCCTACATATTTTTTTATCTGATAGCAAAGTATATCATATGCAAGCTTTGCTTTTTTGTTGCCTTTATCAATAGCATCCATAACCTCTCTCAAATCGCTCGAAACCTCCGAGACCCCGAGGAAGCCGCATTTTCTGTTAAGCCAAACAATTATCTCCGAGACGGAAATACCCTCCTTTTCCATAAGAAAAGGAATTATCGCAGGGTCCACGGCACCGCAGCGAGAGCCCATAATAAGCCCCTCAAGAGGCGTAAAGCCCATGCTGGTATCCACAACCTTGCCTCCGTTAATGGCGGCTACAGAGGAGCCGTTACCGAGGTGGCAGGTGACTATTTTGGTGTCCTCCGGTGCTTTTCCCAAAAGCTCGGTCGCTTTTTCGGAAACATAACGATGCGAGGTTCCGTGGAAGCCGTAACGGCGAATCTTGTGCTTTTCGTAAATCTCGTAAGGAATGGGATACATATATGCGTATTCCGGCATTGTCTGATGAAAAGCGGTGTCAATAACAAGCACCTGCGGGGTTTTAGGCATTATCTGAATGCAGCCTCTTATACCCAGAAGGTGCGGAACCGTATGCAAAGGCGCAATATCACAGCATTTCTCAAGGTCTGCGATAACGCTCTCGTTTACAAGTACACTCTTTGTCAGCCAAGGGCCTCCGTGAACGACTCTGTGCCCGACAGCCGAAATCTCGCTCATGTCGGAAATACATCCGATCTCCTTATCGGTAAGGCTCTCTACTAAAGCCGAAACCGCTTGTGCGTGTGTCGGCATCGGAATATCCTTTATAATCATCGGATTGCCCGAGGTTTGATGCTTGAGCTTTCCGTCAATACCAATCCTTTCGCAGAGTCCTTTTGCCATCACCTCTTTGGTATCCATATCAAAAAGCTGATATTTAAGCGACGAGCTCCCTGCGTTTACAACCAAAACAAACATTTTCTATCTCCTTTTTGCAGTTGTTGACTTTTTTACCAAATTTCATTATACTACTCATATATATAAAAATCAAGGAAAATTTTATTTGTTTTCTGTAACACCGAATTAACTTTGTATGTAAAGAAAAGGTAGCGCTTAAAATGTTAAAAAAACGATATGCCGCCATTATTTGCGAATACAATCCGTTCCACCACGGGCATCTATTGCAGATAGAGCTGTTGAAAAAGGAATATGACGGTATTATCTGCATAATGAGCGGAAACCTTGTCCAGCGGGGCGAGGTTGCGGTTGCGGACAAGTATCACCGTGCCAAAGCAGCGTTGATGTGCGGAGCGAGCCTGGTTGTGTCTCTGCCTTTTCCATTTTGCATGATGTCTGCACGTGATTTTACCTTTGCGGGGGTCTATATTGCCGCAAATTTAGGCGTTGATGCTCTCGGGTTCGGCTGTGAGGACGATTTTTCGGTGCTCAAACGCATAACCGAGGTTATTAACGATATTTCCTTTGAGCAAAGACTCAACGAGCTGATTAAAAAAGAGAAAACGCTATCCTACCCAAGAGCTAAGGAGAAGCTGATAGAGGAAATTCTGGGAGCGTCTTCGGCGGAGATAATCAGAAAACCGAATAATATTTTAACAGTAGAATACCTGTCCGCAATAAAAAACGGCGGCTTTTCGATAAAACCACACCCCGTTAAACGGGATATGTCCCTTAATTCCTCCTCCGTAATACGCAGGGAGAAGGACAGAGCCGTGTACCTGTCCATGCTGCCCCTGAACAGTGCCGCTGTTTACGGCGGGTTGAGTGAGGACGAGCTGCCCAGGAGCACCGAGAACCTGTCGCAGTATATAATCGCCGCTCTCCGTAGATACAGTATGGATGACGACGGCTCTCGATGCGATATTTACGGTACTCCTGTGGATTTACGCAATAGTATTATGTCTACTTCTAAGAAGGTATCTTCCTTTTCTCACTTGGTTGATGTGTGTCAGAACAGCTTGTATACAGCCGCAAGAGTCCGCAGAAGCGTTTTGTCTATGGTTTTTGGCGTATCGCATTCAGACGCATTATGTATACCCCTGTACTCGCTTTTATTGGCTGCGGACGAAGAGGGCTGCGCCTTCCTGAAAAACCGAAAAAAGCTGTTCGGGCTTCCGGTAATAACCAAGCCGTCACATATAAAAAAGCAGTCCGCCGAGCTGCAAGCCGACTTTTTCCGTGAAGCGACCGTTGACAGCGTGCTTGCTCTTTCCGAGGCAGGTTCCGGCGGTAAAAATACTAATATAATGGAAAAGACTCCGTTTATATTAAACAGACACTCTATATAAAGGAGACAAATATGCAGGAGCATTTATTTATAATTAATCCGGTGGCGGGGAAAAAGGACCGCTCCGGTATTATAAAAAAGGCCATTGACAGGCTGCTGCTTGTCGACCCATACGAGGTTGCCGTTACGACAAGTGTCGGTAACGCAACGCATATCGTTATGGACAGGCTGAACAAAATTAAAGATGATTGTTTTCTGCGCATATATTCCTGCGGAGGGGACGGCACGCTATGTGAGGTTATCGACGGTGTTTACCGTTCCAAGAACAGGAACTGTGCCGTTGGAGTCGTTCCCATCGGCTCGGGAAACGATTTTGTCAAGTATTTTGTCAAAATATCCATCGAGAAGTTCCGTTCCTTAACCGAAATGGTTAAAGGGCGAATAGAGAGCTGCGACATAATATCGGTTAAGGATAATACAGATAATAGCGAACGGGTAAGCATAAATATTGTCTCGGCAGGCTTTGACGCCGCTGTCGGCAAGGGGATGAGTAGGTTTAAACGCCTGCCGCTCGTGAACGGAAGTGCGGCGTATAATTTATCTATTTTACAGTGTCTTTTATCGAAAATGCGTTATAAATTTACTCTGATTTGTGACGGAGTTGAGGTAACGGACAGGAACAACGAGTATCTATTCGCCATATGCGCAAACGGCAGTTATTACGGCGGCGGCTTTAAGGCGTCCCCGATTAGCGACATAAGGGACGGTCTTATGGATTTTATACGGATAAAACCGGTTTCCCGCTTTGTTTTTGCCTCTTTGGTCGGCTCGTTCAAGAGGGGAGAGCATCTCGATAAAATGAAGAAATACTGCACCCATCTGCATTGCAGGGAGCTGAAAATCATATCTGACAAAAAAATCGACATCAACCTTGACGGAGAGATAGTCCCCATGACTAACCCGACTATATCAATACTCCCGAATGAGGTCAATTTGATTCTGCCGGAATAAAATGATATAAAAGAGAGGAGCATTGTGATGATTTGTCCCAAATGCGGTAGCGACAGGATTTTTGTGCAAGCGGTTACAAAAGTAAAAACCACGCACAGGGGTTGCTTGGGCTGGTTTTTTTGGATTATACTCGCCTGCCTGACCCTGGGTTTGATTTTAATCATACCCTTATTGACAAACAGTAAAACAAAATCGAAAACGCACACAGAGGCGATCTGCCAAAACTGCGGCAGGCGTTGGAGAGTGTAGGAGCGTTTGCGCTATATAATACATTTTATATAAAAAAAACACAGGGACGAGCAGGTTATGCTCGTCCCAAGGTCTTATTAGCTCAAAATACCTGATAAAACAATTATTGCGCTGCGCTTATAATTGAGAAAAAGTCCTCTGCTTTTAGAGATGCGCCGCCTATAAGTCCGCCGTCTACATTAACCATTCCCAACAGCTCTTTTGCGTTCTTTGCGTTCATGGAGCCGCCGTACTGGATTGTCGTTGCCTCTGCACACTTGTCCGAATAAAGGGAGGCGATTACCTTCCTGATAACACCGCAAACCTCGTCAGCCTGCTCGCTGGTTGCGGTTTTTCCGGTTCCGATAGCCCAAACAGGCTCGTAAGCGATTATAATATCCGCCATTTGCTCCTCGGTGATACCCAAGAGAGCGATTTTGGTCTGTAAGGACACCGTTTCGTCGGTGATTCCCTGTTCTCTTTGCTCGAGCAATTCTCCGACGCAGAGTATAACCTTAAGCCCTGCTTCAAGAGCCGCTTTTACTCTTTGGTTGACAGTAATATCGGTCTCGCCGAAATACTGTCTTCTCTCGCTGTGTCCGATAATAACATATTCAACACCGCAGGCTACTAACATATCTGCGCTGATTTCGCCTGTAAACGCACCGTTTTTTGCCCAGTGGCAGTTCTCCGCTCCTATTTTTACGGCGCTTCCGGCTGCGGTTTTAACCGCTATATCAATATCAATATACGGAACACACGCAACTATCTCACATCCGTCGGTATTCATGCCTGAAATGGATGCTTTTATCTCCTCTATCAGCTGCTTTGCCTCTGCGGGTGTCTTGTTCATCTTCCAGTTTCCCGCTATTACGGTTCTTCTTGTCGATTTATTCATTTAATTATGACCTTTCCTTTGTTTTGAGTTATTTATCGTTTAAGCAGGCTATACCGGGGAGCACAAGCCCCTCAAGGAACTCGAGCGATGCTCCGCCGCCTGTCGAAATATGTGTTATTTTGTCGGCAAGCCCGAACTTCTCTACCGCTGCGGCGCTGTCGCCTCCGCCTATTATGGATATTGCACCGCTTGCCGCAACCGCTTCGGCAACAGCTTTTGTACCCTTGGCAAAATTATCGAACTCAAACACGCCCATCGGTCCGTTCCATACCACGGTTCCTGCGTTTTTAAGCTCCTCTGAGAACAATTTTATGGTTTCGGGTCCTATATCCAGTCCCATCCACTCCTCGGGTATCTGCTGTGTCGGGAAAACAGCCTGCTCGGTATCGTTAGCGAACTCCTTTGCACATATCGTATCAACCGGCAGAAGGAACTTAACGCCCTTATTTTCAGCCTTTTCCAATAATTCCTTTGCCATGTCGAGCTTGTCTATCTCGCAGAGCGACTTTCCTATCTTGCCGCCCAGTGCCTTATCGAAGGTGTATGCCATTGCGCCGCCTATTATAAGCGAGTCCACCTTTTCAATCAGGTTGTTTATTACGCCGATTTTGTCCGACACCTTTGCGCCGCCCAATATTGCAACAAAAGGACGCTTAGGTTCCGACAACGCTTTGCCCATTATATCTATTTCCTTTTGAATCAGGTAACCGCACACTGCGGGCATATAATCGGCAACTCCGGCTGTGGATGCGTGCGCTCTGTGTGCTGTTCCGAATGCATCGTTTACATATATCTCTGCAAGCGACGCCAGCTTTTTCGAGAATTCCGCATCGTTCTTTTCTTCTTCCTTATGGAATCTAACATTCTCAAGCAGGAGTATTTCGCCCTCCTTTAATGCCGTAGCCTTTGCGACTGCGTCATCACCGATAACATCAGCGGCAAGTGTAACAGTGGTATTTAACAGCTCGGACAGTCTTTTTGCGACAGGAGCAAGCGTATACTTCATATTAAACTCGCCCTTCGGCCTGCCCATATGAGAGCAAAGTATTATTTTTGCCTTCTGCCCCAATAGATATTTGATTGTAGGAAGCGCTCCGACTATTCTGTTGTCATCGGTAATTCTTCCGTCCTCTAACGGAACATTGAAATCGCATCTGACAAGAACCTTCTTCCCCGATACATTAATGTCCTCGATAGTTTTTTTGTCGTGCATTAATTTTTCACCTCAGTAATATATTTGTATTCCATATTAAACCAATCAATTGTAGCACAAACCCGAGCCAAAAGCAAGCTTTTTCTTTGCTTTTTAACCCACTATTTACTAAGTGAACTTTTCTTCCGAGAATTTATCAAAGCCGGGGGTAAGATCGGTTATTGTTTTATTGATAGGTGCGTTCTTCGTTATCGCATTAACCACAATATCAATTGATATTTGCGACACCTTTTCCATTTTACTGCCGTATAATGCCGCCATATCAAGGTATACAGTGTCTATTATAGTGCCAAGCATAACCGTAGAGGTGTTGTTTTGGAAGAACAGATTAACATACTTTGTTTTTACCGCTTCCTTAACAGCTTCTCCGGAAGCGGCGCAGAATGCGTTTAATAGAATGACACTCTTTTGAGGATCAGATACATTGGACGGTATAGCAAGGGCATATGCCTTTGCATCCACAAAGGAATAGTAGCTCTTCTGTTCCTCGTTATACTTCGGTAACGGCAGCAGCCCCCACTCCCTGTCGGAACTCTCAAGTGCCGCTGCATATTCGAGCTTATACATCAAAAACGCAAGCCTTCCGTCGCTAAACGCATCTAAAGCGTTGCTTTTATCGAGAGGATAACGGCTCTTGCTTGTATATATCTCCTTGAAAAAAGCTACCGAATCGTTTAATTTAGTGAGGCTGACATCCAGAGATACCTTCTTTAAATATGTGTTGCCGAACATAGGTGTTCCGCAGCTCTCCCACATAATAAGCGGCAGCTCTGTATCGTTGTTATAGGACGAGTACCCGAAAATGTCGGTTTTTAAATCAGGCGAGCCCTTGTTCATCACCTTATACGAAACAGTCTCCGCATATTCGGCGAATTTGCCCCATGTCCACTGTCCGTTTGCAACAAGCGCCGCAGGATCGGTCAGATTCGCTTCCGAAATCAAGCCCTTATCGTAAAAAACCACCCATGCATCATCGTAATATTGGGTTGCGCTCTCATAAAGCATATATAAGGAATTGTTTACCGCAACGCTCTTTGCGTTATTCGTATCAATGTATTTTGCTGTAATTTTGAAATCCTCCGAGGAGATAAGGTTAAACAACAGGTTGTTATCGGCAAGGGAAACAAGGGTATCCCCGGGGAAGCACAGCAGATCGGCATATTGTGTCCCCGCCGCTTGCGCAGCCTTCATTTTTGTTAAAACATCATTTGCTCTTACATACTTTATTTCAAGTACTATCCCGTATTTATCTGTTACAAGCTTGTTTCTCTGTTCTACAGCCGATTTTATAATACTCTCGCCGACCTCATCAGTGGAAAACAGAGCTTTTTTTTCATCAATTACCGCAACTACAAAATCGGTTCCGCTGTACTCCTGCTTTTCCGGTAAATGCTCAACCTGTTCCCGTTCCTTGTTTTCTACCGAGATTGTATTGCTTTCCTGGGGCATGAAAACGTTTTCACAAGCGGTAAACACCAAGCTTATAAAAACCAGGCACGCCAACAGAACTGTTGTTCTTGTTTTTTTCAATTTGACCACCTTTATTTTGCGACTTATGTTTCATGTGAAACATTTTAGATAAATCCGAGTATAATGTTTCATGTGAAACATTATCAACCCTTTATTGCTTTTATCGAGAACAGGGCGTTCTCGGTACCTCCCGAGAGGTCAAACGGCTCCACCTCTATTCTTTCACCGACCGAGTATAGCTCTTTTTTGCATTCACTCTTGGGATATATCCTGCCCTTTATTCCGTTTTCGAGCAATATGCTCATTTCACCGTTGTTAAGCGAGGTTATATATGCCGGATAGCCGTCTGTCGGTCTTTTCTGCATTATCCGCAACGATAATAAATCCGATACCTCGCAATGTAATTTTGCCGCTTTTGCTTCCGCATCTCTTGTTATCTGCGCCGCTTCGGAAACATTCTTTTTCAGCCTTGTAAGATTAAGGGCGTTCGTGTTTCCTCTTGCTTTCATAAACTCTTTTATAACTCTTTGTACCGCAAGGTCTGAATATCTGCTCGTTGGGCTTGAAAACCTGACTAAAGGCTCCATAAAAAGCGAATGCGGCTGCGGCAGAACCGAATAATCCATCGTCGGCAATTCCCGAGACGCAAGAATGTTTATAATATCGGTTCCGGGAGTAAGTTTTGCTGTGTCGAATATCAATTTTTGTTTCTCAACATCAGATATTTCGTCTGTGACGCTTAAATTTAATATATCTGCCATTATAGACAAATGCTCTTTGCTTAATACGGGTTGATTTGCGTAGATACAAGGCACCGAGTTCCTCTGCATATATTTTGCAAGAACCCTGCCCGTAAAAATTAAAAATTCACGCACCAAGAGCTTAGAGTCGTAATCGGTCTTAAGCTCACAGGATGTAATTTCTCCGCTTGTATCAAAGGAATAATGCCGTTTCAGCTCGATATACTCTGTGTTTTCGCTTGCCATTCTTGATGAATAGAGAATTCCGCCAAGCTCGTACATATCGTTCATATTGGGGAGCAGTACGGCATACTTCTCCCGAAGCGGCAGTACGGAGGATGAATCGGTGCTTGTGTAAAGAGTGTCAATCTCGCTGAAAATGCAGTTTCGTGCCGTTCTTATAACGCTCTCCTCAAAGCTTATGTCTAATAAGCTTCCTTTTTCATCAATATCTAAAAATATAGAAACGGCAAGCTTATCCTCGCCTTCCTTAAAAAAGCAGGCTCCTTTACTCAAGCCCTCGTGCAGCATAGGTATGCTTCTGCCCGGAATGTTTATGCTCACACCCCGTGTCTTTGCCTCAATATCAAGGGGAGAGCTCTCGCTTACATACTCGCTTGTATCGGCGATATGCAATCCGAGCCTGAACATGCCTCTTTTTCTGTCAAGCGAGTAGGCGCAATCTGTTTTTTGGATTGAAGAGCCGCTAAAAGCCGTGCTTTCTATGGGCATACTGTTAAAGGTAAACACGGTCTTACCTCTAAGGTCAAGCCTTGAACGGCTGTGTGCGGTTATCCGCATATTCGCAGCTATCCTTGCCTGCTCTGCAGCCTCGCAGGAGAATTCGGTTCTGATACCGCCGCTCTCAATAAGTCGGTTTATTATATCTATTGTTACCACTTCCTCTTATGGTTATTTTAACCTTTTTTGGCAGTATAGTCAAGATTTAATTAAAACAAAACTTTTAATTTTATTTCCGTATTGTTTTCTCTAAAATAAAGTGATATAATAGTATATAATTATCTCGCATCTTAAAAAAGGATTAGTTATGATTCATCAAACAAACACAGAGACCCGTTATATATATGTAGCTTTTTTAACCGCACCGACAAGAATAGGCAGAACTATTCGTTTTGTTACCAAGAATAAATACAGCCATGTAGCCATTTCGTTTGACGAAAATCTACGAACAATGTATTCCTTTGCCCGTTACTGCATAAACGACCCGCTTGTAGCGGGTTTCGTGGAGGAATCGGCTCTGCGTTATTATTACAACAATCCGGATGATGTACCGGTTAAAATATGCAAGATACCGCTTACAGCCGAGCAACACCATCTGGTGGAGGAATATATCGCATCAATCAGAGCCGACTCGGATCAGTACATATATAACTTTTTCGCTCTCGCAATAGCCCCTCTGCATAAAAAGATATTGATCGAGAAATCCTACACCTGCTTGGAGTTTGTTTACAGTGTCCTTTATAATTGCGGCATTGAAACCGGTATAGATTATTCTTCCTATTATACAATTAACGATTTGGAAAATGTTTTGGACAAATATTTTGTCCACGAGGGTCTTATGAAGAAGCCGGACGATAATACCGATTGGGGAAACGACCTTTTCTATTACCGCAAAAGCGTGGTAAAAATCGTTTCCGGCTCGATAAAGCGGTGCGGTGCTTTAATAAAACGCTCGATTATAAGTTAAATTCAAAAATGTCGACCACTCGGTCGACATTTTTAATTTATTTTAAGTTGTGTGTTTGTAAAAATTTGTTTCCATGAAACTATTTGCGGTTATTTTACCACTATTGTATTATAATCTAATACGCCTTTGCCCATACAACAAGGTGCTTAGCGGGTTTTCCGCAGCATACACAGCTGTTGCCGACAGGGTTTTCCTCCGTGATTATGCAACGGGAGCCAACTCCGGTTTTTTCCTTGACCTCGTCCTCGCATTTCTCGTCTCCGCACCACATAGCCTTGATAAATCCGTCTCCCTTTTCGGCAAGGACAGAATTAATCTCGTCGGTTGTGCCGCATTTATAGGAACGCTTCTCCCTGTTCTTCAACGCTTTTTCAAATAACCCGTTTTGGACAGCCGCCAGCTTGCTCCTTACGGATTCGACAATATTTGACAAAGGAACAAGCTCTTTTTCCCGGTTATGACGGGTTACGGTAACGCATTGGTCAGCCTCAATGTCCTTCGGACCAAGCTCAATCCTTACGGGCACACCCTTCATCTCATACTCGGCAAACTTCCAACCCGCCGAATTATCGCTGTCGTCCAGCTTCACTCTGAACTCACCCTCAAGAAGCGTTTTCAACTCCCTGCATTTTTCCAAAACGCCCTCTTTATGCATTGCGATTGGTATTATTACCGCTTGAATCGGAGCTACCGCAGGCGGAAGCACAAGCCCGTTATCATCGCCGTGCGTCATTATAATAGCACCTATCAGACGGGTGGTAACCCCCCAAGAGCTCTGGTAGGGATAGACCTTTTTATTTTCCTTGTTGGTATACATAATGTCGAACGCTCTTGCGAAACCATCCCCGAAATAATGACTGGTTCCTGCCTGTAACGCCTTTCCGTCATGCATAAGCGCCTCTATCGCATAGGTCGCCTCGGCTCCCGCAAATTTGTCGCTCTCCGTCTTTTTTCCCTTTATCACGGGCATGGCAAGGCTTTTCTCACAGAAATCGGCATAAACACCAAGCATTTTTTCGGTTTCTTCAATAGCTTCGTCAGCGGTGGCGTGGATTGTATGTCCTTCCTGCCAAAGGAACTCTCTTGAGCGAAGAAAGGGACGGGTGGTTTTCTCCCACCGCACAACGCTAACCCATTGGTTGTATAGCTTGGGCAGGTCACGATAGGAATGTACTATATTCGCATAATGCTCGCAAAAAAGAACCTCGCTTGTCGGACGGACACAGAGCCTATCCTCCAGAACCTCGTCGCCTCCTCGGGTTACCCATGCAACCTCAGGAGCAAAACCCTTAACATGGTCCTTCTCCTTTTGCAACAGACTCTCGGGGATAAACATAGGCATACATACATTCTCATGCCCCGTTTCCTTAAATCTTTTATCGAGTATCCGCTGAATATTCTCCCAAATTGCATAGCCGTAGGGTCGTATAACCATACAGCCCTTAACGCTTGTATATTCGATAAGCTCTGCCTTTTTTACAATATCGGTGTACCATTTGGCAAAGTCCTCTTCCATAGAGGTTATGTCCTCAACCAGCTTTTTTTCAGCCAAAACAATAACATCCTTCCATTTTATTTTAGTAAAATTTTTTATCACGGTCTTGAAATGTTATGATAAATGTGTATAATACTTATTATTGGGTAAGTATATCAGAAAACTTTCCCTAAGTCAATTTCTTTAATGTATGATTTGTATATTATTTTTGGAGGATAAAATGAACCTGAATAAGAAGATTTTTGCACTGCTGCTTGTTTTTGTTATGCTTTTTACGATGCTGTCAATACCTGCTTTTGCAGAGGAGGACGAGACCTTTGCGATAACTTATACTCTTCCGACAGGAGCGACGGTATCCTTTGATCCCGAAGGAGTACATACAACCAACGGTAGTGTACATACATATACCTTTGTAAAAGGAACAACGGCAACAATGACCGTAACTACCTCTTCCGGCTACGAGCTAAATACGATTACCGCAAACAGCATTCTGCAAAATGTAAGCGGCAAAAAAACCTACTCACAACCTTTTGTAGATAATACCAATGTAGTCATTACAACCAAAGCCGTTACGCCCGAAAGAAAAGAGATAACCGTTAACGACAGCGAGCTTTTTACATATGTTTTGGAGGGCGCCGATAATAACAATATGGCGGATGTCGGCTCTACCGTGGTTTTAAAAATAACGCCTATCGCAAATCATTCGGTCAAAAGGATTGTTTTTAACGGAACAGAGGTTACCTCCGGCAACAATTATTCGTTTACCGTAGTTCAGACCAATAACATAGTTGTAACTGTTGAGGAGAATGTCGTTGTAGAGCCAAAAATACTCACCGTTTCAATAACCGGAAGCGGAACCGTTACCCCGAACGGCGGCAGCTTTGCGCCCGGTACCGAAAGGGAATTGACAATCACCCCCGCAACAGGCTATATACTATCCTCCTTTACCGTCAACGGAGTGGCAAAAACCGTATCCTCCTCCAACAAATATACCGTAAAAATGGATGTGGACACAGATGTTGTCGCTGTTTTTGTAAAATCCGTTACCCTTACGGTTACAATAGGCTCTAACGGCAGTGTTACTATAAACGGGATAAAATACAACAGTTCTGTCGCGGTAAAGGTCCCCGAGGGAAGCGATGTCATAATAAAGGTCTCCCCGAATCTCGGGTATACCGTTTCCTCGCTCAAGGTTGAAAACGCAACGGTTTCGCTTGATGGCGAAAACACCTACACCATTTCCGCCATAAGCGAGAACAAAAAGGTTGCGGCAGCCTTTGTCGCAGCTACAAATATAAAGCAATATACAATAACCTCAAGCGCAGGTGCAAACGGAACAATTACACCTTCCGGTACGAATGTTGTTGAGGAGGGCAAGGACATTACCTTTACGATTATTCCGGACAACGGTTATGAGATAGATTCCGTCAAGGTTGACGGAGCGATAGTTCCGCTTACCAACAGTCAGTATAAATTTACAAATGTCGGAGCAAATCAAAATATTATCGCCACCTTCAAGCCAACCCAGCAAAATAACGACGACGACCCGATTTCGGTTGACGATATAAACTGGAGCTCGCCCACAACAATAACCATTGATATATCTAAGAATACAAAGGTTTCTGCCGAGGTTTTTCAAAAAATAACAGACGACTGTAAAAACAAGATAGTCATATTTGCGGCGGCAAACTATAAATGGACGCTTCCGAAGGG
Organism: Firmicutes bacterium HGW-Firmicutes-21; assembly: GCA_002841455.1. Classification (GTDB taxonomy): domain Bacteria; phylum Bacillota; class Clostridia; order Oscillospirales; family CAG-382; genus UBA1049. The sequence continues at coordinate 86,997 of PGZT01000001.1, read as the reverse complement.
AGCGGATGTTTCTATCGAATCAGATTACGCAGACCTTGCAATAATGTTTGACGGAGGCGCGCGTTACAACGAAATCAAGCAATATCTCAACAGCAGAGTAGAGGATTTGCATTTCGTGCTTATTTCCTACGGTAACAGCTTTACTTTTCCCAAAGGCACCATTCTATCATTAAATATCGGTGTTGATTTTGAAAACCAGGAGGTTCAGCAACTGATTTATAACGGAGAAACAAAAAAGCTTACCAATCCGCTTAATTCCGCCGGAAACGAGGCCTATGATGTCCGGGCAATTAACGACGACGGCTGGGTTTCAATCTATTTTTACAACAGCACGGATATTGTTTTATGTAATGTTTTAGACCCTTATTATACAATTGTAGCCTCTGCCTCGGCAGGCGGAACCATCAATCCGTCAGGCAATAAACGGGTAAACACCGGCGGAAGTGTTGTTTTTAACATAACAGCAAACGAGGGCTATGTTATAAATTCACTGTTAATAAACGGCGTTGAGCATACAGGTGCCTCCGGAGAGACTAATTATGATTATCCCTTTAATACTGTCGCAAAAGACCATACGATTCATGTGAACTTTGTACGCCTTGCGGATTATATACCTCCCTCGCCGCCGATTGAGACCAATTCCGGGCTTATAGTGTCGCTTATAATAATATTCCTTGCCGTTGCGGGCGCTGCGGTTTTGTTTATTATTAAATGGCGTCAGGAAAAATATTAAGGCATATGTATTATGCAATATGTAATAAATAAAAGAACTCGAATAATTTTAATTGCCGCAGTTTTCGTCATTATGGTATCGGTTGCGATTCTTTTAATTAACTCGATTGACAACACCGAAAAAAAGGACTCCGACGGTTATTACAAAACCGCTCAGGACAAGTGGCCGCATAACGAGCATACCAAAGGCTATCCAGAGTTTAACGGTGAGGTTTATGCGGTTTTGGTAACCGACACAAGCACGGCGGTTTTTATACAAAATGTTGAATCCGCCGCCGCCGACAGCTATGTTTCGCTCTTATCCTCGTCTGAGCTTAACCTAATCGGGGACTCTTATCCAAAGTCAGCGCAGACCGAGAGCCTTTTCGTAACGGTTGCGTATGACGCAGGCACCCATCGCCTATCGGTTACCTTCTCTCTTAAGGAGGAGCTTTCCCAATAAAAACAGGCATAAAAAACGGAGCGTTGCGGCTCCGTTTTTCTGTTTTTATGAAATCTGTGGGTTCTGCTTATGTGCTTTGTTTATTATCTCAATCTGTTGGCGAACCTGATTCAATTTAATTTCGTGCTCCTTACCCTCTGTGAAAAGCGTGTAAATCTGGTCGTAATAAACCTGAACGGCTGCTATAAAGGGCGCCTGCGGGTCGCCGTCCCACGATTCCTCGTACCAGTTTAGCTTCTCCGTGCAATAAGCGGGTAATTTTTCTTCCCCGGAGGTCAGTGTCTCCTTGACAAGAACCTGTGCGGGCGCCTCCTCGCTCTTGAAATATTTCCAGTCGATGTGCGACATGGTTCCCTTAAGCGAACCGTTTGTTCCCTCCACCTTATACACATATGAGGGATATGCGTCACAGGAGGAAATATCGAGGTCAATAAGCGGTCTGTCCGGAGCGGTAAGTATGAGCTTTACATAATCCTCGGCGTCGCCGAAGGTGTTCGCTCTGTCCATTTTGCAAAATACATTTGGGTTTCCATCATAATAATCGAGCAGGTTTAGCGCCTGATCCAGCGGATGAGGGCCTGTATTGGCAAGGTTTCCGCCGTTTAGCTCAAGACAGCACTGCCAATCCCAGCGACGGGCAAATCCGTTGAACTGAATACCGATATGCACGATTCTGCCCAAAACTCCGGATGCGATAACCTCCTTGACCTTTAAAAAATAATTTGCGAAACGAGATTGCTGGAACACCAAAAGATGACGGTTGTTTTCCTTTGCCGTTTCCGTTAAAATATCGAATTTTTTAACCGTTGGAACACACGGCTTCTCGCATAATACATTAAAGCCCTGCCTTAAAAGGTTCTTGGTAGTATTGAAGTGAAGATTGCTCGGTGTTGCGTTGATTATCAGGTCTATATCCGTTCTTCCGTAGAGCTTCTTATAATCCGAGAAAACCTCACAGCCAAACTCCTCCGCAGCTCTGTCCCTGCGTTTTTTTAGGGGTTCAACAACGCCTACCACCTTAAATCGCTCGGTATCCTTCTTCAGATGCAGTCCGTGGATATCCCTTCCGCTTCTGCCCTGTCCCATTATTACCACTCTTAATTGTTTCATGTACTATATACATCCTTTCCCTTGCTTTAGGCACATTATAACATAGAGAATTGAAATGTAAAGGGTTATACGGAAACTTTTAGGAGTTTTTTTTCGATTAATGTACCGAAATCAACATAGAACACCCGCAGACCCTGTCTGCCTCCCAACCGTTCTGCGGGATAAAAGAACGCCGCAGCTTTTTGTGTCAGATAGAAGTTGCTCTCATTAAAAAAGTGCTTTAGGCATTTCTTATACTCCTCCGCCGACAGGTTGCCGGAGTTCCCCTCGGTAGAGAACCTTTCGATCAAATACTCCTTTGTTCCTGTACAAAAAATATCCCCGAACGAATATATATAGCCCTTATCCTTGCTCCACACCTGTGCGGAGCGAAGCTGGTTCTGAGCGTTTACTCCGTCAAAAACGCTTATCTCGGTATAAAGGGACAGCATATGCTTATCCTCAAATGCGTTTGTATACTTCATTACCGCTCCGAGCGGACGGAAGGCATCCCTCTCCGACAGCTTTTTTGCTCTGTCAAGCAAATCGCCCTCTGCAAAGTGCAGAAATTTTTTTGCGCTCCTCTCGTAAAACGGCTGTGCGTTCTGCTTGAGCTTGTTTTTGTCCTTTAGCGTGAACGAAGGATAGGTAATATTAATATACAGCAGTGTTTTGCCGTCCTTGTCGGTAAGTGTCTTTTTTATTACCTCATCCTGTAGCGCGGTTGTCTCGTTTTTTGTAAAAAACATATAATCTCACCCGTACAAAATTTATTCGCTCTCGGACAAATTTATGACTGCGTCTTTGGTTAGTCAAATTAAAGGATTTATTGCATATTTACCGCCTGATTCTTATTTATACTCTCCTGACTCGGCAGAACGGTTTCCTTTATCACGAGCAGCTCCACGGCTATAATAAGGGGTGCGATAAAGTTAAGCGCAATTGCTCTGAAGAAGGGCGAATCGAACAAAAAGAAGCACACGGCAAACACAATCGAGCTTACAAAAGCGGGGAACATTTTTTTAAAGCTGCACTTGTGCATATACAGCAGTGCGAGAGCGGTTGAGGGCGGAGATATAACGGTTATAAAATACTGATAAATGTTATTTCCGATTACCGCATTGTTTGTTATTTCTCCCGAAAGGATATTTATCACCGCAAGTATCAGCAGTGTGATAAATATGGGAACCGCCATATTTGTAATTGCGGTGATACCACTTATGCTCTTAGTTCCGTATGCCATAATTCCGCTGACGGTTATTACAAGCGACGCAAGTATCCATATGCTTACATCCTTAATATAATCCTTTTGAAGCTCGATAAGGAAAAATGAAATGTGTATTGATACGGATAGCAATACCAGCGGTATAAAAATCGCCGTTCTGCGGAAACGCTTAAAATAGACCGAAAAAAGATACAGGTACAGAGCGGTCAAAACGACGGCGGGCGCAAAGGTAACCGCAGTAAACTCGGCGCAAACGAGAAAAGATGCCGTAAGAACGGTTGTAAACAGGAAATACATATTACAATTGTTCCTTTCTTCCCAGGGTTTTGCGGGGTATGGCGACAAAAAAGTCCTGCATACCCTGCTTGTCAAACGGAGCGAGCGGTGTTAAATAAGAGGAGCCGAAGCTGTCTGTTCTGCAAAGTAAAAACAATAATGCCAGAGTACCGAAGGTGATTCCGTAAAACCCTAACTTGTATCCTAAAAACAGGAAGATAACACGAAGAAGCACGGTCGAAAACATATATACCGGTACGATAAAGGAGCTTACTGCTGCCAGAGCGACCACGATAATGACAAGGGGAGACGCAAACCCTGCCTCGATAGTGGCGTTTCCTAAAATTAATGCGCCGACAATACCTATAGCGTCTCCGACCGTTCGGGGCATACGCACGCCAACCTCTCTGAGCATTTCAAAAATAATCAGTATAATCAATACCTCCCAAAAAACCGAAAAGGGCATATCGGCACGCATTTCCTCAACAGTTTTTAGCATTGTTTCGGGGAGAAGTTGATTGTGCGAGGTAAGAATCGTAACCAAAAGAGCAGGAAGATAGAGTGCAAAAACAAGAGCAAAAAAACGCAGAAAGCGGATAAATGTAGCATAATACGGCGACCTCAAATAATCCTCGGCGGACTGTATGCTCTCGGCAAAAACATAGGGTGCGGTAAGCACAAAAGGACTGCCGTCCACTATTATGGCGACCCGTCCCGAAAGCAGCTTTGAAGCGACCTTATCCACCTTTTCGCTGCTCCCCATAATCGGGAAAACAGGGAATTTGCGGGTGTCAATAAGCATTTCAATGTTTCCGGAATCCACTATTCCTGTGGCATATGCGTTTTCGATGCGTGATTTTATATCATCGACAACCTTTATGTCCGCTCTTCCTTCGACATAAGCAATAGTTGTTCTCGTTCCCGTAATCGCACCAACATTAATCGGCACAAATTTAAGAGCGCTGTTTCTTATATATCGGCGAATCTCGGTCAGGTTTGTCTCCGCATCCTCCACGAAACCAGCCTTAGGACCTTTAACGGTAATATCGCTTGTCGGCTCGGCAATGCTCCTGCCGACGGTAAACTGTGCGTTTGCAAGAACAATATGCAGTTTGTTTTCGGCTGCTTTTTCAACCGCAACAAGCACCTCACCACGCAGCAAGCCCTCGCATATCACATTACTGTCGGGCGGATGCTTTATCGTTGCGCTCTGTAGCAGAGCGTCAAAGTTACCCTCAAACCCGCCGAGTGAGGAAATATTCTCAAGCATCGGCTTTATCAGCTTTTCACTGATATAATCTCGCTGCGTTATACCCTTGAAAAAGCAGAACAATACCTCCGTTCCCTCTATTCTGATTCTTCGCTCCAGAAAGTCGTCGCAGTTAGCAAAAACCTGCGCCAGGTGATTATATAATTCCTCAAGTGTATTCTTGTCCATTGGGTCTCCCTTGCTTTATTTAATTCCGCTCTTAGCTTATTTTTACAATTATGACCTATTTTTATTCGGAGGAAAAAATTAATAACATTTTTAAGACATATTCTATTGACATAATGCTGTCAGACGCATATAATATTATTTGTATATGCGTGTTTTATCATATATATTATGGTCGCAGCTGTGTGAATATTGTTGACGGGAGGAATGTTTATGGCAAGAAGAAGAAAAAGTTCTCAACATTTGCTCGGAATAGTTCTTTGTATTCCAATAGCCTTTATTGTTTATTTTGCGATATCATATACCTCTCACAATATATCCGCCGACAGCGTCAGCTCGGTCAGCCTAACGCTGCCAAGCGGAGAGCAATACAACTTCAACGACAGCGAGCAGATAGCTTTTTTTGTTGATATGCTGTTGGATTCCAAAAGTATATCCTCCCCCGTCAGAGATATTACGGGAGAATCGCCGATTATATTACAGTATGACAGAGGCGATAAGATACTTAAATACAAGCTATATCCGCAGCTTAACCTTACAGGCTGTATGCTGGTTGATAACAACGACTCTTTTTATCTGTTAACCTCCGACTCCGCCGTTGCCGTTTTGGTGCGTCCCGAGCTGCAATATATTTATAGTGAACGTTTATTGCCTACTCTTACGATAAAATCAAACAGCGGCGAGAGCCGCATACTTCCGTCGGAATATTCCTGGCTGTATAAAAAGATAGACGGCAACTATTACTCGGATAATCTGACCGGCATTTATGACCCGGCAATAAACGCACTCGGCAGCATTTACCCGGACAGCGGAAGCTCCTTGGTTTTTTCGGTTGAGCCGAGCGAATTGAGTATAACCTTTTTAACCGCACAGGGTGACAAACTCGCCATAAGCGACATTTCTTTTCTGAGCTTTGACAACGATACGCATATCGAGGTATCCATAACCGCTAAATGGAGCGAGCTGGGCGGTGCCGATTTTTACGGAGAAGCGACATATACCTTCCCGCTGCTCTATGATATTCGCGCCGTTGTATCGCTTGAGAAAACTATTTATAATGTCGGCGATATTGCGCTTGTCCGTATAAAGCACCTTAACGAAAACGAGCAGATAGTCATCAACACCCAGCTCGACACCTCGGGAATAGTCTGCTTCACACAGGAGGATACCACATTTGCTTTGCTGCCTATTTCGCTAAAAAACAACCAAGGTGTGTATTCAATAAGCCTTGAGGTCGGCGGAAGGACCTATAACGAAACCCTCACGATAGAGCAGATTGATTTTGAACGCAGTACCATGTTTGTTACTGATGCGGATTATCAGGAGATGCTCTCCCCAAATGTACTTGCGGAGGCATCCGCCGCGTTCTCCGCCGCTTTCGCTTCCGCAGGCGACGAAGCTTATTTTACCTTCGGAGAGGCGTTTATTTTGCCCCTAAAGGGTACCTTGCACGCAAAATTCGGCAAAGAGGTATTGATTTCAACCGATGCGACCGTAAAGAGAGTTCCCGGAGTCGTTTACAAGGTCTCCGAGGGAACGGCGGTAAAGGCTTCTCAGCGGGGAAGGGTTGTTTTTGCGGAGGCTCTCGCAGCAACGGGGAACACCGTAATAGTTGACCACGGGTTCGGCGTTATGACCTTGTACTTCAACCTAAAGAGCTTTGACTGTGCTGTCGGAGACCTTGTACAGCAGGGCGAGATAATAGCTTTTTCCGGCTCAACCGGTTTTACCGAGGGGCTGTCAATCCTTCATTATGCAGTTGCCGTAAACGGTATTTTTGTAAATCCCGCCGTATTTAATTCACCCATTAATCTGCAAAACACACCTTCGTAATTATACTATAATAAAACGACAACGGGGAAGCGACTAAGCTCGCTTCCCCGTATTTTTTGCTTATTCTGTATTATTTTTCCGCCAACAGCCTTTTTAGCTCCTCCATAAAAGCACCTATATCCCTGAACTGTCTGTATACTGAGGCAAACCTGACATACGCAACCTCATCTATCGCTTTGAGCTTGCTCATCACCATATCGCCTATCGCCGTACTCGGAACCTCGTTCTGTAGCGCATTCTGTAAGGAAGCCTCTATTTCGTTAACAATGGATTCCATCTCACTGCGGGTTACCTGCCTTTTGTCACACGCACGGATGATGCTGTTGAAAATCTTATTGCGGTCAAAGCTCTCTCTCGATTTATCCTTTTTAATAACTATTATCGGCACGGTCTCAACGGTTTCGTAGGTGGTAAACCGCTTCTGGCATTCCAGACATTCCCGCCTTCTGCGTATCGACGAATTCTCTGCCGACGGACGGGAATCTATTACCTTGCTTTCGGGATGCGAACATGACGGGCATTTCAAAATTATTATCATTCCTTTCATCGGTATTTATTCCGAAAATTGGGAACCTCGCCGTTTCGTTTTTTAGTAAATGCTGTGCTTTACACAGTAAAAGCTCCGTATCTGCTATTTTTGCAACATATTATACTAAATATATCACAAATATTACCGTTTGTAAAGAAAGGAAGTACATATTAATGAAAAAAAGAGCAAAAAGGAGAGGATTATCGTCCTTTGCCGCTCATATTCTGTTCTGCTCTATAGTGATTATCACCGTATCCTGTATCGGATATATAGCGACTGTGGACCATATGAGCGCTTCTTACAGAGCAGGCTGTCTGTTTTATGCGTTGTTGCTGGCAGAGGCTATTGCTTTTACCTGCTTCGCCGATTATATCCATAAAACAATGTAGAAAAGAAGAGCTGACTTACAACTTCCGTTGTTAGTCAGCTTCTTTTTTATATCCTGAGCTTTTCCTTACCGTATTCAAGAATCAACAATAAAGGCTTGTACAGAAACAAGGTTATCACAAAATTTGCTGCGCAATGTACAAAATCAAACAGCAGACCGTTTATCCAATATGCAACGGCAAAGCTCCACCCGCCGATAAATAAGCTCGTAACCGCACTGAGCGCTCCGAAGATAAGCCCAAACGCTCCGGCTACCATTGCCCATAGAACAGGAGATTTTATATGCCTTAACGGTAGAGCCAAAATGATAAGAACCGCCCAGCAGTAAATATAAAAATATGACCAGATGTTGAATCCGTATAAAACCAGCTGTATAACGACAAAGACATATGTCGGTATAAACGCATACCATCCGAACACGCAGGTGTACACAATGATTAAAACAGAAACGAGCTCGATGTTTGCCAAGCCGGCTAAAGCCACCTGCATTATAACCAAAACGGCGCCCAGCATAGAGAACAGCATCATCCGTCTGAGCTGAGTGCCCTTTTTATTAGTATGTTGACAGAGTGAGCTCAAAGGTATCACCGTCCTTTATGGGTGTGGAGGAAACTCCCGTAAGAGTTTGCTCTCCGTCTTTGGAGACAGCCCACCATTCCTGCTTATTCTCGTTCGCAGTAATCCCGTCGACTGTTGTGATGAAAAAGCCGTAAATGCTCTCGGAGCCTTCTACCAGCTCTATCTGGTTCAACGCGTCAAGTAAAAATTCGGCGTCCGTGCCGATGGTAAAGGTCTTGGTATCTCTACCCTCCACAACAACTAAAACGGTTATTGTTTTTGCGTATTTGTTATCCGCATCATTGCTGTTGGCAAAAACATATACCGTAACCGCCGAGACGATAAGCAACGCAAAAACAAGCGCAAAAACAATAATGATTTTTTTGTTCTTCATATAAAAAACCTCCTTTCCTTGCAGATTCATCCATAGGTGATCCGGCAAAGAACGAAGGAAAACAAGCATATCAAAACACCCTCTTCTTTATAAAGAGGTTGCTTTGTACGAACACCGTTTTTCTCGCGGCTCTCTGTACGATCCGTTTCCGTCGTTTTTTGACGAATTTTGTTCGGGCAAGTCTTCTGACTCAGGCGTCATCATCCGCCGCAGCCTTCCCGGCATGAATGCCAGTGACCGTAAACGCAGCGGACTCCTCCTTTACAGCGACGAGTTCGTGGGGGCTTCTCACCCCGCTTCCTTTTTAAGTCGGGCGTTATGCAACGCATAACCCCGACACCCGAGGACCTATGTATTTAGCTTATAGTAACATTCATTTGTGAATAAATATAGCTTATCGGTCAAAAATGTCGGAAAATTCGATTGCGATAAGGCTTCTTATTTCGTTCATGCTCGTTTCGCTGTCCTTGAAAATCAACAATGTGTTCTTTTCGTTCTCCAGCGGTAACGAGAGGGTAAGCTGTAAACGGGAATAATCGGAGCCCGGTGCGCTTAGCCTTATGTCCCAGAAATAATATTCGCACAGCTTTCTAATCAATAACAGGTCAAAATACATCCACCCGTCCGGTCCGTTGCTGCCGTCTGTGCTGTCGGGGGAAAAGCTCTCGGTTTCAAAATCGCTCTCGCAAATATTTTTAGCGATATTTTCCGGTATTACAGTATCGGTCATTAAAGAAATATACAGCTTTCCGCTGATAACATTAACATCTATCTGCAGCTTTCCGCTCTGCGAGAGTCTAATCCCGTTGTTTAGCATATGACATATTATCATATTGAAATCCGGCTCGCATAGCATAGCGTTAATGTCCTTATGTATAAAGGCGGCATTATTATATGTTATCTGTATTCCAAGCGGACGCAGCGCATCCCTAAGCGATAATATAATCGCATCAAGAATGGGGCTTACCTCGCATAAATGAGTTCTTGTATTTTTTATTCCGTTTACGATACGCAAAAATTCGCTTATATGCTGCTGTGAACGAATAATACGGTTGCTCTTGTGCTTTAACAGCTCGGAAATGCCTTTTTCGCCGTTTAACGCAGACAAAACGCTCATCTGACACAAAAGAGATTCGGTTAGGTCGGAGTTCAGCTTCATCAGCTCGTTTATGCGGTTTTGAAGTGCGGCGGAAAGTGTTCTCAGCCCGACAAGATAGCACTCCTCTCCACGGTAAATAAAAGCGCCGTAAAGTGCCGGAAGCTCAATATTGACCCTTATTGTTTCTTCCGTTTTCATCTGAACAATGCGGCGAAAATCCGCCGACGATAAATGCTTTTTAATACAGGAGCCCATTCTCAAGGGTATAAGCCTATTCAGACAAAAACCGTTTTTATATACGATTTTATATTCCTTATCAAGTAATATTGCCGGATATGCCAGCTCTTCCGCAAGTTTAATCAAGTTTTCTCTACATCCTTTTATAACCGTACTCCGCATTCGTCATCCTCCCGTTTGTCTCACACTCTGCGGCATGGGGCTTAAGTTCCTTGTTGATTAGAGTAGCATATTTTGTCGAAAAATACAATAGTTATATTTACGAAGTAAACAACTTGTTAAAATATCAATCGTTATCGGCTTCCTTTATTTCCCTGCCCTCCTTAATAAGGTCATTTATTAATTGTCTGTTGTCGTCCTTGATTGCATCGTGATATGCTGTAAGATTTTTTATCAGGGTTTCTATCTCTTTACAGAGGTTGACACGGTTCTGCATAAACAGCTCTGTCCATAGCTTTTCGTCTGCTGTAGCTACACGGGATACATCCATAAAGCTCCCGGCGGAAAAACCCTTTCTTTCCTTACACAGGGGAGATTTTATATACGCACCGGCAAGTACATGCGGAAGCTGTGAGGTAAAGGCGATAATTCTGTCATGCTCTTCCGGCGTGGTTACGGTGATTCTGCCTACCTTTAAAATCTCGGTCAGCTCGATTATCGTATCCATCGCTTTTTTGGGAGTGCTCGCGCTTGGTGTGAGTATATAGCTCGCCCGCTCGAAAAGCGTTGGGTCGGAGTTGTTTAGTCCGCCCTTTTCCTTGCCTGCCATTGGGTGTCCTCCTATGAAGGCGAGTCCGTTTGCTATGCAAATTCGCTCGCACTCCGCAACGATTTGCGTTTTTACGCCGCACACATCGGTAATCACCGAGCCTTTTCCGAACAGATGCGCATTTTCCTCAAGAAAGCATACCGTCGCCTCGGGAGGAGCCGCAATAATAATCAGCTCGCTGTCGAGAACACTGCTTTTATCCCATATCGTGTCGATAATACCCTGCTTCAATGCCGCTTTAGCGGTGGATTCGTTTCTGTTCCAGCCGATAACATAAGTCTCTGAATTTTGCTTTACCGCTTTTGCAATCGAGCCGCCTATCAACCCTAAGCCGATTATAGCTATACTTCTCATAAAACATTACCTTTCTCTTTAACTGAAGCTCTTATTTCTTTCCCATCGCCTCTGCGATTTTCTTTATGTTTTTAACCGTCGAAGCAAACATCTCGGGTGTCAGCGATTGCGCTCCGTCACAAAGCGCTTTTGCGGGGTTATTATGCACCTCGATAATAAGTCCGTCCGCACCCGCCGCAACCGCCGCCATGGAGAGCGGCTCAACCAGCCACGGAAGCCCCGAGGCGTGGGATGGATCGATAAATACCGGCAGATGCGACAGTCTTTTTAATATCGGGATTGCAGAAATATCAAGTGTATTGCGGGTTTTGGTCTCAAAGGTGCGTATTCCTCTCTCGCACAGAATAATCTGCTCGTTTCCGCTTGCCATAATATATTCCGCACTCATCAGAAGCTCCTCAATGGTGCTGGATAGCCCTCTCTTAAGCATAATCGGGCGGCTCTGCTTGCCTAACTCCTTCAATAACTCAAAGTTCTGCATATTTCTCGCTCCGACCTGTATTATGTCAACCTCTGCGAACAGCTCAAGTTGAGATGCCGACATAACCTCGCTGATAATCGGCAGCCCTGTTTTGGTTCTTGCCTTTTTCAGCAGCGCAAGTCCGTCCGCCCCCATTCCCTGAAACGCATACGGAGATGTCCTCGGCTTGAACGCACCGCCTCTTAAAACAGCGGCTCCGACGGACTTTACCGCCTCGGCAACCTCTATAACCTGCTCCTCACTCTCAACGGAGCAAGGTCCCGCTATCAGCGTCAGGCTGCCGGAGCCGATGGTTAAGCCGTTGGCGAGGGTTATGACCGTATCGTCGGGATGGAACTTGCGGTTTGCCTTCTTATAAGGCTCCTGTACACGCTTTACCTCCTGTACAATGTCCTGCGCTCGAACGGAATCCTCGTCAACCGCTGAGGTATCGCCGATAAGTCCCAGTACAACGCTGTCATGTCCGACAGACACATGGATGCCGACACCGTATTTTTGCTCCAGATATGACTTGAACGACGCTACTTCGCTCTCGGTTTTGTTGTTTTTTAATACAATAATCATTTTTCATGCTCCTATAAGTTTATTTTATATAAAAAAACGGAGCCCACTGCATGTGAGCTCCGTTATAATCCCTTTTTGTCTTACTGCGGGATATCAGGCGTTTTTCACAACAGCTTTATTATATGGCGAAAAGACCGCATAATAATAGCGGCCGCCGATATAATAATAATTTTTGAAAGCTGTTGTCATTTATAATCCGTTTCTCCGACGAAAATTACTCTGTCGCATCTGTCGTCGAACATATATTGTAATACTTAAATTCGTAATTATTCTTCGTTTATTCCTGTTAAGCAGGTTTATTCGGCAGGCGACTCGTCGGGAGATTCATCGGGCGACTCGTCAGGTGAAACATCTGGGGATTCATCAGGTGACTCATCAGGTGAAACATCTGGGGATTCATCGGGGGAAACATCAGGCGACTCGGCTACACTTTCCGTCGGGATAGATGTAGTGTCCTCCTTGTTTCCGACGGTATTAACCACATAAAGAGTAAGTACGAGCAAGGTAAACACTATCGCAAGCACCGCAGTTGCCTTGTTAAGCATCTTATCCTTGGTTTTTCCCTTGTTTTTACCAAAGAAGGAGCCGGACGAGCTACCGCTTATCGCACCGGAAAGACCTTTTCTTTTTCCCTGCTGCATCATTATAATTACAACAAGTATCAATCCGATTAAAAAAAGCAATCCGCCTATAATATATTCAAGTGTGTTCATGTTTTATATCCTCCGAAAATGTATTCCATATCATTTTATTATAGCTTTTGCAATGTGCCGCATATGCCATATTATCACAGCAACGGTGTTTTTGCAAGAGTAAATTTCTTTTTTTTGAAAATTTAATTTTTCATACACATTTCTGTCAGAACGAATCATCCTCTTTATTTGACTTCCTGCCGGTTGTTGCTTTTTTTATTCTTTTTATTCCTCTTATTACAGAGGTTACGATTGAAAACAGAATATAAAGAGCAATAATCCCTGCGAAGCCTAACAGAATTGTGCGCATAGTGCTGCCGAACAAAAAGCCTTTTACCGTGTTCGCCGTTGAGAGGAGTCCGCTTGCATCAACCGAGCTCTGTGCGATAAGCTTTACGCTCCCGAGCACCTCGCCGTTGTATAAAAATGTCAGTGTTCCTACTTCCTGCCCCTTTACTATCGGAGCATCCACCATATCCACAACGGTTCCATTGTAGTCACCTTTGTATACAATGCTCTCGTCAAAGCTTATTTTCCTCTCTATTTGTGAGCTCTCCACGCTTTTATTTATCAGCAGCTCCAGCTTGCTCTGTGGTATGACCTTAACATGATCATAGCTCTTACCCATGGCGACCCGCAGCTCGGCGACCGGCTCTCCCTCCTTTTCCGACAGAATGCGATACTCAAAGGAATTTTGTGTCCACGGTATAAGAATTTTCATATCGTCATATGCGTTTCCGTCGCCAAAGCTTCTCAACCCGTCGGTAGTCCGCAGCTCTCCGCTCGCATTCATTACGACGATTATATAGGTAAGTCCGTCCTTCTCAACCGCAGTTATCAGGGTATAGTCGCCATTAACATCTCGTTGCCCCGCTATTATGCCTTTTGCTTGATTCATCTTGTATTTTGAGATAAGAGCGTCCGAGAGCAGGTAGTTCTTCGCGTGTACGGTTCCTGTGATGTTAAACTTCATCAATGACCGGTTTGACATTATAAACAGCTCGTTGTATTTATAAAAACCCGCTGCGATAAGCGCAACATCCTTAGGTGTAGTTACCATACCGCTCTGGTCAAGCCCTGTAGCGTTTTTAAAAACGCTGTCCGTTGTGCCGAGCGCCTCCGCTTTTTGGTTCATACGGGCAAAAAACGCTCCTATATTACCACCCAAAAACTCTGTTGCGCAATAATAAGCGAGAACATTACAAGCGTCGTTGGCGTTGCCGACAAGCGAAGCTCCCATTAAATCCTCCGCAAGATAATCCTTCCCCGCAGTAAGCCCTAATCGGGGAGCGCTTATGTCGCCTAAGTTGCCGATACCGCTTATGGACTCCTGGGTAACCGTTATTCTCAGCGTTTTATAGTCTATATCGTGTTCGCTAAACAAATCGTAAACGACCATCATTGTAAGCAGCTTTGTCGCCGCCGTAGGTGCTGTTTTTTCATCACTGCGATAGGAATAAAGTGTCTGTCCGCTTTCTATGCTGTAAACAACAATAGCGTTTTCCGAGCTTATCTCGGGGTAATAGCCGTCTGCGGCAGCCGCCGTGGAGAAACACGAGAGCATAACAAGAGCCGATATGAATATAATAACCAATAAGGTTTTTGTTTTCTTCAAAAGAGTTCCTCCTCCGTAAAAGGTCTGCTGTTAACGCAAGCCCGCTCTTTTTTACTGTCCGGCAAAGTAAGCATCCGCCGCAACGATATCCTTGTTTATTTGGCTTTTCAGTTCCTCGAGCGAGGAAAACTTTTTTTCCTGCCTTAGTCGCTTTTTCAGCTTAACTCTGACCGTATGGTTATATAGGTTCCCGTTGAAGCCGAACAGGTGCGTCTCGCACAGCGGACCGTCCCCCTCTTTTGATACGGTCGGGCGGGTTCCGATGTTAGCAATCCCTCTGTATTCCTCTCCCTCCGCTTCACACAGAACCGCATAAACTCCGTAAGCGGGGATAACTCTGTACTCGGGAAACCGTTGATTTATAGTTGGGAAGCCAAGCCCTCTGCCTATCTGCCTGCCGACTAAAACAGGCAGGGTAAAGCCGTACGGTCTGCCCAAAAGCAGCTCCGCCTTCTCGACATCGCCCTCTCCTATCAGCCGTCTTATCTCTGTCGAGCCTACGGGCTGTCCCTCGCTGTAAACGGCGGGGACGATAATGCAATCCACTCCGTGTCCGCCAAGGAGTGCTTTAAGGTTCTCTGCGTCTCCGCTGCGGCCTTTTCCGAATCTAAAATCAAAGCCGCAGACAACTGTATCGGCATTAAAGCCCTTTATTAGTATATTCTCCGCAAACTCTTGCGGAGATAATCCGCAAAGCTCCTCAAAATCCGCAAAATATATATTTTTTGCTCCGTATTCGGTTAAAAATCGCAGCTTGTCCTCTGTCCCGGTTAGATATTTTACAACCCCGCCCGTTAGAATGTTCTTTGGGTTCTCCGCAAAGGTGAACACTATCCCCTCAAGGTGCTTTTTTTCGGATAGCTCGGCAAGCGTTTTAATCAAGAGACGGTGTCCAATATGAACGCCGTCAAAATTACCTATCGAAACAATCGTTTTATTTAATATCGGCAGATTAATGTCGGTAATTATGTTCATATCGCTCTTTTGTACCTCTTTGTTTTCCCGAAGGCATATATCCACAATTTAATATAGCCTTTTTCTTACTTTTTGTCAACTTAGAACGGAATAATTTTCGCTCGTTAGATAAAAATATACATATGACATAAAAGTGAGGTTTTTTAATGACCGATAACAGATACAGTGCCGTGGTAATGGCTGGCGGGTTCGGGAGCAGGCTTGCACCAATGACAAACAGCATACCCAAGCCTATGCTTCCGTTAAACAACAGGAGTGTGTTTGAACGGATACTCGATTTACTGGCGGAAAACGGCTTTACCTCTGCCGCGGTTACCACGATGTATCTGCCGGAGCAAATTGAAAGGGTTAGGCACGAGCGAATAAACCTTGCTTTTTACAGAGAGAGCAGCCCCTTGGGGAGCGCCGGAGCGGTAAGGGCGTTGTATGATATTTTATCCGAAACCGTGCTGATTATTTCGGGCGATGCGGTGTGTGATTTTAAGCTGAAAAAATACATTGCTCGTCATATATCAAACAAAAGGACAGCCACGCTTTTGCTTACAAGAACAAAATGTCCTCAGGAGTTCGGAACCGTGCTGACAGAAAACGGCACCGACAGGATAGTGCGGTTTTTAGAGAAGCCCTCTTGGGCGGACACCGTTTCCAATCTGATTAACACGGGAATATATATCCTCGATAAAAGTGTAATAGGTATGATTCCGGAGGGCGTGTTCTTTGATTTCGGCAGAGATTTGTTTCCGTTGCTGTTGCAAAAGGGTGTTCCCCTTTACGGTGAGGAGGCGGACGGCTTTTGGTGCGACATTGGCAGCTTCGGTGATTATTATAACTGCAATATGCGCTCCTCCGGCGGCGACAATGTTATCGCAGAGAGCTGTGTTATAAACGGGTTTGCCAAGATACGCGAGAGTATTCTGTTTGATCGGGTCTCTGTCGGCTACAGCGAGATTAAGTGCAGTATTTTATGCGAGGGGGTTTCCGTCGGAGACGGCTGTGTAATCCCGGAGGGCTGTGTTATCGGTGCGGGCAGTGTTATTTGTGATCGGGTTGTTCTCTCGGAAGGGGTAAAAATATCCGACAATATAAAAATCGCAAGAGGTGCGAGAATAATGGGAAATGTGTTTTTCAGTACCACGGCACGACATCTATTCTGCGAGGACGGAATAAAGGGCAAGTACGGGAGCGAAATAGACGGAGAGCTGTGCTTTAAGCTGGGACAGGGGCTGTCCTCACTCGGTAAGCCCGCCCGAATCGGCGTTATGAACGACGGAAGCGAGATAGGCGAGCTGCTTTCTGATATTATTAAGGTGGGGGTTCGGAGCGGCGGCGGCTATATGCTTGAGCTGGAGGACGGTTTTTTGCCTCTTGCGGCATTTGCTCCGCAGGAGTATGATTTGGATTGCTGTGTGTTTGTTTCTATAAATGGCTTTGAAATCGGTGATAACACTGTAAATATTCTGCTCTTCGAGAGAAACGGCTTGCTTTTTTCACATGAGAAGCAGCGAAAAACCGAAAATGCCATGCGTGAGAAGCTCCCTGTGCCCGAAAATATTCCCGCACCCGATATTTTATCCAGGGAGCAACGGATTAAATTCCGCTATTGCTTATATTTGCAAGCGGTTACAGGTCCTCTCGGCAGCGTTGATATAAAGGCTGTCGGTAGCAACGAGCAGGCTAACTTCTTTTTCTCCAACGCCCGTGAATTGGGTGCGAACACAGAGCTGATACACGAGGGAAGTTCCTCCGCCGCACGAGACTCCTTTGTTTTTAATAATAAAGGCGTTTATGCTCTTACAAAATCAGGCAGGGAGCTGTATTTCTGGCAGATGTTTATACTTGCGGCGCAGAGCGGAAGCCGTAAGGAGCTGTTCCTTCCGCAATCCACTCCCGAGGCTGTGGAGAGCTATCTTAAGGAAAAGGGTATTGCAATCCATTTCTATAACGACGGTGAGAGCGAGCAACGAAAAAAAGCCTTCGGAACGCATTTTTACAACGACAGCGTTCTTTTGGCTCTTTTGGTCTGCCGTTATCTTCGAGAAAACAACGTATCGCTTGATAAGGCGTATCAGACACTTCCGCAGCTGTTTGTCCGCAGCGTTGACATCGACGCCGACGAGGAGGACAAGGCGGATATAATCGGCTCGCTTGCGGAGGAGTGCGGAGATTGCTCCCGCGGGGTAAGGCTGCATACCGAAAAGGGCAGTGTCGCAGTGTTTCCGCGTACCGACGGCGGCTTCCGTGTGTTTGCGGAGGCGGTTAACGCCGAATTTGCAGAGGAATTATGCGACCTTGCGGAGAGGAAAATAAAATCCACAAAAGAATAAAACGACTATATTAATAAAACAAGGCGGGATAACATAAATCCAATCGCCTTGCTTTTTTATAAAAATTTTTCCTTAATTAAATCAGAGAGGTTATGTTTTGTTTTTTTCGAAAGTTTCTTTTTTTATCGGATTCAATGAAAAGTATTGTCCGTTTCCACTGCTTGTCCATATAACAGGTGCGACCAGTTCCATGCGTTCTTCTGCACTTTTTTCCTCATCCGTAAGTTCTTTTGCCGCAAGTACATTGCGTATCTTGCAAATAAAAATCTCGCCGCCGTTCAGAGGAACGGACTGTTCAACCTCTAATTCAAAAACCCACGGACTTGCCTTTAATATTGGGACAGGCAACACGGCGCCGTGCTCAATCTCAATCGGTATATCCATTTTCCCCTTCGTGTAACCTGTGGTATTGCCAAAGTATTCCGCATAGGGAATCAAAGCTTCTGTTGCAAGATTTGCGGAAAATACTTTTCCCGCATGAATATGGTCTTTTGTAAGTTTTTCCCCTCCGATACAAGCCATTACCTTCATTTCCGAGTCCCAGCAATAACTGAACCAGCAGAATGTACCAAAGTTCGGCGTACCATCCTCTTTATATGTTCCATAAAGAAATAACGCCTGTGGACAAAAGTTGTTAGATGTCTTAATTGATACTTTTTCCATTTTATTACTCCTTAAAATTTTATTTTTTCGGCTTCCAGCGGAGAATTTGCGAAGCGAATTCTCTATAGTCCGCCGCTTGCGGCGGAATTTATTCCGCCCCTGCAATGGCAAAGAAATATTCATTACTGCCGGGGAAGTTAATGGCAAACTTCTTTATAGGAACGCCGCTTACCTTGCCGTAGAATCGTTCGCCGTCGGTTACGGAGAAGTTTGAAAAATCGGCAAGCCCTTTCCCCGTTAGCTTTACATACGCCTCCTTGCGTACCCAGATACGGACAAAGCGCATAGGATCCCCGTCGCCCTCCCGAACATAATCCGCTTCCTCCTCGGAAAAGAACCGTTCCGCCAAGGCGGTATAATCGGTTTTGTTCTCGGCTGTAAAGCGTCCGAGATGCTCGCCGTCAATGCCCACGGGCATATCCGAAAAAACGCAGAGCATAACCGAGCCGGTTGTGGTTACCGACAGGAACTTCTCGGTTTCGGTTCCCTTTATATAGGGCTTGCCCCTTCCGGTATAAAGCACCTCAACCTTGTCGTTTTCGAGATAATCCTTAATTGCCTTTTCTATAGCGGCATGCCGCTTTTCCTTTTCAGGGTAGTTCTCCAGCACAAAGGTCTTGATTGCCATTATTTTTGCTCCTCTATATTTTCAGGTTCTGTTGTTTCCGTTGAATCCTCTCCGGCTGTATCGGTTGCTTCCTCGTCCTCTTCCTCCGGCTTAACTCGGGCAAACCCGACAATCGAGGCATCCTCGCCCAAACGCATAACTATAACGCCGCCCGCACTTCTTCCGTAAACGGGTATCTCTCCGACTGTTGTTCTGATTATAACTCCGCTGTCGGTAATAAGCATAATATCGTCCGTAGGCTCCACGATGGCTATCCCCGCAAGGCTGCCCGTCTTCTCGCTCAGCCTGTGGCAGATTAACCCCTTGCCGCCCCTGTTCTGCGGTGTATATTCGTCTATATCGCACCGTTTTCCGTATCCGCCCTCGGTAATGGTAATTACCTTGGCATCGGTCTCGGCATAATCCTTGGGAATAACGGCGCTGCCTATAATATAATCGTTCTCGGACAGCCGCATAGCACGGACACCTCTCGCCTGTCTGCCCATAACCCGCACATTCTGCTCGTTAAAGCGGATGGAAAGCCCCTTGCGTGAAGCGGCGATTATCTGGTCGCTTCCCGTTGTCTTCATAACAAAAAGCAGCTCGTCGCCCTCGTCAAGCGTAACCGCATAAAGCCCAGCCGTACGGCGTGTACGGTAAGCCATGAGCGAAACTCGCTTGATAACGCCGTATTTGGTGAGCAGAACAAGATTTTCGTCCTCGGTAAACTCTGTTACCGGAATAATAGCGGTTATTTTTTCACCTTCGTCAAGCGATAAAACATTGACAAGGTTGGTTCCCTTCGCCGTTCTGCCGCTCTCGGGTATCTCATAGCACTTTTTTATATACATTCTTCCCCGATTTGAGAACATAAGCAAAAAATCATGGCTATGCGAGATTATTACATCCTCGACAAAATCCTCCTCCTTGGTGGACATTGCCGTGATACCCTTGCCGCCCCTTCGCTGTGCCGAATAGGTCTCGGAGGGCAAGCGCTTGATATAGCCGGCATGTGTAACGGTTATAACGCTGTTCTCCCGTTCGATAAGATCCTCAAGCATAATCTCGTTCTCTACCTCCTCGATGGCGGTACGCCTTTCGTCGCCGTAGCGTCTCTTTATATCTAACAGGTCATTTTTAATTATAGCCGTAATTTTGTCTCTGTCCGACAAAATTCCCTTTAATTCCTCTATTAACGCATAAAGAGCGGTTAACCGTTCCTCAATCTTTGTTCGTTCAAGTCCGGAGAGTCTGCCCAGCGTCATCTCGACAATCGCCTGCGCCTGTATCTCGGTAAGGGTGAACCGTGCGATAAGGTTCTCCTTCGCTTCGGAAATGTTCGCACTCGACCGAATGATACCGATAACCTCGTCTATATTGTCAATCGCTATCTTCAAGCCCTCGTATATATGGGCCTCCCGCTCCGCTTTATCAAGCTCAAACTGCGTGCGGCGGGTTATAACCTCCTCCTGATGCAGGATGTAATGCTCAAGCACCTCTTTAAGGTTAAGAACCTTAGGCTCTCCCTTTACCAGCGCAAGCATATTTATTGCGCAGGTGTCCTGAAGCTGTGTATATTTGTAAAGCAGATTAAGCACAACCTGAGCGTTGGCGTCCTTCTTTACCTCAATGACGATTCGCATTCCCTTGCGGCCGGATTCGTTCCTGATATCCGAGATACCCTCGACTCGTTTATTCTTTACAAGTAAAACCATATTATCCAGTAAAAGGGAACGGTTTACCTGATAAGGCAGCTCTGTTATTATAATGCTTGTTCTTCCGTGCTTCTCCTCAAAATGCGCCTTTGCCCTTACCCTGACCCTGCCTCTGCCGGTCATATAAGCCTCGTAAACACCTGCGGTGCCGTAAATGGTTCCGTAGGTGGGGAAATCCGGTCCCTTGACAAAGGGTAAAAGGTCCTGTACCTGACAATCACGGTTATCTATCTGGTATATGGTCGCATCGATAACCTCCGACAGATTATGCGGAGGTATGTTTGTCGCCATACCGACGGCAATACCGACGGAGCCGTTTACAAGCAGGTTCGGAAAGCGGGAGGGCAGCACCTGCGGCTCCTTCCTCGTGTTATCAAAGTTGTTTGTAAAATCAACTACATTCTTCTCTATGTCGACAAGCATCTCGTTGGACAGCTTTGCCATTCTCGCCTCGGTATAACGGTAAGCGGCGGCGCTGTCGCCGTCTATGTTACCGAAGTTGCCGTGTCCCTCTATAAGCGGATATCTGAGCGAAAAATGCTGCGCCATACGAACCATTGTATCGTAAACGGCAACATCTCCGTGCGGATGATACCTACCCAGCACATTACCGACGGTTGTCGCCGATTTACGGAACGGCTTGTCCGAGGTAAGCTTGTCCTCGTACATAGCATAAAGGATGCGGCGATGAACGGGCTTTAATCCGTCCCTGACATCGGGCAGCGCACGCCCGACAATAACAGACATCGCATATTCGATATAAGCGGTTTTTATCTCTTTTTCTATACTGACATTGTGTATTGTCTGCTCCTGATGAGAGCTGTAATCGTAGTCTTTATCGTGTCCCATTTGTACAACTCCCCCTATATATCAAGATTTGAAACATATTTTGCGTTTGCTTCAATAAACTCACGGCGAGGCTCAACCTTGTCGCCCATAAGCACCGAGAATAACGCATCCGCCTCGTAGGCGTCGTTTATCGTTACTCTTTTAAGAGTGCGTTTCTCGGGGTCCATGGTAGTGTCCCAGAGCTGATCCTTGTCCATTTCTCCGAGACCCTTATACCGCTCCGCATTGGCGTTGCCGCCAAGCTCCTCAATAAATCTGTCTCTTTCGGCGTCGGTAAAGGCATATCGCTCCTGCTTACCCTTGTAAACCTTGTATAACGGCGGTGTCGCCGCATAAACATGCCCGTTCTCGACAAGCGGTCTCATATGCCGGAAGAAGAAGGTCAACAGCAGCGTTTTTATATGCGAGCCGTCGACATCCGCATCCGCCATAAGCACAATTTTGCCGTAGCGAAGCTTTGTGATATCAAACTCGGATCCGATACCCGTTCCAAGCGCAAGTATTATCGGTATAATCTGCACCGATGCGTATATTCTGTCCAATCTGCTCTTTTCCACATTGAGAATTTTACCCCTCAACGGTAAAATAGCCTGAAACTGGCTGTCCCTGCAATCCTTAGCCGTACCGCCCGCGGAATCTCCCTCGACCAAATACAGCTCGGTGTACTCCATTCTGCGCTCGTTACAGTCGGCGAGCTTGCTCGGAAGAGAGGAGCTCTCCAAAAGACCTTTTCGTCTTGTCAGCTCACGGGCTTTTTTTGCCGCCTCTCTCGCTCTTGCGGCGGAAATGGATTTCTCTAAAATATTACGGGCGCAAACGGGATTCTCCTCAAGATATATCGATAGCTTCTCGTTCAGCATGCTCTCGACAAGCGTCCTCATCTCGCTGTTGCCCAGCTTTGCCTTGGTCTGTGACTCAAACTGAGCATCCTCTAATTTTACGCTGACGATTGCGGTAAGCCCCTCACGGACATCCTCTCCGGACAGCTTCTCGTCGCTCTTTAAAATATTATATTTTTTTCCGTAATCGTTAAGAACCTTTGTTATCGCCGATTTAAAGCCGGTCTCGTGCGTACCGCCGTCGACGGTGTGCATATTGTTTGCAAATGTAAGAATGTTCTCGTTATATGAGTCGTTGTACTGCATTGCAACCTCGGCTATGGAGGTTCCCTTGGAGCCGGTTACATAAATAACCTCGTTATGCAGAATTTCCGACGCTTTCTTCCTGTTTATATATTCGACAAAGCTCTTTATTCCGCCCTCGTAGCAAAAAATCTCCTCGGTCGGATTCTCCTCTCGCTTATCGATAAGCGTTATGCATATACCCGCATTCAAAAAAGCCTGCTCACGCAGCCTTGTGCGTACAATTTCCTTCTCAAACTCTACCGTCTCAAAAATACCGTCGTCGGGGAAAAACTTTACCGTCAGCCCCTGCTTGTCCGTCGGGCCGACCATTTTAAAGGGCTCGGCAACATTTCCGTACTCAAAGGAGATTGTATATTCCTTGCCGTCACGGCGGTTTGTGACCTCCATACGCTTTGAAAGCGCGTTAACGACGGATGCGCCCACTCCGTGGAGTCCTCCGGCGATCTGATACCCGCCGCCGCCGAACTTACCTCCTGCGTGCAGTATTGTGAATATAACCTGCAAGGTCGGAAGATCCATTTTCGGGTGCATACCGCCCGGAACTCCTCGTCCGTCATCCTCAACCGTAACGCTGCCGTCGGTGTTTATAGAAACCTTGATTTTATCGCAATAGCCCGCAAGCGCCTCGTCAATAGAGTTGTCGACAATCTCATATATAAGATGATGCAGTCCCTTGGACGAGGTTGTGCCTATATACATACCCGGTCTTTTTCTTACCGCTTCAAGACCCTCAAGCACCTGTATCTGACTGTCCTCGTAAGCCTGCTTGTTTTTTTCGCTCATAATTATTTATGCATTCCTTTCGGTTATCTGTCTGATGGTTTTAGTTTTCTTAGTATATATCTGTTCTTTTTTTAAGCGATGCGGCGGAAATCTGTGTGATATACAGGCTCTCGCACAGCTCGTTATCTGCAAGCACAAAGCTCTTTGGCAGGTCGTCGCATAGGTTTACCACCCTTTTATTCTCCTGCAGCTTTGCCAAAAAAGCTCTTGTATCGGCTGAAATTGATGCGGTATCTATATCAAAAATACCTATTATTTCCTTTTTTAAGACGCTCTCGTTCCTGCTTAGGTGTAAAAACATGCTTTTCCGTTCTCCATATATATTCTTGTTTTACTCTCAAATGCGGCAAAAAATTCCTTTTCGCAGCCTGTTATGATAACCTGCTTGCCTTCGGTTTTGTCGAGTATATATTTTTTTCTTTTAGCATCCAGCTCGCTGAGGATATCGTCGAGTAAAAACACCGGATATTCACCCGTCAGCTTTTTGGATAGCTCTCCCTCGGCAAGCTTCAACGATAAAACAGCGGAGCGCTGCTGCCCTTGTGAGGCAAAGAGTCTTGCGTTTTTTCCGTTTATATATATATAAAAATCGTCCTTGTGCGGTCCGTAAAGAGTTGTACCTCTTTGCTTTTCCTGCTCCTTTTTGCTTTTATACAGGTTTGTGTACCGTTCCTTTATTTCCTCGGCGGAGCAAAAGTTGCTGCCCGCCTGAGAGCAATACTCAAGGGTGAGCCGCTCCGCTCCGTCGGTCATATCGTTTTGGAAAGCCTGTGCCTCGTTCTGTAAACGGCATATATATTTAAGCCTGTTCTGCGTTATATGAGCGGCAAGCCCGCACAGCTTCTCGTTATAGACCTCGGTCAGCTCGTCGGAGCCGATTTTGTTTTTAAGCAATGCGTTCTTCTGCGCAAGCACACGGTTGTATTCGCTGACTGTCGCAACATATCTCGGGAACGACTGGCAAATCGCCAAATCGATAAAGCGTCTCCGTCCCTCCGGCGACCCTTTTACAAGATTAAGATGATCGGGTGTAAATATTACCGCTCTGAACAGCCCGAGATACTCGGAGAGCTTTGTTATCTGCGCACAGTTGCGAAAAATTTGCTTCTTTGCGTTTTTATAGAGCTTGATACCCATTCGCTGGATACCGTTTTTGTCCTCAAATTCAATCTCCGCAAAGGCGCTGTCCTGCCCGAACCTGATAAAATCCTTGTCCTTGTTTCCCCTGAAGCTCTTCCCTGCGGCAAAAAGGAATATCGCCTCTAAAAGGTTGGTTTTCCCCGCCGCATTATCTCCGTATATAATGTTTATTCCGTCGGAGAACTTTATTTCTTCTTTTACAGTGTTCTTAAAATCGGCAACTCCGAGCGAAATAATTTTCAATCTTTTGTCATTCCTTTTCCCGGCATTAACTGCATTCGCTCTATTTTTACGGCTTTTACCTTATAGCATAGTAGGAATTGTGCCGATTTGTATGAAGCATTCATACAAATGGTTGCACCTCTTGCAACCAAGGCACAAAACCGTATTCGAAAGTTTACTTTCGGAGTTTATTCCTTAATCCTGCACGGCAGCACAAGATAGGTATATTTACTGTTATCCTTTTTCTTTGAGGGAGTTATAACCATCGACATCAGAGGCGTGGACATGGCTGCGTTTATGTAGTCATCACGACAGGCACGCAGAGCATCCAATAAATAGCGGCTGTTAAAACCGATCTCTATGTCGTCTCCGTCTTTTTGTATCTTAATGTTATCGTTTACCTTTCCGTATTGTGTTGAGCAAGATATATCCAGTATATCGCCGCTGAATTTACACTTTAAAGGTGTTTTCAGCTTCTCGTCAACCAAAAGAGCCGCACGTGAGGCACTCTCTATAAAATCAGCCGTGTTTACCTTGACAAATATCTTGTTTTGATTAGGTATAGCACGGTTATAATCCAAAAACTCTCCCTCTAAAAGGCGTGAGAAAAATATAATATCCCTTACTTTAAAAATTATATATTTGCTTGTAAACTCAACAACAACCATTTCCTCGCTCTCATCAAGCAGCTTTGAAAACTCTATCAGCGTTTTCCCCGGCACGACAAACGAATAACTGCTGTCGTTTCCGAAGATTGCATTTGTTTCTTCTCGCAGGGCAAGCCTGTAATTGTCAAGCGCAACCACTGTCAGGTTTTTACCGTCTATTTTAAACAGTTCTCCCGTAAGAATAGGCCTTGCATCCGTCTGTGCGACCGCAAAATGAGTAGTTGCTATTATATCCTTTAACAGACTTTGACTAATGGAAAAGCTCTTGTCTCCGCCAAGCTCCGGCAGGTTTGGAAAAGCCTCGGCAGCCAGCCCGTGAATAGAGAAATCACTCATTGCGCCTGAAATTCTGACCACATTCTTCTCGTCGGCCTCAAAGTGTATCTCACAGTCAGGAAAATTCCTGATTATCGCACTTATTTTTTGTGCGTTGAGAATAACCGCTCCATCCTCTTTGGGATAAACGGGAGCGGATGTTTTTACACCCTTTTCCAAATCGTAGCCGCAAACGGTCAACAGGTTGTCCTCAAGAGAAAAAAGTAGGCCCTCAAGAGCAGGCAGTGTGCTTTTTGTTGAGGTTGCCGCAAGTGCCGGTATTATAAGCGAGAGCAAAGAGGCTCTGTTTGAAATAAATTTTATTGCCATCTTTGTAACAAGTCCTTTCCGAAAAGAAGTAGATTTTTTACAGAAAAAGTTATAAATATAACCAAAGGAATTAGTAGTCTTATTAGTAGTAGTCCCTGTGTATATGTGGGAAACCCCGAAACGGATTGCCGCATAAAAGAAAACAGCAAAAACGGGTGAAGAAAACTATGGGTAAAACCTGTGGAAAAGGTCGTTTTTATTCACCGTTGTCTTTTTGTTTATCCCCGGAACTCCTCGATGATTTGATTTATCTCCCGTTCAAACTGAACATCGCTCTTCAGCTTCTTTTCAACAACCATTATCGAGTTGTAAACTGTGGTGTGATCCTTTTTTGCAAAAATTCTCGCAATACTCTTTTGAGATAGTGAGGTAAGCTGTCGGGTCAGATAAATCGCTATATGACGGGGGTAAGCGATATCGGCACTTCGTTTCTGACTCTTGAGAGAATCCTTTGAAACACCGTAACGCTTGGAAACATAGGTGAATATTTTTTCTATAATATTGTCCGAGCTCTCAGCACTTCTGAGAAAATCGCCGAGAACCGAACGCGCCATTGTAATGTTAATGTTTTCGCCGCTTATAAGGCTGTGAGCCTTGAGCTTTTTTAGAGAGCCCTCTATCTGCCGTATGTTTATTTTAATGTTCTCCGCAAGATACAGGAACACATCGTTTGGTATCTCCAGCCCCATATCTGCGGTTTTTCTCTTGAATATAGCGACTCTAAGCTCAAGGTCGGGTGGCTGAATGTCGGCGACAAGCCCCATTTCAAACCGAGACTTGAGCCTGTCCTCAAGGTTGTTTATCTCCTTTGGATGACAGTCGGATGCTAAAATAATCTGTTTGTTTTGCTTAAACAGCGTGTCAAAGGTATGGAAGAATTCCTCCTGAATGGCAAGCTTATTTGCAAGAAATTGTATATCGTCAACCAAAAGAACATCAAGGTTTCTGTATTTATCTCTGAAAGCGACGGGCTTTTTTTGAGCCAACGAATCAATAAGCTCGTTTGTAAACTCCTCGCCCGTAACATATAAAATCTGATAATCGCTAAAGTTTTTTCTTATCTCGTTGACTATAGCAAAGAGAAGGTGAGTTTTTCCGAGTCCCGACGGACCGTAAAGAAAGAGCGGGTTGTTTAGCTCGGCAGGTCGCTTTGCAACGGCAAGGCTGGTTACCTGAGCAAGCTCGTTGGATTTGCCTACCACAAAATTCTCAAAGGTATATGTCGGGTTAAAACGCAGCTTATATGCGCTTACATCCTCCTCGGGGATATCCTTTGACGGTGAGGTGCTTTTTAAGGAATCCTCGCTTTCGGCGGAGATTAGCTTAAGTTCCACCTCAAAGCCGAGAACGGCGCAGAGTCTCTCCCTTAAAACAGAGATATATTTCTTATCAAGTATATTTTTTTTAAACTCGGAGGGAGCAAGCAAAACAGCCTGCTTTTCGTCCAGTGAAAATATCGTCAGCTGATCGAACCACAGAGACATCGTAGTGCTGCTGAAGCGCTCCGACAGCTCTGATTTTAGACTGTCTATTATAGAACCGTATTCTAAATCTTCCATTAACTCACTTCACTTATAATAATATATATATATAAATATATTATAGCACAAAATAAGGAAAAAGAAAAGGGTTTTCTTAAAAAAGAATGAAAACGGAGCCCGTTAAGCGGTATAACGCTTATGTTTATAAAAAAAGCAAACAAAACACTTGACATTAGTTAATATTTATGTATATAATAAATGTTGACTTTTAACGGGAGCGGGGTTTTTACGGTAGTCTTCGCACCGTAGAGTAATAATACTTTTTTATATAAATATCGGGGAGGTGCATTTGTAATGCTCAGGACATATCAACCGAAGAAAAGACACAGAAAAAAAGAGCACGGCTTCAGAAAAAGAATGGCAACGGCAAACGGAAGAAAGGTGCTTAAGAGAAGAAGAGCAAAGGGCAGAATTCGCCTGACTTATTGATAAACCCATATTTGCGATATGCAAAAATGTGTTTTTTAGAAAGCGCATAATGCATTTTTTGGAGTGCATTATGCCTTCTTTTGCTTAATTTAAAAGGTTTACTGATACAATGGAAAAAACCAAAAAGATAAAGGCGCTGAAGGAAAATCATTTGTTCCAAAAGGTATACAAAAAAGGAAAAAGTGTTGCCTCCGGAACAATGGTGCTTTATGCTTTGAAGAATTATGACAGAAGAAACACGCTTGTCGGCATTACGGTGATAAAGAACCGCGGCAATGCCGTAACAAGGAACAGGATAAGAAGAAAAATAAAAGAGGCCTACAGAACTCTTCACCCGTTTGTAAAGGAAGGATTTCTTATTGTTATTGTCGCCAGAAAGGCATGCGACGATGCTCATTTTACCGTAATTCAGGATGAGCTGTATGCATTATTGAAAAAGGCGGCCCTTTTGCGTGAAGAAGGATTAAAGTGATACCGAAATGAAAAGGTTATTTATTTTTCCGATTCGTTTATACCAAAAACATATTTCGCCTTACAGCTCGTCTGCCTGTCGCTTTCAGCCAACCTGCTCTCAATACGCAATCGAGGCAATAGAGACACGAGGTGTTATTAAAGGGCTTTTGCTCGCCGTATACAGAATTTTGCGGTGCAACCCTTTCTGCAAGGGCGGTTATGACCCTGTTCCGGAAAAGAGCATAAGAAAAAAAGGCTAAGGCCGCCAACGCCGACAGACGGCAGCTGAAGCACAGAACATTCGATTCATTTTGTCGGGGAAACGGATTTTTAAAACATGGAATTCTTTTATATACCCTTCGAATATTTGATGAAATTATGCCTTTTTATTTCGGGCAACTATTATGTTTTTGCGTTATTTTTCTTTGCGCTCATAATGCAGATCGTTTTGCTCCCGCTCGGTATAAAGCAGCATAAAAGCCAAATAATGCAGAGAAAAATGCGCCCTAAGGAAATGGCGATAAGAAAGAAGTATGCGGGCAGAAAAGACCGTGCCACTCAACAGAAAATGAACCTTGAGGTTCAGGAAATGTACAGAACGGAAGGGTATAATCAGCTTGCGGGCTGCCTGCCCATGCTTATTCAGCTGCCCATTATTTTAATCCTTTTTGCTATTGTAAGAGCTCCGATTTCTTACTCCTCCACAGGCGACCTGAAAGCACAGCTGCAAAACGATGAGCTGTACAGATATGCGATTGAGGTTGTAGAGCAGTACAAAGACAAGGATTTAATCGAGAACAATTACAACGAAACCGAGTACGATAGCTTTAATAAAGAGCTGGATGCAATTTCAAAGGATCTCGGAGCGAACGATTCACGCAAGATCGAGCTGGTTCTTACAAAAATAATTTCCGAGGATTACGAGTATTTTCAGGAAATCGCAAAAAAGCACAATATAACTCTTGCGTCCGCAGAAAAATACACATTGCATTTTTCGGACGAACAGCGAGACGCGCTCCCTAAATTCGGCTTTTTTGGCGAGACATTGCTGGACACGCCCAATTTGGGTGATATAATGAGCTTTAGGTTCAGGTTCATACATTTGATACCGCTCCTTGTTTTCATAACAAGCTATTTCGGCGGGGTTATCAACCGTAAATATATGGGCTCTCCTATGGGAGCGGACGGAAATCCTATGGGCGGAGGTAAGTTTATGGAATGGGGCATGCCTATTCTGAGCTTGGTCTTCTCCTTCAGCTTCCCTGCGGCGGTGGGTATCTACTGGATATGGCGAACAGTAACCGGAGCGGTTCAACCGATTGTTCTTAATCAATTCTACCCCATGCCCGTTATTACCGAAGCGGATATAACGGCCGCAGAGAAGGATATTAAGCAATCGCAGAAGAAAAAGAAAAAGGTTATTATGATTGAGGTTGACGAGGACGACGAGAGCTACAAGGACCTTGAGGTTGACGGCAGACCTACAGCCGGCAAGCCCAAATCGGGAGCGGCAAAGAGCTCGTCGGGCGGTAAAAAGCCTTTAATAAGAAACAAAATAGAGATGCTTTCGGCGGACGACGATGACGATGACGACGGTAACGATATAAGTGATGACGACGAAAGCGGCAACGATTGACAGCAATCCGTACTCAACACTGAAAGGAATGGCCAAAAATATGACAAAAGAAATTATTACTACGGGCAAGACAGTCGACGAGGCTGTTGCGGCAGGGGCGGCGGCGCTTGGCAGGACTGTGGAAAAGGTTAAATATGAGACAATCGACGAGGCAAGAAAGGGCATTTTGGGTATAGGCTCCTCTGCCGCCAAGGTCAGAGTCTATATAGAGGAAACTCCCGCTCTTGTAGCGCTGGAATTTGTAGATACACTGCTTAAAAATATGGGTATTGAGGCTACAGCCGTTATAGAGAGCGAGGACGCAGAGGGTGCCGTTATTACGGTACAGGGCGAGAATCTGGGGCTTTTAATCGGCAGGCACGGCGATGTTTTGGATTCCATTCAATACCTTACAACCCTCGCGGCAAATAAAAAGCACGACGAGTTTTTCCGCATAACCCTTGACATAGAGAACTACCGAGAGAAGCGCTCGCAAACACTAAAAGCGCTTGCGAGGAGAATGTCGGATAAGGTGCTTAAGTACAAAAAGAGCTTCGCCCTTGAGCCTATGAACGCATACGAGAGAAGGATTATACACTCCGAGTGTCAGGAGATTAACGGCGTTGTTACCTATTCAATCGGCGACGGAGCGGAGAGAAAGATTGTTGTCGCTCCCGAGGGAAAAGGAAACAAGGACAGAAAACAAGGTTAACGGCAGAAAAATAAGAATAAACAAAAAATGGGCATCGGAAGCATCCGTTGTCCATTGTTTTTGTTTAAATAATATGTATTTTAAACTTATGCCTTGAACTTCTCAAGCTGTGCAAACAATTCGGTATCGTCCCCGTGAGCGATAAGCTTGATTGGCTGCATTAAATCAAGGCTGAATATCCCCATAAGGCTTTTTGCATCAACGGTATAGCGTCCCGATGTCAAATCTATCGGAAAGGAGCTCCTCTCTGCGATAGCAACAAATTTCTGCACATCCATGAGTCCGCCACTAATGTATCGGACCATAATCCTTTAACCTCGGAGTTGTTTTTTGCCGAAATCCATTCGTAAAAAACTACGGGGTCTACTCCCTCGTTCTTGTTCTCGTTGCCGTTTATAGCCTTTATAACGGTGTCGCCGTTAGCATTTTCTGTATACTCGGTGGTTATTTTACCATCGGTGCTCAATTGGTTAATAATAGCGTCAACACTTATGTTCTTTCCGGAAATCTCCACATCGCCCTCGTACAGGGTCTCGTCAAAAATCCCGTCATAGCCCCGGTCAATTACTACCTTCACGGAAACCGTTGCTTTTTCGGCGGAGCATCCCGCTAAAGCGGCAAACGCAAAAAGAACGACTAATAACAAGCTGATTGATTTTTTCATTTAAATAACCTCCATATAAATTTGCCGTTACTCACAGAATGTGAATATAATTTGTGTGTATAGATTCACTTATTAAAAGCATTATATGGTTTTTTTGAACAAAAGTCAACATTCAAATGTTAAAAAACATTGTTTTAAAGCTGTGGGGGATTTTTATATTGCACTGGCGGAAAAAAAGATGTATAATAAAGAAAAACACCAAACAGAAAGGAATTTTTTAGGAAAATGAGAAAAGACAGATTGATCTGCCTCTTTTTAGTGCTACTAATGACGCTTACCTTAACGGTTTCCTGTACGGTAACCCCTGTTGACGACGAAAGCGGCACATCAGAGGACACCTCAAAGGATACATCCGAGGATACCACCGATTATTCACTTGTAAAAGCGTCGATTGATGCATTGTATACAAGCGAGATAGACCGTACCCTTGCACAGGTCAACCTATCGCTGGAAAAGAGCTATACTCCGTCATATCAGGCTCACCCTACATATCCCGACACCAACGCAAAGCTTACGGACGGCGTTTTTGCGGAGGGTTATTTCGGCTCTAACAAAGAGCCGTGGGTAGGGTACAACTCCGCCTCATCGGGGAGTCTGACCATAGAGCTTGACCTTGCCGCATCATACAGCGGCATTGCGGACTTAGGAATAAGCTTCTGCAATAATTTGTCCTCCGGTATAGGACTTCCCACCAAGGTGGAGTTTTATGCCTTTAACAACGGAGAATACACGCTTATTAACACAAGCATAACCCCAAAGGTGCTCGACGCACCCGGATTATATACCGCATCGCTCAAGCTCCAGGGCGGTATAACGGCATCAAAAATAAAAATAGCCTGTGTCGCACCGAGATCATCCTGGTTATTCGTTGATGAAATATTTGTATATAAATACGAAGGAGAGAATCCATTGATTAATAAACCGACAAAATATTACGACGAGGTAGTTATTCCCGAAATCACCGAGCCGACCTATTGGAGTCAGAGCGACTCCGACTATAACACCGAGAAGAACCTGCTCGCAGGGCTGACCCAGCAGATAGCCGCATATGCAACCCTCGACGGTGACCTGGCAACCGCACAGAAGAACACACCCGCCTCTGCGGCAGCGCTCACCGACGGAAGATATGCCACGGTCGCAAAGTATGACGCCGCCGGATGGTTCCGCTTTACAAGAGGACTTCAGAGAGACATATATTACGACTTGGGCAACACCTCCGCCGTATCCGGCTATTCTGTCGGCTTCCTTAAGGAGGACTCATCGGGAGTAAAGCTCCCCCCAGAGGTAAAAATATCCGCCTCCGAAAACGGAACGGATTGGCAGGAGATTCATAAGATAACAAATCTAACATCGGCAAAGGAGAGCGATATCGTTCGTGTTGCCGGAAAGTTCGCAAGGAGCTACCGTGCGAGGTATATAAAAATATCCTTTGCGGTTACCTCACATGTTTATGCCGACGAGTTTCAAATAACCGGCACAAAAAAGGTAGGCAACGCAAAAGAGATAATTCCCGATATAATCGAGGAAATTGTATACCCTAACAAATACGCCTCGCCGGAGGATTTCAACGGCATACAGGATGTGCTTCTTTCGTATATATGTCATCCGAGCATAGCACCGATAACAAAGGAGATATACCTTCCTCATGTGGCATATATAGAAAACGGTGTAATAAAGGATACCTTGTTTGATTCCTATATGTTCCTTCCATATGTCGCATATCTTTACGACGGCGGTACCAAAAAGCCGTTGAAAAAAGAGGACTGGCAGTATTATATGGATGTTCAGTTTACCAAGGACAGAAATATGGATGCGCTTGATGCCGCAGTCAAGGAAACAAAGGACGCACTCGGTAAGAGCGACTATAAGGTAGGCGTGTTCCTTTCAATACTATATCCCGTTTCCGAGGTAACCTCCTTTGGTGAAATAGGCGGAAAAAACCTTAACTTCTCAAAGGTTGAGGACAGGAAAACCGCCATTAAATGGCTCATAGACGAACAGATAAGGGTCTTTGACGAAAAGGGCTACAAAAATTTATACATCGAGGGCTTCTATTGGTTTACCGAGGAGATTAATTACAGCGATTCACAACTTTTGGAGCTTATCTCCTACACCACCGAATATGTCCGCTCGCTCGGATATATAACCTCATGGATACCGTATTATCAGGCAAGCGGTTATAACGAGTGGGCAAAGCTCGGCTTTGACCTTGCATGCTATCAGCCCAACTTCGCTTTTAATTTTAACATTCCGGATCAGCGTCTTTTTGATGCGGCAGAGGCTGCAAAGCTATTGGGAATGTGCATTGAGCTTGAAATCGGAGGCACCTCAACCGAGCATGTCGACAGAATGAAAAAGTATTATGCGGTGGGTGCGCTGACCGGCTATATGACCGACGCCGTTCATATGTATTATCAGGGAGGAGTCCCCGGTTCTATTTACACCGCTTATAACTCAACCGACAAATATATAAATTCGCTCTACGAGGACACATATAAATTCATAAAGGGAACCTTTAACCCCTCAACACCGGCAGCCGAAAGCGTTACTCTGGACTGCACGGTTTCGGAAAAGCTGACGGGCAGTATAGCTGTTGAATCCGCCAACATGGTTAAGATTTACAAAATCGTTACCTCGCCAAAATACGGCACGATACAGATGAACCTTGACGGCAGCTTTGTTTACACTCCGACAAAGGGAATTACGGGGCAGGATTATTTTGAGGTGGTAACCGATTACGGATACGATACAAGCGAAGTCGTAAGGATAACCATAAACATTAAATAGCACCGATTAAAAAATAAGGTAAGGAGCTGCTGCAATGATTGAAAAGGTAAAAAACGAGCAAACCGAAAAGCTCTGTAAAGCGTTGGTTTCTTTAAAGACTATAGAGGAATGCTACCGCCTTCTGGATGATTTGTGTACCCTTTCCGAGATAACCGAGATGAGCAAGCGGCTTACCGCTGCCGAGATGCTGCGGGAGGGTATAACCTATAACGAAATAGCAGAAAAGACAGGGCTTTCGACCGCAACCATCACAAGGGTGAACCGCTCTCTCCGCTTCGGCAGCGACGGTTATAATATGGTGCTTGACAGGCTCCAGAGATGAATTGCTTTGAGACAACGGCAGGACTTTATGACAGCATAAACAGCGGACAGTATTCACCCTATGCTTCTTTTCTAAGGCATTGCTTCAATAACTTTTCCAAAATAAAGGTTAACGAAGTGCTGGATTTAGGCTGCGGAACAGGCGGAATAGCAAGGCTGCTGTCCGAGTACGGCTATGATATGGTTGGTGTGGATAATTCGCCCGATATGCTCTCGGTCGCACATAGCGCCGCAAAGGGTGGCGGAGACATTTTGTACATCTGTCAGGATATGCGTGAGCTTGAGCTGTATGGTACGGTTCAGGCGGCGTATTCCTCGTTTGACTGCCTGAATTACCTTGAGAGCAACACAGAGCTGGACTGCGTTTTTGCCCTGCTGCGAAACTATATTGAGACGGGCGGACTGCTTGTGTTTGATGTAAATACGCTGTACCGATATGATAAAGTTTTTGACGGCAACAGCTTTGTCTATGAGTTCGGGGAGGATATGCTTGTATGGCAGAATCAATTCTCGTCCGCAAAAAAGATCTGCGACTTTTATCTGACGCTGTTTAAACGGGAAAAAGGAGCATATAAGAGGTTTGACGAGCGGCAAAGACAAAAATATTTCCCGCAGAAAACGCTTTTGTCTTTGCTGCGAAAAAACGGCTTTTCGGTAGTAGGTATTTACGGCTCAACCGAGCTTACTCCGCTTGAAAAGACAAGCGAAAAGGCGTATTTTTTGGCAGTAGCGCAATAGATAAGTGTATATATGAAGGGCAGCCTCACGGCTGCCCTTTGTGTTGTTTAAATCGTTTTATGCACAAGCTTTTAATCTGTTAAAGAACGGGAGTATACAGTACCTTTTTCATCAAACAGATAAATACTGCCGTTAAAAATTTCCATTGAATGGAATAATTGGTTTACATCGGCAGGAGAAGCAAATAACTCGTTCCAATTAACTCCCGATTCCGAATAATATACCGCTCCGTTGCTTCTCAAGGCATAAAAGCCATCCGAAAAAACAAGCTTGTTGTAATATCCGGCGGGAATATCCTCGACTTTAATAAGCGCTTCACCCTCCAGTATGTAAAGGTTATTGGGGTTGTATGTAGAAACAAGAACAGTATCTCCGTTGACAACAAGGCTGGTCATTGTACAGCCATGGGGTAGATCGGGTTTTATTGTTTTCCACTCGCTTATATTACTCGCTATAGCAAGAGCAGAGCCCATCATTCCGTAATACTTACCATTTGAATAAACAAGTTGATACAGCGTATCATCAAGGAAAAAAGACAGCTGATTTACTTTATGAGTGCTCCATGTCAATCCGTCGTCAGACAGGTACAGACCGCCGCTTGAATCAGTACCGATATATTTACCCTCGGCATAGGTTATCCCGTTCATTCCGTAGTAATAACCCATATTATCGGTATGCAGTGTATAATCGATACCATTGTCAGACATCCATAAATACCAGCGGCTGTCGGCGGTGGTCATTATGTATTTAGATCCTGCGGCATATAGAGAAGCGAAAGCGGCGCCATCGCGTTCAAGCACCTTGTTAAAAGTCCTTCCGTCGACAGAAACAAACACCGAACCGGAATTGTATGCTATTAATTTGTCGGTAACCAGTGTGTTCACGCCGCCGGAGTTCTCTCCAAGCGAGACCTTCTCCCAAGCTCCGATTGTATCCTGCGATGAGGATAATGTATCCGATACGGAGGATGATTTGATCAGACTCTCAGAATCGTCATTTTTCTGCGCACATCCGAAAAGCATAAGAATAAGCGAGAGAACAATAAGTAAAACAAAAGCCTTTTTCATAACTTTTCTCATAAAAAACCCTCTCTAAATTATTTATAAAATTAAAAAAGCGTAGTTTCTTCTAATGCTATTATACTTTCTTCTGCACATATTGTCAATATGAATTCAAAACAATATATAATATCGCACATAGAACGATTAAAACATTTTTACTTATAATATCCTCTTGTTAAGGCAAACGGTGCGGGGGCTTTTTGTGTACAGAGGGTTATCAGCTTGTCAAACTCTCGTTCGTTCTCGTATTCGTCGATAAAAAGCAGGGTATATAACCCGACATCGCTTTTTTTAAGAGCGTTTATTTTGTCGGCAAGGTATAGCGGAACCGAATTATATATAATATTACGGTGTTTGTACTCCCTTCTAACAGGAAAGTCCGTGTTTGTGCGGTCTGTAAGCGTGCCGCCACAATTATCTCGGCGGCAGTTGCCGATATTTTTTTGAATACAGTTCTCGGTCTGCATCAAGGGCAGCCGTCCGTAAACGATATATTCCTTGGCAAGCGGTGAAAAGGATAGGAACCTGGGGCTTATTTCGGGCGAAATCATCACCGAGGAAAGGGAGAGGCTCTCCAAAAGAGAGAGCGTCTCGGTATTGGTTACATTGAGCGAATAATCCCCGTGCGTATAAAAATCGCCGCAAATACCGAGATACGCCACATTAGAGAGAGTAACCTGCGTTATTCCGGCGGCTTTTGCAAAACCGAGCAGTCTTTGTACCTCGCCACTGTCGCTGTCATAAATTGTGCGGGGCAGAACAACACTTATTTTTTCCGAATATTTATTTATGCCGTCCAGCCGCTCCAAGTCCCAAACGGGAAGGTCGATGCGTGCGGCAAGCTCATAATATTTTTTTATTACACCAATTCCGGGGCTTCTGCTCTCAAACCGCAGCACAAAACCCTTTTGATGAGCGGGCGGTATTATCATTTCTGTGTTCTTATGCGGAAGGATTAACGGCAGCGGAGCGGTTTTTTTAAAAGGCTCTTCCCGAGGAGACAGAACAAGCTTCTCGGTTTTTATTGTTTTCGCAAGCTTTTTGTCGCTCTCGCTGCGTATTCCGAACATTGACGGGCCGATTTTACCCGTAAAATATCCGTCGGTAAAGCCGTTTCTGGAGAAAACAGCCCGCAGCCTTGCGTTCTCTGTATAGGTCGCAGAGCGGTTCTCGTCTATAAGACGGCGGTAAATTTCCGTTACCGTATAAACATATTCGGGGCTCTTCATCCGCCCCTCTATTTTAAAGGAGGTAACGCCCATTGCGGTTAATTCGGGGATATGCTCCGCAAGACACAAGTCCTTCAAGGACAATGGATACTCGCTCTTGCCCGAATATTTTAAACGGCAGGGCTGGGCGCATTCTCCTCTGTTGCCGCTTCTTTTTCCTATCATCGAGGACATTAGGCAGCCGCCGCTCATGCTTACGCAGAGCGCACCGTGGACAAACACCTCGCATTCAATATCGTTTTGACAAACTGTCTTTATGTTTTTATCACTCATCTCACGGGCTAAAACGATACGGGAGAAGCCGAGTGCTTTTAAAAGGGAAACCGCACCCGAAGAATGCTGCTGCATCTGAGTGCTTGCATGCAGAACGATATCGGGGAAGTTTTTTTTAAGCCATACGGCAAGCCCGATGTCCTGTACAATATAGGCGTCGGGCTGTACGCTCTGCTCCAAAAACACCATATATTCACGCAGAGCGGCAAAATCTCTGTCCGCAACGAGGGTGTTAAGGGTTATAAAAAGCCGCACATTATTTATTTTGCAGGTCTCGCCCGCTGCGATTAACTCTTTATTCCCGAAGTTTTTTGCATTTATCCGCGCGTTGAAGGCGTCGCCTCCGAGATACACCTCATCCGCACCTGCGGCGATGGCTGCTCTCAAACACTCCGGACTGCCTGCGGGCGCAAGTAAAAACGGCATTTTTTCACTCCCGTCTAAATCGTTATTATGCGTATAATATAACAACAAAAACCAAGAATGTCAACATATGCCCAAATTTAGTGTTCGCTAAATTTTTATCGCCTACAGGTTGAAAATCACCTTATTTTGGTGTATAATATCGACAAATGCTATAATCTATTACTAAAATATACAACAGAGCAACAAGAAGGATCGTCAATGTTACTCCAAAAATCATCCTACAACTACGCTCTGCCCGAGCGGCTTATAGCTCAGACACCGCTCGAAAAGCGTGATTCCTCAAGGCTTTTTGTAATGCGTAGGGACGGGGGAGAGTTTCTGCACAAGCGGTTTTTTGATATAGAAAGCCTCCTATCGGAGGGCGACTGCTTGGTTATCAACGATACTCGGGTTATCCCCGCACGGATATTCGGCAGGAGCGAAACGCATACGGGCGAGATAGAGACCGTGCTTTTAAAAAGAGCTGAAAACACCGAAACAGAGACCTGGGAATGCCTAACCCGACCGGGTAAAAAGTCAAGAATCGGCGAGAGGATTATTTATCCTCACGGGCTGAGCGGGACCGTAACGGATGTGCTTGAGGGCGGAGTCCGCAGAATCGAGTTTTGTTACGAGGGAATCTTCCTTGAAATACTCGAAAAAATCGGAACAATGCCGCTGCCTCCCTATATAATTGAGAAATTGGAGGATAACGAACGATACCAAACCGTTTACGCAAAATATAACGGCTCCGCAGCCGCACCGACGGCAGGGCTGCACTTCACTCCCGAGCTTATGCGGCGGCTTACCGATAAAGGGGTTCTTACCGCAAGAGTTTTACTTCATGTCGGACTGGGGACCTTCCGACCCGTTAAGGAGGACGACCTCAAGAGCCATGTTATGCACTCGGAATATATTAAAATTACCCCTGAAAACGCAGATATAATAAACAAGGCGAAGGCGAACGGGGGCAGAATCATATCGGTCGGAACAACGAGCACAAGGGTGCTTGAGAGTGCGGCGGACGAGAACGGTTTTTTGCAGCCCTACGAGGGCGAGACAGATATTTTCATCTATCCGGGCTACAGATTCAAGCTAATCGATGGGTTGATTACCAACTTCCACCTGCCCGAGAGCACGTTGATAATGCTGGTGTCCGCCTTTGCGGGGTACGAAAACACAATGGCGGCGTATAAAGAAGCGGTAGAACAGGAATACAGGTTTTTCAGCTTTGGGGACGCTATGTTTATACATTAATTTTATATTATTGAGAGGTGCGGAGACGACTTGGAGAAAATACCCGTAATTGCGGTAGTCGGTGTAACGGCAGCAGGCAAAAGCGAGCTTGCTCTGCGGCTTGCCAGAGCACTCGGCGGCGAGATTATAAGCGGCGACTCCATGCAGATATACAGGGGTATGGATATCGGAACCGCAAAACCGACAAAAGAGGAACGAGCATCCGTTCCGCATCATTTAATCGACATAGCGGATATTAACGAGGTTTTCTCGGTTGCCGTATTCATAGAGAAAGCGAGAGAAGCCGCATTCGATATAAGTAAAAGAGGAAAAACACCGATAATAGCCGGCGGAACGGGTTTGTATATAGACCTGTTGCTGTCGGGTAAAAGGCTGACCGAAATGGATTCGCAGGATAAGCTGCGGGGCGAATTATACGAAAGAGCGGAAAAAGAGGGCTGCGAGGCTCTGCACGGGTATCTGCGGGAGGTCGACCCTGCCAGCGCCGACGCTATTCACCCCAACAATATAAAAAGAGTGGTACGGGCGCTGGAGATATATTTGTCGTCGGGGAGTACAAAAACCCGACAGGACGAGCTTAGCAGACTTAACGAGAGCGTTTTTGACTACACCTTGATTTACCTGACCGGCTCGGACAGGCAGCTTTTGTACGACAGAATAAACGCACGGGTTGACACAATGCTCTCGTCGGGGCTTGAGAGCGAAGTGAAAAAATTATATGATGCAGGACTTGCGGAAACCGTTACCGCGTCTCAGGCGATCGGATATAAGGAATTCTTTCCGTATTTCGAGGGGAAAACGGATATAAAAACCGTTGCCGATACAATAAAAAAGAACACAAGAAATTACGCAAAGCGGCAGATGACATACTTTAACCGTATGAAGAACAAAACAGAGCTCGACATAGCTGCTTACAGTCCGGAAAGCATATTCCAAAAATCAGCCGAATTATGCAATATATATTTTGCAAATTAAACAAGTGTTGCTTGTGAGATAAAAAATATGTTTTACGGGCGGGTAACCCGACCGTAAAACTCCTTCAAAGACGCGTTTCACGCGTCCCACTCGCCGAGGGGGTTCCCTAAAACAGTGATTTTTCGCTGTTTTAGGGCGATAAGCGAGTGAAATCCCCAAACTCGATTGCGGAACCGCAGTTTCGCAATCGACAAATTAAACAAAGGAGGCACGGCATATGAAGGGGCAGACAATAAAACAGCTTGGAATGACCTTGCTGTCTGTTGTATTAATATGCTATCTTGTGCTTCAGCTCGTGCTAAATGTAGGCGATATAGTGGAGCTTGAGTATGTAACCTTTATCAGCACGGCAAAGAAAATAGAGTTGAAGGCGTTTGTGTTCAGGGACGAGGTTGTGCTGACAACCGCAGCGGCGGGGACAAACTGCTTTTTGGTTGAGGAAGGCGAAAAGGTTAAAAAGGGCGTAAAGGTTGCAGCTACCTATTCGGAGGCTACCGACGCCAATGTCAGAGAGCGAATTAAGGAGATAAACGCAAAGATTGCCGTACTTGAGAAGAGCGGCATAAGCAGCGGAACCTCAACAACCGACCTTTCCAAAATAGACGCCAATATTTCAAGCATAATGCTGGACATAATAAAAGCAGTTGATAATAACGATTTAGAAAAGGCGATACGAAACAAGGACGCTTTAACAATACAGATTAACCGCCGTCAAGTGTTGATTTTGTCACAAAAGAATTACGAAACCAAAATAAAAGAGTTGGAAAACGAGAAAACAGCGCTTGAAGCGACGCTTACCGGAGCAAGCGTTGCGCATGTCGCAAACAAGCCGGGGTATTTTTATTCGGTAGTGGACGGGTATGAGAACAGTTTCACAAAGGCAAAATTACAGAGCCTGTCAATCGCAGAAATGGATACCCTTTCCCATATGGTTCCCGACCAGGGCATAATAAACGACTCTGTCGGAAAGCTCGTGCTGACTCCCGATTGGTATTTGGTGTGTGAGGTCGATAAACGCACCGCAAGCGGCTTTACGCTCGGACGAAAGAGTGATTTTGCGTTCCCTTATTCGGGAGGACAGGTCCTCGGATTAAGCCTGCTCCGTACGGTCAGCCAAACCGACCTTGACAGGGTGCTGTTGATTTTTACGACCAACGCAATGCCGGAGGGCTTTAACTATACCAGAGCGCAGACGGTTGAATTAATATCCGATACCTACGAGGGGCTTAAGGTGTCGGTTTCGGCACTGCGAATAAATAACGGCGAAACAGGGGTTTATGCTCTTAGGGGAAACAAGGTTATCTTTAAAAAAGCAACGGTTCTGTATGAGGAAAACGGTTATTACATATGTCAGCTTCCTACCGACCCCGATTTTCCTAACATAAAGAACAAGGCGTATTTTTCGAAAACAAACCTGTCTTTATACGATGCGGTTATAAGCTCCGGCAGGAATATATTTGAAGGAAAAACATTACAATGACCTACGATAAGCGGATGTTAAAGGAAAATATCGAACGCATTACAGCCGAGATAAACGGAAGAGCGACTCTTTTGGCGGCGACAAAAACCGTTCCGCCGAAGATAATCAACTTCGCCGCCGATTGCGGAATAAGGGTTATCGGCGAGAATCGTGTTAACGAGCTGCTCGATAAATACGACAGGATAGACAGGGAAAGAATAGACATACACTTTATAGGACACCTTCAGACAAACAAGGTAAAGTATATCATAGACAAGGTTAGCCTTATTCACTCACTGGACAGTATAAAGCTCGCCGAGGAAATCGACCGCCGTGCATATCGTGCGGACAAATTAATGGATGTTTTGATAGAGGTTAACCTTGCGAACGAAGTTACAAAGTCCGGCATACCCTTTGAAGAGATAGATATTTTTGTCGATAAAATACGGCATTTTGACAACATTCGGCTCTGCGGATTGATGGCAATTCCCCCAAAATGTGAAAATTCACAAGAAAACAGCTTATTTTTCAATAAAATAAGCAAAAAATTTATTGACATATTCCATAAAAAAGTAGATAATAGTAATATAGGAATATTGTCGATAGGTATGAGCGACGATTATATGGCTGCCGTTGAGAGCGGCTCCACACTTGTTCGCATCGGCTCCGCAATTTTCGGCAACAGGAATTAACCGGACAAAAGGACATTAAATTATTATTTTTAAAATATTATGGAGGTTTACTATGGGATTGTTTAATCGTTTTTCGGATCTTTTCAAAGCCGAAGAGGAATATGAGGAAGGCTACGAGAACAACTATGAAGAGGATGTTGCCGAGGAACAGACAGTTCAGCAGCCGGCTCCCCGTCAGACCGTACCTACAAGAGCTACCGGCGGAATAGGCTCCTCAAGCTCGCTTGAGATGAAGGTAGTCAAGCCGGAGAGGTTTGAGGCGGTAACACAAATAGGCGACCACCTTTTGGCACGCCGTACCGTTGTACTTAACCTTGAGGACACAAACAAGGAAACGGTAAGAAGGATAATAGACTTCTGCTCGGGAGTCGCCTTTGCCATTGAGGGACAGATTAAAAGGGTGGCTAACTCAACCTATATCATCACACCTAAGAATGTGGATGTGTCGGGCGATCAGCCGGAGCGTGAGGAAGTAAAATCCCAGAGAGAGCTTTTTTAATTATACAATCGAAAGATTAACTATAATCGGGTGAAATGGTTTTGGTCGAGCTTTTAGTAATTACAACAACAACCGTGGCGGTGTTTGTCACCGCCTTGAGTTATTTAATTTTGGCAAGGGTGATCTTGCAGCTTTTTGCGTCGGACGAATCTCCGGTGTTCGAGTTTTGTTACGCCGTTACCGAGCCGGTGGTTTCTACCGTCCGGAGTGCGTTGTCACGCGTCGGCTCTCTTGCAGACAGCCCTTTGGATTTGTCATATGTGGCAACCTTTATTTTACTCACTATAATGAGGCTGATGCTGCCCTCGATTACCGAACTGTTTTAACCCAAAATATATACATTATACATCATACATCAACAAATTCCTTGCCCAACGGGCGGAAAGGACTAAAAAATGTTAGCACCGCACGAACTTAAAAACAAGGCGTTTTCAAAAAGCCTGAAGGGATATAACGCCGCGGAAGTGGATGATTATATCGAGTTTCTTATAGGGAAATATACAGAGGCGTACAGGGAGAACAACGAGCTTGACAGGAAGCTCCGTGTTGTCGTGAACACTCTCGATGAAATAAAGGACGAGGAAGAGTCCATACGCAGCACGCTTATTTCCGCACAGAAGATGGGCGAGAAGATAATCAGGGACGCTAACGAGAGAGCCGACATAATTACCGGTGCAATAAAGGACAGATGCGATGCCGTTATTGCGGACTTCAGGGACGAGCTTCAGAGAGAAAAAGAGGAGATGTGGTCAATCAGAACCAGAATTCTCGATTTCAAAAAGGTTATATTCGATTTATACCGCAAGCACATAGAGGAGCTGCAGAATTTATCCGTAAACGAGATTGAGGACATTGTTCTCCCGAACGAGGACACCATAGTTGCCAAGATTTTCACCGATGTAAAGGGTACTATCGAGAGCGAGCTTAAAAAGAGCATTGAAGCCGAGCCGCAGATTGCCGACGATCCGGCAATTACGACAGAGCGAGCCGCCGTCGGCGGACAGAAGGTAAACGAGGCGGAGGTTATAGAGGAGC
Organism: Firmicutes bacterium HGW-Firmicutes-21; assembly: GCA_002841455.1. Taxonomy (GTDB): domain Bacteria; phylum Bacillota; class Clostridia; order Oscillospirales; family CAG-382; genus UBA1049. The sequence goes on along the minus strand of PGZT01000001.1, from coordinate 42,405 downwards.
TTATTGCCGAGACAAATACCGAAAAAACAGAAAACAACGGCGAAGAGGACGAATTCCTGCGTTTTATGCAGGAGGATAACAAATAGTCCCAAGCGGATTAATAAAGAGTAAAAAAGAAACCGAAAGGAACGGGATCGCCCTTAAACAAAGGGTTTTCCCCTATTGAATTTATGCAAGCAGATTACAGAGATACATTAAATCTGCCCTCTACGGATTTTCCGATGAGGGCAAATCTTCCTTTAAAGGAGCCTGAAATAAAGGCGAAATGGGACAGCGAGGACCTTTATGCCGGAATAATGAGAGCGAACGAGGGCAAGCCCTTGTTTGTTATGCACGACGGACCTCCCTATGCGAACGGGGATATGCATATCGGGCATGCGTTGAACAAGCTGTTAAAGGATTTTATTATAAAAAGCCGTAATATGGGAGGTTATAAAGCGCCATATATACACGGCTGGGATACGCACGGGCTTCCGATTGAGAACCAGATGATAAAGAAGCACGGCAAGGGCGGCGAGGTCGGTATCAGCGAGTTCAGGGACAGATGCGAGCAGTTCGCCAGAGAGAATGTAGCCCGTCAGATGTCACAGCAGCAGCGACTCGGTATAATAGGCGATTGGGATAACTCCTATCTGACGCTGATGCCCCGTTTTGAGGCGAATCAAATCCGTATTTTCGGAGAAATGGCACATAAAGGATTTATATACAAGGGCTTAAGACCGGTTTATTGGTGTCCGCATGACGAAACCGCACTCGCAGAGGCTGAAATAGAATATGCCGAGGACGAATGCGACAGCATATATGTTAAGTTTAGGGTTACCGACGACAAGGGGCTGTTTACTCCGCACATCGGCAGCCTTGACAGGGTTTATTTTGTAATATGGACAACCACAACCTGGACATTGCCCGGGAATGTGGCTATCTGCCTTAATTCCGAATTCTCGTACACTCTGTATAAGACAGGCGACGAATATATTGTGATAGCGACCGAGCTTGCCGACAGTGTCAGGAAGGCGGCGGGAGTCGAGCTTGAGCCGATAGCCGCTTTTAAAGGTGAAAAGCTTGAGCATATAAAAACCGCACACCCCTTCCTTGACAGGCAGAGCCTTGTCATTGTGGGAGAGCATGTTACGCTTGAGAGCGGTACGGGCTGCGTACACACCGCACCGGGACACGGTGTTGAGGACTTTGCGGTATGCAGGAATTATCCCGAGCTGCCTATTGTCGTTCCCGTTGACGAAAAGGGCAGAATGACCTCGCTTGCGGGGCAGTTTGAGGGGCAAAAAACCTCCGAGGCGAACAAGTCGATACTGCAAACGCTTAAAGAGAGCGGCAACCTGCTTGCAACAGAGCATATAGAGCATCAATATCCGCATTGCTGGAGATGCAAAACACCGATATTATTCCGTGCGACGGAGCAGTGGTTCTGCTCGGTGGACGGCTTTAAAAAGCAGGCGCTCGATGCGATAAAGGGCGTCCGCTGGATACCCTCATGGGGCGAGGTTCGTATAGAAAATATGGTTAAGGATCGCTCCGACTGGTGCATATCCCGTCAGCGCAAGTGGGGAGTTCCCATCCCTATATTTTATTGCGAGGACTGCAAGCACCCGCTTATTAACCAAACAACGATCGAACGGATTGCTCAGGTTTTTGATAAAGAGGGCTCAGGTTCGTGGTATAAAAGGACTCCGGAGGAGATTCTCGGCGATGCCGCCGTTTGTCCGAGCTGCGGCAGCAAAAAGCTCCGTGCGGAGCAGGATATAATGGATGTTTGGTTCGATTCCGGCTCGTCATACGCATATGTACTCGACGAGTTCCCCGACCATCGCTTCCCTGCCGATGTTTATCTTGAGGGTAACGATCAGTACAGGGGCTGGTTCCAGTCCTCGCTGCTCACAAGCGTCGCAACAAGGGATGTCGCACCGTATAAAACAGTTATAACACACGGTATGGTCGTTGACGGAGAGGGAAAAAAGCAATCCAAATCACTCGGGAATGTCGTAGATCCGCAGGATGTTATAAAGACCTACGGAGCGGATGTTCTTCGTCTGTGGGTATCCTCGGTGGAGTATACCTCGGATGTCCGTATGTCCTCCGAGATATTAAAGCAGCTCTCGGAGATATACCGTAAAATACGCAACACACTGCGAATACTGCTTGCAAACCTCGGCTCACCCGATACCGATTTTAATCCGAACAACGATATGATCGCATTAAACGAGCTTGAGGACATTGACAAATGGGCGGTTGCAAGGCTTAACCGCCTGGTTAGCAGAGTAAGAGGAGCTTACGACGGCTACCAATACCACCTTATCTATCACGATATACACAATTACTGCTCGATCGACCTTTCGAAAATGTATATAGATATAACAAAAGACAGGTTGTACTGCGAGCGGAAGAACGATAAAGGACGCAGAAGCGCACAGACGGCGATGTATCTGATAGCACATTCGCTGATCCGTCTGCTTGCGCCGATATTATCCTTCACCGCCGAGGAGAGCTGGGCATTTATAAGTCACCTTCATAGCGATAACAAGGAAAGCGTGTTCTATAACGAGATGCCGACCTTTGATGAGCGGTTGAATTTCGATGAAATAGAGGAGAAATACAATAAGCTGTTCGAGCATCGCGACGATGTTATGAAGGCGCTTGAAATTGCGAGAGCGAACAAGACAATAGGCAAATCGCTTGAAGCAAAGGTAACGATTTACGGCGACAGGGACAGCGATACAATGCGCTTGTTCGAGCTTAACAAGCCGCTGCTGGAGACCATATTCATAGTCAGCGAGGTTGTTCTCAGCTATGAAACGCCGAAAGGCGAGGTGTTCAGCGAGACTGAGAGCGGAATCTCGGTCGGGGTCAGCGTTGCTGACGGCGAGAAGTGCGTGCGTTGCTGGATGTACAAAAAGCACATCACAAACGACGAGAGCGGACAGCCGATCTGCGACAGGTGTAAAAACGCCGTATGTTAGCATTTATTCTGGTTTTATTTATCGTAACGGCAGATCAGCTCACAAAGTATTTGGTTGTCCGTTTTATTCCGCTATACGGCGAGGTTGATTTTATTCCCTTTTTTATAAACCTGACCCATGTAGAGAACGAGGGAGCTTCCTTTGGGATGCTCTCGGGGTATCGCTGGGTGTTTATGCTGTTTTCAACCGTTGCGATACTCGGCATTACAGTGTTCCTTTTTAAGCAGTATAAACGGCACAAGCTCCTGACGGTAAGCCTTGCTTTTGTTCTGGGCGGCGGTATTGGAAATATGATAGACCGCATTTTCAGAGGCGTTGTAGTGGATTTCTTCGAGTTTACCTTCGTCAGGTTTGCGATATTTAATGTGGCTGATATGTTTATTACCTTCGGAGCTGTGCTTCTGGGAATATATGTCATATTCTACGAAAAGAAGACCGAACAAACCTTGAGGGCGACAGTAGAGGAAAGCGATGAAAATACAGACCTCACCGAGTGACAGGGACAAAAGAATAGATATATTCCTATCAGAGCAGCTTTCTATCAGCCGTTCCTTGGCGCAGGGGCTTATTGTCTCACTGCTTGTTAAGGTAAACGGCTGTAATATTGCAAAAAATTACCGTCTGCGAGGGGACGAGATTATCGAAGCGACAGTTCCCGAGCCGACCGATATAGAGACCACCCCGCAGGACATCCCCGTTGAAATTGTATATGAGGATGAGCATCTTTTGGTGGTCAACAAGCCTAAGGGCATGGTGGTTCACCCTGCGGCGGGCAACCCCGACGAGACCCTTGTAAACGCATTGCTCTTCCATTGTGCAGGCAGGCTTTCCTCAATTAACGGCAAGGTTCGCCCTGGTATAGTTCACCGCTTAGACAAGGACACCGCAGGGCTGCTCATTGTCGCAAAAACGGACAAGGCGCATACGGGTCTTGCGGCGCAGATTGCCGACCATTCCTTTTCAAGAAAGTACGAGGCTGTTGTTCTGGGCAACCTGAAGGAGGACGGCGGCAGTATAAATAAACCTATCGGACGGCATAGAGTAGACCGCAAAAAAATGACGGTTACGGAAACCGGCTCCAAGCCCGCCGTCACCCATTACAGGGTTATACAAAGATATAACGGGTTCACCCATGTCGAGCTTACCCTGGAGACGGGAAGAACTCATCAGATTAGGGTGCATATGGCATCTGTCGGGCATCCCGTAGCGGGGGACTCCGTTTACGGGGACAAAAAAAACGCACTCGGACTGAAGGGTCAATGCCTTTTTGCGTATCATATCGGTTTTGTTCATCCGATAACCGGAGAACATTTGGTGTTTGAAGCCAATAAGCCGGAATTTTTTAACAAGGTGCTGGAAAAATTAAATAAAGCATAAAAACAAAATCGGGAACTAATAATTTCTGTTTTAGGGCAATAAGCGAGTGAAATCCATGGACTCGATTGCAGAACCGCAGTTTCGCAATCGATTATAAAGCATAACTGCCGGAGAACAGACCGATTCTCTTCTTGCAAATCCTACCGGCGACGGGATTGCAACGGAAAAACAATAATCAGTAGCGCCGGAGAAGGACTTTTTTATATGGAAAGAGAAAAGCTGCTTTGCCTTGATGAGGCAGCCGCCAAAATCCGCTGTTTGTCTTTGGAGGCTGTTTTTAACGCCGAGTCGGGTCATCCCGGGGGCTCACTATCAATTGCTGAAATTATCGCTTATCTCTATTTTGAAAGAATGAATGTAGACCCAAGCAATCCCGAAATGCCCGACAGAGACAGGTTTGTTTTGTCCAAAGGGCATACCTGCCCCGCTCTTTATGCCGCACTGGCTATGAGGGGCTTTTTCCCCGAGGAGGAGATAAAGACAGTCCGCCGACTCGGTAGCCGTTTACAGGGACACCCCGATATGCATAAGGTTCCGGGAGTGGATATGTCCACAGGCTCGCTCGGGCATGGAATCTCCGCCGCCTGCGGAATGGCTGTCAAAGCTAAAAGGAGCTGCGACCGCTACAAGGTTTTTGCTATAATAGGAGACGGCGAAACGCAGGAGGGACAGGTCTGGGAGGCGGCTATGTTTGCCGCCCATTACAAGCTAAATAATCTGATTACCTTTTTGGATTTTAATCATCTGCAAATCGACGGCGATGTTCGGGAGGTTATGAACCCGACTCCGCTTGACGAGAAGTTTGCCGCTTTCGGCTGGTATGTACAGAATATAGACGGTCATAGCATTGAGGAAATCGATTCCGCCGTTAAAAACGCCGATAAATCGGATAAGCCGAGCGTAATTATCTGCACCACAGTCAAGGGCAAGGGTGTCTCCTATATGGAGAACAATGCCGACTGGCACGGAAAGGCTCCGAACAAGGACGACCACGAGGTTGCGTTCCTTGAATTAAAAGCGGCGCACGAGAGAGCAAGGGAGGCATGCAAAAATGGGTAGTATTATTATAAACGACAAGAATTCAAAACGGGTGGCAACCCGTGTCGCCTACGGCAACGCTCTTGCCGATTTGGGCGGCAAATATAATTTTTTCGTAATGGACGCCGACCTTTCGGGTTCAACACAGACAGCAATCTTCGGTAAAAAATACCCTGAGCGTTTTGTCAACTGCGGCATTGCGGAGGGCAATATGATGTCGGTTGCGGCAGGTATCGCCGCTTCCGGAGTGCCTGTGTTTGCGTCCTCCTTTGCAATGTTCGCCTGCGGCAGAGCGTTTGAGCAGATACGCAACTCCATTGCCTACCCGGGATTGAATGTAAAAATATGCGCTACCCACGCCGGAGTTACGGTGGGTGAGGACGGCGCAACACATCAGTTCTGCGAGGATATTGCGCTTATGCGTGCTGTTCCCAATATGACGGTAATCAATCCCGCCGACGCAACCGAAGCGGCGCTTGCCGTCGAGGCTATATTACAGCATTACGGTCCCGTTTATATGCGTCTGGGCAGGTTTGCCGTCCCCGTTGTCTTTGATAAGGATAACTACAAGTTTGAGGTTGGCAAGGGTGTTGTCCTTGCGGACGGAGGGGATGTTGCCATTTTCGCAAGCGGAATTATGAACGCTGCCGCACTCGAGGCGAGAGAAACGCTTGCCGCCGAGGGAATTGATGCGGCTGTCATAAACATCCATACAATTAAGCCGATAGATAAAGAGATAATCATAAAATACGCAGAGAAAACAAAAAGAATAGTAACAGCCGAGGAGCATACCGTTATCGGCGGCTTGGGTAGTGCCGTAGCCGATGTAACGAGCGAACACTGCCCCACAAGAATGGCGAGAGTGGGCGTTGAGGACGAGTTCGGACTGAGCGGAAAGGCCGCCGAGCTGCTGGATTACTTTTGCCTTAACGCCGCGGGAATCGTGGCAAAGGTGAAGTCGTTGATGTAAGAAAGGCGGCGTTATAATGAGGTTGATAAATAATGGATTGTTGGTAACAGATTTTGAACAGTATCAATCGAATTATAGGAAGCGTTTTATGAAAACAAAAAATAAAATTATAGTTGTTATAGCAGCAGTTGCTGTTGTTTTAGGTTGCTTTATATATGTTTTCAATACTCCGTATATGAAGGTCAGAATGTTTAACGGCGACTGTATCACGGGCAGCTTTAATATGACGGTTAACGGCATGGAATATATTCCGACGGAAATAACTTTCGGATATGACAATAACGAAACAAGTCGTTTAACCACAAGCGGAAAAAAGTTTTCAATAAAAGGCGGCAGGTATGGTTTATATAATATAGTGTTTTATTTAGAGAATGACACTTTTGCCGATATTGCAAACGATAATTTATTTAAGGATTATCCGAGCAATACCCCTTTACGGCTTGAGCACTACAATTCAAACAACTGGAACATTACAAATATCGACATTAAAGCAAAACTGGAATTTGAAGACGAAGAGTGGATTCTTGATGTGAATATTTCATACAGATACCTAACCGACGATTATAAAACATACAGTACCAAGGAAATAAAATTTAGTTATGAATATAAGGATTTTGCCAAACATGGTGGTGAAATTTCGTTAGGAATATAGTTTTTGTTGTAGATAATTATAAGATGCTCTACAAACAAAGAGGATTATCACCGCTGAGGAGCATACCGTTATAGGCAGCTTGGGAAGCGTAACAAGCGAATACTGCGCCACAAAAAAAGAGCGAAAGAAATACACTTGGGATATTAATAGTACAGATTTTAGATAAAAATTATAGACACTCTATTGAATTTTCGCCCTTAAAGCATAACAGCGGATTGTTTTTTGTAATAAGAGGAGCAATATGAAGCGTAAATATCCTTTTTCGATTTTTATTTTTGGTGTTTTTCTAAATGTTTTTAAGTTGTGGTATTTGGTAATTCCTACTATTGTACTGTTTATATTATCATTTATAAATCTGTGGTTTGCCATTATTGGGGTTGCTACTACTGTTTTGATTTTGGTCATTGTTATAGCTCAGCAAATCCAAATTAAAAAGGTAATTATTGCGCAGTCAGACAATGAACAATTCAACGATTTTCTTAACAAATCCTTTATAGATAATGGGTTAGGATATAAAAACATAATAGACCAAGTTGACAGAATAATAGAATCGCAGAGTGAAGTTAAAAAAGACGATGTCATAGATACCAGTAATAAGCAGGTAAAATAAGCATAATCTCTATTGCCGTCATTTCGTTAGTACATATGCAGTTTTTTCACTAAGATGATATAACTGAATAAAATATTTAAACAAGCAAGGAGCGTTTTTCATGTCTAACATCAAAAACATAATCGAATATTTTGATTCCGTTCTTCCAAAAACGCTCTCCGAGGATTGGGACAATGACGGCGTTATGGTTTTGCCCGACGGGAATGCGGACATAAAAAAAGCCTTAATTGCCCTTGACGCAACAAGTCTTTCGATAGAACGGGCAAAAAGTATCGGAGCGGAGCTTATTATCACTCATCATCCGCTTGTTTTTTCTCCGTTCGCCTCTCTTTCCGCCGACGACCCATACGGAAAACGGGTTATTGAGTGTATTAAAAACAACATAACCGTGCTGTCCTACCATACCCGTCTTGACGAGGTCTGCGGTGGTGTGGGTGATTGCTTTGCCGCTCTTGCAGGCTTGCGTAATATGGAAAAAATGCAGCCATGCGGCAGAATCGGTGTTTTAGAAAACGAGATGAGTTATAAAGAGTTTACCGAACATATAAAAAGAGCGTTGGGGCTTGGCAAAATAAGCGGGGTAAACAGCAACGGCAAAATAAAAAGGGTTGCGGTAATTGGAGGCAGCGGTAAGGATTTCATTACCGATGCAAAAAAGGCGGGAGCGGACACCTTCCTGACAGGGGAGGTAAACCATTCGGGGCTTATCGAGGCTAAGGAGTTGGGGTTGAATGTGGTCTGCGGCACTCATTACGCCACCGAAAACATAATATTACCCCGAATAAAGGAGCTGCTTTTTGAGCGTTTTCCGGATATAGAAACGGTAATAATGCCCTTTAAGGCAGAGGACGAATATGGCGTTTGACGGATTCCTATGTATTGCGGTTGCAGCCGAGCTGAACGAATGGGCGGGCGCAAGGGTGGACAAGCTGCACTTTGGCTCTGTAACATCGTTGTATCTCTCGTTGTACCTGCAGGGCAGCCGCACCAACCTTATAATTTCGGCATCGGCGTCAAACCCTGTGGTAGCTCTGAGCGGAGCGGATTTACTTCGTCCCGAACAGCCCACGGGGTTATGTATGCTTTTCCGCAAGCACCTTATAAATTCACGGCTCGTATCGGTTACCTGTGTGAAGAACGAACGAATTATAAAATTCGAGTTTGACAGCGCCGACGATATGGGTTATGTAAATAAGCGGTATATTTATGCCGAAATGATGGGAAAATACTCAAATATAGTGCTTTGTAACGAGGAGAACCGTATTCTGGGAGCATCCTCCGTTGCCGATATAACCGCTTCTGTGCGGCAGGTTATGGCGGGTATGCCCTACGAGCCACCTCCGGGGCAGGACAAGACCGAATTAGCCTTAGCCGTTTCGAAAAAGGAACTGTTCCTTGCGCTTTTAGAGAGGAACAGGGAGAAGCGGGCGGATAATTTCTTAGTTTCCACATTCTTCTCCTTTTCGCCGCTGGTTGCGAGGGAGGTTGTGTTCCGAACCTTCGGAAGAACGGATTGTGTCGTTTACGAGATTGACGGAGAGCGGTTTTTTGCGGAGCTTGAGAAATTAAACAGTATTATAGAGAACAAACGCTTCACCCCTGTTTATTTGCGGAGCAAGGACGGCGAGGGTATTGAATATTCCTTTTTTCCTATAACACAATACGATTCTGCCGCAGTATGCGAGGAGAAAAGCAGCTTCTCGGAGTTACTCACAGGGTTTTACCAAAAAAAATCCGACAACGCATCACTCAAGCAATACGCCGCCGATATTATGAGGGTGGTAAACAGCGCAACCGCAAGGCTGCGGAAAAAGATTGCTCTGCAAAAGGGCGAGCTTGAGGAATGCAGAAAGCGGGATATATATAAAAAAGAGGGAGACCTGATAACGGCAAACCTGTACAGATTAAAGCAGAGCGATACCGTAGCCGTCGTTTACGATTACGAGAGCGAGAAGGAGATTAGGCTTGCGTTGGACACAAGGCTCTCGCCCGCAAAAAACGCACAGAACCGATATAAAAAGTATACCAAGCTCAAGCATGCGGAGGTTGTTCTTTGTGAACAGATAAAAAAGGCGGAGGATGAGATTGACTACCTTGAGAGCGTCAACGATTTTATAATGCGTTCGTCAAGCGTTGCGGAGCTGGGAGAGATACGCAGGGAGCTTGCCGATACAGGATATATAGCCAAAAAGTCCGACGGTAAAAAGCAAAAAAAACATCCGCAAAAGCCTCTGTCCTACACTACCTCAAGCGGTCTGTCGGTACGGGCGGGCAGGAACAACAGGGACAACGACGCCCTAACGGCTTCCGCCGACAAGTTGGATATCTGGTTTCATATAAAGGGCTTCCACGGCTCTCATGTCATACTTTACACAAACGGAGAGGAGCCGTCGGCCGAGGATTATACCGAGGCGGCAAGGATAGCCGCATACCACTCCGAAAAGAGGGGCAGTGAGAATGTGGGAGTCGATTACACGCAGGTCAAGCACCTTAAAAAGCCAAACGGTTCGCCGCCCGGTTTTATAACCTACGATAAATATTGGACGGCGTTTGTGGATGCAACTATGCCCGAGATAAACGATAAATAAGAGGAGAATATGGAAAATGGCTAAAATAAACTGGAAGGGCGGAGCGTTGCTCTCCCCCGTTCCCGCAGTATTGGTAACAAGCGCCGACGGCGAAAAGCAGGATGTATGCACAATTGCGTGGACAGGTATCCTGAGTACAAGCCCCGCAAAAACCTATGTGTCGGTGCGTCCGTCAAGGCTTACCCACGAGCTTATAACAAAGAGCAGAGAGTTCTGCATTAATCTGCCAAGCTCAAGGCTTGTGCGGATAGTTGATTTTTGCGGAGTTAAGAGCGGAAAAGAGCTGGACAAGTTCGCAATTCTTGAAATTACGCCGGAAAAGTCCAAGGAGGTCTCCTGCCCTTCGATTGCGGAATGTCCCGTTACCATAGAATGCAAGGTAACCGATATTATTCCGCTCGGCTCGCATGATATGTTTATCGCCGATATTGTTTCGGTCGGTGTTGACGAGAATCTTTTGGACGACACAGGGAAGCTGCGGTTGGAAAAAGCGGGGCTCTTAGCCTATTCGCATGGGTCCTATTTTGCACTCGGTAAAAAGATAGGCTCCTTTGGCTTCTCGGTAAAGAAAAGGAAAAGATAAATCCGTTTTGAAAAAAGCTGTTTGACGGTCTGGAGGTAGTATATGCCTAATATTTATGTTCTTCATGTCGGGGAGTCCAAGGCGGATTACCTGACACAGGCGGAAAACGAATATATAAAACGGCTTCAGCCGTTTTGTACATATACTACCATTGCGATTAAGGAGGAGCGGCTCCCCGAAAACGAGGAGAATGCCGCCTTGATAGAAAGGTCGCTAAAAAACGAGGCGGAGCGGATAAGACAAAAGCTGCCCAAGAAGTGCTTTAAAATAGCCCTCTGTATTGAAGGGAAAAGGCTCGCAAGCGAGGGCTTTTCCTCTCTTATAAACGATAAATTACAGGCTTGCTCCGAAATTGCATTTATAATAGGCAGCAGCCACGGATTGGACGAAGCATTTAAAAAGGAATGTGATTTTTTGCTGTCCATGTCGGGCATGACCTTCCCGCATCGGCTTATGCGTCCCATTCTTGCTGAGCAGGTTTACAGAGCGTTTACAATCATTTCGGGTAAAAAATACCATAAATAAAACACGGTAAAGAGCAGATAATTCCGCTATTACCGTGTTCGTTTTTTCGGATGAGCTAACAACCGACGAGCGAGGTTCTCCTTATCCGTTCGTTAAGCGTACCGGTTCGGAGTGATATTCTCCACTCTCCGGTTTTGCCCCTCGGGAAGGTCCATACCTGCACATGAGGAGTGCCGATATGCCGCAGAGTTACGGCTATTCCGTTTTCATCTGTGGAAAACGAAGCGAATAAGCTAATCTCCTCCGGCTGTTCGTATATATAACCTGTGTAAATCAGGGGGTTTAGATTTTGCAAAAAAACGCTGTTTTTTATATAATAACCGTTTCCGCACACTATCTTCTCTGTTCCGTATTCGCAGTCGAGAGTAATTGTTAAGGAGTCCTCGCACCGTTCAAGGGTAACGGTGTTAATTGCCGCTATATTCTTCTCAAGCTTAAAACAGGTTTTTTGAAGTGATGAAAGGCATTTTTGCGGTTTATAAAGGGTTTTTGTAAGCTCTGTCAGCTCGTCCAGTCTTGAGTTATCGGCTTTTTCGATATCATCGAGCAGGCTATAGACAAGCTCAACCTCTTTTTGCATATTCACGGATTCGCACAGCATGGTAAAAACCATATTCCGCTTTGGAAGGATCATACATAGCTGCCCGTATGCGCCGTCCCCTCTGTAGCCCTCCCTTGCGTTCATCCAGAACTGATAGCCGTAGCCTGCCGTCCAGTCCGGAGTGCCGTTCTCCGGCGCTCTTGAGTGAATACTTGATGCGGTTTTTATCCATTCCTCCGGGACAATCCGTTTTCCGCCGAAAACACCGCCGTCCCTGAGCATTATGCCGAACTTGGTTACGTCCTCACCCGAGATGATAAGCCCGGTGCCGCCCTTGCAGCTTCCGTCCGCACAACGCATCCATAACGGCTTTTCTATATCCATTTTTTGCAGGACCTTCTCATAAAGGTAATCAATCAACAGCATTCCGCTCCTGCGTTCAATGACGGAGCCGCATATATAGGTGGCTGCGGTGCTGTATACAAAGGTCGTTCCCGGGGTGTGTTCAACCGGCTGTGAGAGAAAGGATTTTATCGGATCGGAGGTAAATGTAATCGTATTCATACAGCAAACGGAATGACCGCTTGTCATGCAAAGACAGTCTTTTATACGCATTTTTGAAAGATTTTCACTTATAACCGCGGGGCATTTATCGGGAAAAATGTCGATAATGCGTTCATCGATATTAAGCAGCCCCTCGGATTGTGCGATACCGACACACACCGAGGTGAAGGATTTGGACAGCGAATAAACAAGCACCTTGTCGGAAAACGAATAAGGCTCGATTGCGGCAGCCGCTAAAAGATTGTTATCCCTGACTATACCGAAGGTGCGGATATTGGTGCCGTTTTGGTAACAGCCGTTTATAAAGTCGCAGATTGCGCCTGTATTTATACCCTCCGAGAGTCTTATGTTCATCATTTTCACAATACTCCTTTTTAAACTGTGTTTATTGTACTACTAATATACAACAAAACACAACCCCTTTTTAATAAAAAACCAAAATAAACCGGACCGAATTTTTATCTTTTCAGAATTATATAGGGTCTTGTGTATTGAAATAAATAATGTTTAGTGATATTATATATAGATTAATAAAATTGTTTTATCGGAGTTGAGCATATGAGGGCAAGCAGAGCGGCTATAATTTTATTGCTTATCTTAGCAGCGGTGATACCCGTTACGCTCGGCGGATGCGGCGCTAAAAAGCAAACAGACAGTTTTTTTGCAATGGGCTCATATATTACGCAAACGGTATATAACGCAGAAAACACCCTTTTGGAGTCCGTAAAATCGGACATCACTCAAGCCGACGCGAATATTTCCATCAGAATCGATAATTCCTATATATCATTACTAAATAAGGAAAAAACAGCAGTATTCGATACACAAACATACAACATATTGTATAGCGTTGTCGAATTTTGCGGTGTTACAAACGGGATTTTTGACATTTCTCTGCTTTCGCTGACCGATTTATGGGACATCGAGGGAGAAAGCCCCTCTGTTCCCAATCAAGATTACATAATAACAGCATTACAGTCAACCGGATACGAAAATATTATTTTTGGAGACAACAATACCGTGACCTTGAACGGCGGAGTATGGCTTGACCTCGGCTCGGTGGGAAAGGGTTATGCCTGCGACCTTGCCGTCGAAGCGTACAAAGAAGTAGGAGTAAGCGGTATAATTGCGGTTGGCGGAAGTATCGGAGTTAACGGAAAAAAGCCGGACGGTGATAACTTCCTTGTCGGCATCAGGGACCCTTTCTCCGCCGCCGTATCCGACATTTTTGCGGGGATAAAGTTAGCGTCGGGCTTTGTTTCCACCTCGGGCAGCTACGAGAAGTATTTCGTTGAGGAAAACAAGGTTTATCACCATATTTTTAATTCAAAAACAGGGTATCCCGTGGAAAACGAGCTTGTCTCGGTGAGCGTGGTCTGCGACAACGGTATGCTAAGCGATATGCTGTCCACCGCATGCTTTGCTCTGGGTATAGACGACAGCCTGTCTCTGCTTAAACAGTACGGAGCGGAAGCTGTTTTTGTTACCAACGATAAAAAAGTCGTTATAACACAGGGACTGCGGTTTATCACAACCGTTTATGCGGATTTTGAGGTTATTTATATATGATAAAGCTGCGGGACATTATTATTATCATTTGTCTTTTAGGTGCGGCGGCCGGTATTTATATATACAACGACAAGGGTGAGGGCAGCCGTGTACAGATAGATTACGACGGCTATAAATACGCTGAAATTGAATTTATGGCGTTTGCCGACGACGAGGAGCAGAGAATCCATATTAACGGAACCACGGTTGTAATAGACAAGTACGGTGCTTATTTTGCCCATTCCGATTGTAAGGATAAAATCTGCGTAAGAAGCGGAAAAATCAACAGAGTCGGTCAAACGGTTGTCTGCCTGCCGCTTCGGGTAAGCATTAGGATAGAGGGAGAAAAGGCGGAGTTTGATGGGATAACAGGTTAAAACAGAGTTTTAACCTGTTAGTAGAAAATTCTTTGTATGTTTTACAATGTAATTTTCCGCTGCAAGCTATATAAGGATAAATGAAAAACTTCAATAGATAAAAAGCAATTAATCCGAAAGGTACGGATAATGAAAAAGCTGAACAAATTAACGCTGAACGCATTGCTTGCCGCACTTGCGGTTGCCGTTTCGGCAGCGGAGGGGTTGCTGCCGTCAATGGCTTTTATGCCCCCCGGAGCAAAGCTTGGCTTGTCTAACATAGTCACAATGTACACCGCAAAAACCCTATCCGTCTATAATGCGCTTGCAATTGTTATTCTAAAGTCCTTATTTGTTCTCGTTACACGAGGGGCAACAGCCTTTTTTATGAGCCTTTCGGGCGGCTTTGTCAGCACCGTTATCGCAGCGATATTATTAAACCGCAAAAACGGAAAAATCGGGTATATCGGAATAGGTGTAACCGCAGCGATTGCGCACAACACGGCTCAGCTGCTCATTGCGGCGGTTATAACAAACGACGGAGTGTTCTATTATCTGCCCTTCCTGATTGCGGCGTCGGTAGCCACGGGAAGTGCTACGGGAGTTATACTGTATCTTTTAATTACGGTAACCGAAAAACGGAGGTCGGGATGAAAAAATTAGCGTTCCCAAAAAAACCATTTAAAACAAGGGGCGGAATCCATATTCCGCACAACAAAAATACCGCACTGGAGCAATCGGTTGTAATGCCCCCTCCTCAGAGCGTGAACATTCCCATGCTTCAGCATATCGGTGCGCCCTGCATTCCAACCGTCGAGGTCGGGCAAAGAGTTTTGGCGGGACAGGTTGTCGGCGACACAAGCGCATTTGTCTCCGCACCCATTCATTCCTCCATTTCGGGAATTGTTAAGGAGATAGGCGATGTTGTTCTGCCGTCCGGAGTAAGCGTACCCAGTGTCGTTATACAGTCGGACGGGCTTATGGAGCAGATCGAATGTAATCCCCCCGATGTAGGAACGATGGAGAAGTTTCTGGAAGCGGTACGGGCAAGCGGCCTTGTCGGTCTGGGCGGTGCCGGCTTCCCCGCTCATGTGAAATTGAGGATTCCGCCTGACAGAGAGATAGACACTCTGCTTATAAACGGTGCGGAATGCGAGCCTTACATAACCAGCGATAATCGGGAGATACTTGAGAATTCCTGGAGCGTAATGTCGGGAATATACGCAATAAAGGAGCTGCTCGGTATTCGCCGTGTCATTATCGGAGTGGAGAGCAACAAGCCGACCGCCATAAAGCTGTTACAATCCATAGCGGACAACGAGCAGCATGATCCCTTAGACGAGATAAGGGTCTTGACCTTGAAATCGGATTATCCGCAGGGAGCGGAAAAAATGCTTGTACAGGCGTGTACAGGGCGGAGAATACCGCCGGGGAAGCTGCCCTCCGATGTAGGGTGCTTGGTAATGAATGTAACAAGCGTCGCCTTCCTCGCACAATACCCAAAAACAGGGCTGCCGCTTATTTATAAAAGGATTACGGTTGACGGAAGCGCTATAAAAAATCCGCAGAATGTAATCGTTCCGATAGGGACAGCCATTACGGATGTAATAGAGTTCTGCGGCGGGTACTCGATTCCGCCGAGAAAGCTGCTATTCGGAGGACCTATGATGGGTATCGCTCTCAGCGACGACAGTATTCCTATATTAAAGCAAACCAACGCTATCCTCGCCTTCGGTGAAAAGGAGGCTAAGCTGTTGGAGCCCAAGCCCTGCATAAGGTGCGGAAGATGTATCGACAATTGCCCGATGAGCCTAATGCCGGTTATACTTGCCGCCGCGGCGGATAAAAAAGAAAAAGAGAGAATGAAAAAATACGATTTGATTTCCTGTATAGAATGCGGTTCCTGCAGTTATGTATGCCCGACAAACAGGCATCTGTTACAATCGTTGCGTCTGGGTAAGCAATTACTAAAACAAACAAAGAACTGATTTTTTACAAGGAAGAGATGTGATAAAATATATGACAGAAAAACTTTTTGTTTCCTCCTCTCCTCACTTCAGAGGGAAGGACAGTACCGCTCGAATAATGTCGGATGTGCTTATTGCTCTCGTTCCCGTCATTATCGCCTCAACGATTATCTTCGGCTTCAGGGTGTTGTTAATAGTTTCCTTCTGCGTATCGTCCTGCGTTTTTTTGGAATTTATATGCAGAAGGATTATGAAACGGTATATGTCCATCGGCGACCTTTCCGCCCCCGTAACGGGAGCATTGCTTGCGCTCTCGTTGCCCGTAAATATAAGCTTGTTTTTAGCCTTTTTCGGATGTGTTGTCGCAATAGTGGTGGCAAAGCAGTTCTTTGGCGGTATCGGACAGAATTTTATCAATCCCGCAATCGCAGGTAGAGTTGCGATGGTGGTTTCCTTCCCAACGCATATGACCGACTGGTCATGGGCGGGCGAGACTGTCGACGCCGTTACCACAGGCACTGTCGTTGATGCCGTCACAACGGCAACACCGCTTGCCGGAGGGGAATGGACATACCTTGATCTGTTTTTGGGTTTTGTACGGGGAAGCATAGGCGAGACCTGTGCGGCGGCGATCCTTATCGGGTTTATGTACTTATTGGTACGAAGGGTTATTAAACCTATTATTCCGCTTTACTTTGTGGGAACGGTCGCTGTTTTTGCGTTTTTGTTTGGAGAGAATATACCGTTTCATATTTTGAGCGGAGGGCTTCTGTTCGTTGCCGTTTTTATGGCAACCGATTATTCCACAAGTCCGCTGTCAAGCAAGGGCAAGGTATTTTTCGGTATCGGATGCGGAATCATAACGGTAATAATCCGTGTATTCGGCGCTCTTCCCGAGGGGGTTTCCTTTGCCATACTTCTTATGAACATACTTACTCCGCATATTGACAGGCTTACCGTTCCCAAAACCTTCGGGACAAAGAGAAGGACTGGTAAAAAAATATGAAGCTGACAAAAAAAGACCTAAGAACTATAATAAAACCGGCGCTAACACTTTTTATTATCTGTGCGGCGGTAACCGCTCTGCTTGCCCTGACCGACAATCTTACCGAAAAAGAGATAGCCGCCCGTGAACAGCAGCGAATATCCGACAGCCGTAAAACGGTGCTGCCGGAGGCGGAAATTTTTGAGGAATATAACGACAGCACGGTGACAGGCATAAACTCGGACGGCGGCATCATCGGATATGTGTTTACCGTTACAGAGCACGGTTACAGCGGAGATATACAGGTTATGGTGGGTATAAACAAGGACGGGAAGGTCAGCGGAGTCAACCTTATCAAGCATTCCGAGACACCGGGGTTGGGTGCCGCCGCAGGAGGACCGTCGTTCCTCGATCAATTCCGAGGGTTGTCGGGAAAAGCCGAGGTAGGCAAAAATATAGATTCGATAAGCGGTGCGACAATAACCTCCCGAGCGGTTTCAAGAGCCGTCAACGGAGCTATAGAACAATATAAGACCATAAAGGAGAGCGAAAATGACTGACAATAAGGCAAACAAAAAAACTTCACTCTCCCACGAATTCAATAAGGGTATAATAAAGGAGAACCCTGTTTTGTGCCTGCTTTTGGGAGCCTGCCCCACTCTTGCGGTTACAACGGGTGCGGCAAATGCCGTCGGGATGGGTGCCGCCGCCACGGCTGTTTTAATATGCTCCAACATAGTAATATCATTGTTGCGGCGTTTCATACCCAATACGGTTAGAATACCCGCATATATAACCATAATCGCAGGATTTGTAACCATTGTTCAGCTCTTAGTAAAAGCGTATGCACCGTCGATTGACGATGCACTCGGTATTTATCTTCCGCTTATAGTAGTTAACTGTATTATCCTCGGAAGAGCGGAGCTGTTCGCCTCCAGGCATTCGGTGATTCCTGCGGCGGTGGACGGCTTGGGAATGGGTATCGGCTTTACTGCGGCAATGCTCTGTATGGGTATAATCCGTGAGACCTTTGGCACCGGCGGTGTATTCGGCGTAAATCTGCTCCCGGAGAGCATTTATACTCCGATAATTATATTCATTTTGCCGGCAGGCGGCTTCTTCGTATTCGGAATGCTAATAGCCATATCAAACAGGCTGCAAAAGGGTGCGCTCGCAAGGAGGGAAATCGGCTGTGCCGGATGCCCCTCCGCAAAGACCTGCTCTACAATTAAAGAGGGAGGAAAGGACATATGCTAAAAGCACTCATAGCAGTTTTTATAGCCGCAACTCTGACCGAGAACTATATACTGACAAAGTTTCTGGGCATTTGTCCGTTCCTCGGTGTTTCCAAAAAGCTGAATACCGCAATAGGCATGAGCCTTGCGGTCATATTCGTGATGCTGCTCGCAACGGTGGTTACCTATCCTGTTTATATGCTTGTTTTACTGCCGAACGAGCTTGATTATCTGCAAACAATTTTGTTTATACTCGTAATCGCCGCTCTGGTTCAGCTTGTCGAGATTATATTGAAAAAATACATACCCTCACTTTATAAATCGTTGGGAGTATATCTTCCCTTGATTACAACAAACTGTGCGGTTTTAGGCGTTACCATACTTGTTATAGACAAGAGCGGAGCCGATTACGGCTTCGCCCATGCGGTTGTAAACGCACTTGGTGCGGGCTTTGGTTACCTTGTCGCAATGGTGCTTTTTTCCGGAATACGGGAGAGGCTGGAGGACAGCGACATTCCCGATTTCTTCAAGGGTATGCCCATAACCCTGATTAGCGCTTCTTTTGTCGCTCTGTCCTTTTTGGGATTTCAGGGCATTGTCGATAAATTGATTTAGGAGGTTTGCGGAAATGGATTCATTTTTACTTGCCGTGCTTATAGTTGCCGGAATCGGGCTTGCGGCGGGAATCGGTCTTGCGTTGGCAAACCTTTTTATGGGGGTTAAGAGCAACGAAAAGGCAGAAGCGATTTACAAGGTGCTGCCCGGTATAAACTGCGGAGCCTGTTCCTTTTCCGGCTGTATGAGCTATGCGGAGGCATTATCGACAGGTAGGATAAAGATAACCCTTTGCACCGTCGGCGGCGACGAAGCAGTAAAGCATATCAGCGAAATTCTGGGGGTAAAGGCGGCGGCGGCAGATAAAAAAATCGCACATATTTTCTGTCAGGGAAACGGCGGCTACACAAGTAAAAAATATATATATCAGGGTATAAACACCTGCAAGGCGGTTTCCACTATGTTCGGAGGCGACGGTGCCTGCCGTTTCGGCTGCATAGGGCTTGGGGATTGCATCGAGGCGTGCAATTACGGTGCTTTATCCACCGAGGACGGTATAGTGGTTGTTAACTCCAAAAAATGCGTTGCCTGTAGCTTATGTATCAATACCTGCCCAAAACATATAATAAGCCTGATACCGAAGAAGAAAACGCCGCTTGTACTCTGCTCAAGCACCGACAAGGGCAAGCAGACAAGGAAGGTCTGCGCCGCCGGCTGTATCGCCTGCAAGCTCTGTCTTAAGGTGTGCGAATACAGCGCGATAAGCTTCAACGAGGGACTTGCCGTTATCGACCGTAACAAATGCTTCGGCTGCGGTAAATGTGCAGAGGCTTGCAAGAGCAACTGTATTGTTATTTGCAATTAGATTATATTATTTAAAAGGATGTAAATATGAAGAAGATAGCGTTTTTTGACACAAAACCATATGATTTAAGCTTTTTTGAGAAATTCGGCAAGGGATATAAGATAAAATACTTCGACAATAAGCTGAATGCGGACACCGCCGCACTCGCAAAGGGCTACGACGGAGTTATCGCCTTTGTAAACGATGATATTTCCGCCGCTGCGGTAGACAAGCTCTATGAGGGCGGAGTACGGGTTATCGCTCTTCGTAGCGCAGGCTATAACAATGTGGATTTTCGTGCCGCTTACGAGAAAATATCGGTTGTCCGTGTGCCTGCCTATTCACCGTATGCGGTAGCCGAGCATGCAGCGGCACTGCTTCTGACGCTTAACAGGAAAATCCACAAGGCATATAACCGCACACGGGATTTCGATTTCCGTCTTAGCGGATTAGTGGGCTTTGATCTGCGGGGCAAAACAATAGGCGTTATCGGAACTGGCAAGATAGGCAGATGCTTTGTCGATATATGCAAGGGCTTTTCGATGAAGGTGCTTGCCTACGACCCTTATCCCGCAAAGGACATGGATGTGGAATACACAGACCTTGACACTCTGCTGTCCGAGAGCCATATTATCTCCCTGCATTGTCCTCTGACCGAGAGCACAAGACATATGATAAACGCAGATACCATAAAAACAATGAGGACGGGTGCGCTTGTTATCAACACCTCGAGAGGGCAGCTCATAGACAGCGAGCAGCTGCTGGCGGCACTCAAGAGCGGCAAGCTCGGAGGTGCGGGGCTGGATGTCTACGAGGAGGAGAGCGAGTTCTTTTTCGAGGATTTCTCACAGACAATAGTTAAGGACGACATTCTGTCGCTGCTTGTCTCGCTCCCGAATGTAATTTTGACCTCCCATCAGGGCTTTTTAACAGGTGAGGCGCTTGAGAACATTGCCAAAACCACCATAGAGAACCTGAACGAGTTCTTCTCGGATAAAAAACTCACCAACGAGATATGCTATCAATGCAAGACAGGCGATATCGGCCCGAACTGCGAAAAACGCAAGGCAACGGGTCGTTGTTTTTAAGCATCTTATCATAAAAAAACGGAGACGCTTTCGCCTCCGTTTTTTTGTTTTGGATTATCAGGTCAGGCTCTTAAGAGGGTCGAGATTGTTGGCGTCGATATAATCAAGTGCCTTTGATAAAACGACGGCGACATCACTCTTTGTGAGAACCTTGTTGGGTGAAAAATACCCCTTATCACCTGCGAACAGCCCAACATTTGTAGCCGACGCAACAGCGGTAAACGCCCAATCGGGAACTTCCGCAATGTCAACAAAGGTCTGCTTTGCCGCCAGCTCGGGCAGCGACAGCGCCGCTGCGGTCATCACCGCCGCCTCCGCCTTTGTTATCGGGTCAAGCGGCTTGAATATTCCCTGCCCCAGGTCAACCAGTCCCAGCGACAACGCTCTCGCAAGGTACCCTTTTCTGCCTGCGGAGAGCTTGCTGTCGTCCAAAAATGCCGTGTCGGTTACGGCTGTCAGATTTTTGTCAAGCTCGGTTGCCGTCATGAGCATTACAAGATAATCGATTCTTGTTACCTTCTCGTCGGGAGTAAAAATATAGGCGCCGTTCTCTTGAGTATAGGTCATAATACCCTTTTCCGCCATTTTTATTGCGGAGTAATGAGTCGGGCTTGTTTTCAGGTCCTCAAAGAGTATTCCGCTCTGGTTTTTCTCAACCTTGATGGACACCGTAGCCTCGCCCGACAAATTTCCGTATTTATCGGTGGCTGTGTAAACAAGGTTGTCCGAGCCGGAATATCCCTCTCTGGGGGTATAAATAATACTGCCGTCGCCGCCTATCCTCGCATGACCGTTGCGGGGGAATTTAACTATTTTGTAGGTCAGGTCATCGTCGTCCGGCTCCACCACCGTGAGCGAGCCGTATGCCGTAACATTTTGAATGGTCGTGAGGCTGCCGTCTGTCGCTATGGGTGAAAAATTAATACTCTCAAGTACATTTATCACACAGGGAACCTCTGTATCCTCCCACCCGGCGGCTCGGGTAGTGAAGGTGAATTTACAGGTCTTTGCCGCTTTGGAATCGGGAATGAATTTGAGGTAATTAAGCGATGAAACGGGAATGGTCTGTCCCGACAAAACCTTAATTCCGTTTAGGGTCAACACCCCGTCCTCCGGAAGCGAGCTGATTACGATATAATCGAATTTTGTGCCTATCGTTTGGGCGAAATCGGTCTGCGAAAAGCTTACCGTTTCACCCCCGATCGAGCATTTGTCGAGCGTGGTCGTACTGCGTAGATATCCTATTGCGGGAGATATGTCGCCGCTTGCCGCCGAGGCACCGAGAACAAGCAAAACAGCGATAAAGGTGCAGAAGATAAAGAATTTGAGCAGCTTCAAGATTTTCAATCCTTTCTGAATAATCGTTGCTATAAATATAATAGTCATTTAGCGGAAATTTATACCGTTTTTATGCTAAAAAAGCAAAAAAATCCATATCGGGCGGAAAGGTATTGCAAAAAAGGGCATAACAATATATAATAATTGTTTAATAGCAGGAAAAAAGAGGTAGATATTTATGATCAGAAATATTCAGGACGATATAATAAGAATTAAAAAGGAAAAGGATATTTGCATTATAGCGCACAGCTATCAGTCGAGAGAGATATGCGAGGTCGCCGACTATGTCGGGGATTCCTTTCAGCTCTCCGTCTCGGCAATGAACGCACCGCAGAGGAACATACTTATGTGCGGAGTTCGTTTTATGGCGGAGACGGCAAAGATTCTTGCACCCGAGAAGACGGTCTATATCGCCCACAGCGAGGCGGGCTGCCCGATGGCGGAGCAGATGAACAAGGAATATATCCTTAAAATGAAGGAGTTCTACAAGGGCTATACGGTGGTCGCATATATAAACACCACCGCAGAGCTGAAGACGGTTGCCGATGTCTGCGTAACCAGCTCCAGTGCGGTTAAGATAGTAAACGCTATCGATAACAAAAACATCCTGTTTGTCCCCGACAGCAATCTGGGCGACTATGTGGCAAGGCAATGCCCCGACAAGAATATACAGCTGCTGCAGGGCGGCTGCCCCGTCCACGCCGCAATAACCCGAAAGGACGCCGAGAACGCAAAAAAAGCACACCCAAACGCACTTTTGTTAGTGCATCCGGAGTGCCGCAGAGAGGTGCTTGAATTAGCCGATTTCGTAGGCTCTACAAGCGGAATTATGGATTTTGCAAGGAAGAGCGACCACGGGGAATTTATCATAGGAACGGAAAACAGCATCGCCGAGCATCTGCAATATGACGAGCCGCACAAAATGTTCTATACCCTGTCAATGAAGTTTATATGCCCGAACATGAAGATAACCACTCTTGTGGATGTCTATAATGCGGTCATGTATGACAAGGGCTTTTTGATAGATATGGATAAGGAAACACTGACCAAGGCGAGAAAATGCATAGACGAAATGATACGGTTGGGTAAATAAGGTTGTGTAAAATAGTAAAAGCAACGGGCGACCGTTGCTTTTTTGAGTGAGGATGAGGGAATTATTAGTTTTTATTATCTGATGCAGTATGCTAATTTATTTATTAAAACTTTTAATAACTGTGTCGGTTTTAGAGAGTATCCTTTCAATAGATGATGATATGGTATCTGTTATTGTAATGTAGTTTTCAATCTCATTTAAAAGGCTATTAAATGCTTTTGTAAGTCTTCGTTCCATACCCATGCAGTTTTGAATGCTGTCTTTAAAGCCTTCCATTTTTTCATTAGATTCATTGATTGCAGATCGAATACTTTCAAGAGCAGGTTTTGATTCAATTAATCCTTGTATATTATCTTCAGTTTTTATGAATCTGTTATCTAATAAATTAAGATAATCATTTTCAACCGTAGTCCATTTATCGGCTATATTTTTGTTATGGTTTTTCATTTGATTTGCAAAAGTATCAACAGGTTCAGCTAATTTTCGAGATATGTTTCTAACAAAAATAGCGGTAGCAGAACCTCCTGAATTTTTCATTTTACTGATTTCTTGCGACCCTTGATTAATTGAAGAAGACATTTTTTCCATATCTGTTTGCATTTTGTATAACACACTCGTTATTGCAGACATAGACTCATCGATGTCTGCAATATAATCTAAAAAGCCTTTGTCTTCGTGATCTTTAAGAACATCATGTTCAGAAAGCATCTCTTTGGTAACATCCTTAGTTGTATTATCATTAAAAGACAGAATAAAATCAGAAATCGGATTTCCAAATTGTATGCTTCCATCAATCGCACCATTTAACAGGTTTTCAAGCTTGTCAAATAGTTTTGTAATTTTATAAAATTGTACGCCATATTCGTTAGCTTTATACGATCTTATATCAAAAGGCAACTCAGAAATATCCTGTGTTATAATTATTACTTTCTTATTTAAAGCATGAGCAAGACCAAGCTCATAAAAAACATTTGGGTTTAATCCAGTTAAATCAGCAATAATAATATCGGCTGAATTTATTCCGACTACGATATCCTTTAAAATGTTTTGTTGATTATCCAAATCATCCGCATTTGAAAAAACAAAACTATCTGAGAAACGAATTTTAAGATCGGAATATAGTGCCAGAAAGTCCTCGTCAAAAGGGAAAATCATAAATACTTGTGGTTTTTTTGTTTGCATTTTTATTCATCCTATTTTTAATGTTTAAAATGTTCGCCAAATAAAATAAGAGATATTTGCATATAGTAACTCATTAAATATTCCATTATTGCTATTATAGCACATATTGTCAAAAATGCAATACATATTATAAAAAAATTAAAAAACAATGTCATAACGATTTACCGCTCTGCCACTGTTTTTACAAAAGAAAAATCAATTTTTTACTCAAGCATTCCCAATGCAACCTCTATCATATCGTCAAAGCCGGTCTGGCGTTCCTCCACCGTAAGCTGCTCGGGCTTGAAAAGGTGGTCGGACACGGTGCATATGCAGAGCGCCTTTTTGCCCGCCTTGGCTGCGTTCATATACAGAGCCGCCGCCTCCATTTCCACCGCAAGCACGCCCATGTCCCGCCATTTCTCGTTGGCGGTTTTTGGGCTGTAAAAAACGTCCGAGGTTATAATGTTGCCCACCCTTACCGTCTTGTTCGCTCTCTCGGCGGAGGCAACCGCTCTTTGCAGGAGTGAAAAATCAGCTATTGCGGAAAAGGTACCGGGCAGAGCGTACTGCCACGCAAAATTGCTGTCCGTGCAGGCGCCCATTCCGATAACGATGTCCCGCAGGTTAACATCCTCCGCAAGACCGCCCGCCGAGCCGATACGGATTATGCTCTCCACATTATAGAAATTATACAGCTCATAGGTGTAAATACCCACCGAAGGCACACCCATTCCGTGACCCATTACGGTAACATCCTTGCCGTTATATTTACCTGTGAAGCCGTACATATTCCTTACCTCGGTTACCTTTACGGCGTCGGTAAGGTATTTTTTTGCGATATATTCGGCACGGAGCGGATCCCCCGGCATAAAAACGGTGCTTGCTATTTGATTGATTTCCGCGGTGTTGTGTGGTGTAGGCATTAAAGCTCCATTTCTCCGGCGATTACAAAATATAGAATTATAATGCCACCTCTCGCCGGAGAAATGGCTTTATTAGAAAAAATGCTTGTCGGTCAGAGGGACCGACATTTTCACTTCGTGAAAAAACGCATTTTTTAGGTTGCAGCCTTAGAACTTATTTATCCAAGAATTATTAATAAAGATATTAGGGTAGTGCATATTACAGTTACAATCGCATGATTAAGCAGTTTATTTAATTGTTTTTTTATCTCCTCTACTGTTTTATTCTCGTTTTGCTTTAAAAATTTAAACAGTTTGAATACTAATATTATTCCATAAGCAAAGAACAACCCATTGAGAATTAATAACAATATCTTTACAGATCCCATATGAACCCCTCGTATTTATAAATATAAATAATAAGAATTATACCCTTTCACTCCCAATTGTTCATATACTCATTCTGCTTTTCGGTGAGCTTATCTATCTCAAGACCCCAGAATTTGAGCTTGCGGTTTGCGACCTCGAGGTCAACCTCACGGGGCACATCGATGATTTTTTCATTAAGGTTACCCTTGTTTTTGACCAAATGCAGAGCGGACAGAGCCTGTATTGCAAAGGACATATCCATTATCTCGGCGGGATGCCCGTCCCCGGCGCAGATGTTTACCAGCCTGCCCTCGGCGATGACGAAAACGGTGTTTCCGTTAGATAGGGTGTAGCCGATAATATTATCCCGTGCTATATAGGAGGTTAGTGCCATTTTTTTGAGCGAATCCATATCCACCTCCACATCAAAATGCCCTGCGTTGGACAAAATCGCTCCGTCCTTCATAGACAGGAAATGCTCCTTTGTAATGACCTCGCAGCAGCCTGTTACGGTAACAAAGAAATCGCCCAACGGAGCCGCCTCGCTCATAGGCATAACCTTGAAGCCGTCCATAACCGCCTCCATTGCCTTTATCGGGTCAATCTCGGTCACGATTACGGATGCTCCCAAGCCCTTCGCACGCATGGCGACACCCTTTCCGCACCAGCCGTAGCCTGCGACGACGACATTCTTTCCCGCAACTATAAGGTTGGTAGTGCGGTTTATTCCGTCCCAGACCGATTGCCCCGTTCCGTAACGGTTATCGAACAAATGCTTGCAGTCGGCGTTGTTTACCATAACCATCGGAAATTTAAGCTCGCCCGCCTTGTTCATTGCGATAAGGCGAACTATGCCCGTTGTCGTCTCCTCGCAGCCGCCGATAACATCGGTCAGCAGCTGCGGATATTTTGTATGGATAAGAGTTACAAGGTCGCCGCCGTCGTCGATTATTATATTCGGAGCGGCCTCTATAACCCTGCAAAGATTCTGCTCATATTCCTCCTCCGAGCAGCCGTGCGTCGCATAAACATTAAGCCCGTCATGCGCAAGCGCCGCCGCTACATCGTCCTGAGTGGACAGCGGATTGCTGCCCGTTATAAACATCTCCGCACCGCCTGAGGCAAGCACCTTGCAAAGATACGCCGTTTTTGCCTCGAGATGCACCGAGAGCGCAACACGCAGACCCTTAAACGGCTCTTCCGAAATAAAGTCTTCCTCTATACCTCTGAGCAGGTCCATATTCCGCTTAACCCACTCGATTTTTATCCTTCCGCTCTCCCAAAGATTTATGTCCTTAATATTATACGCCATTATTTATTGCCCCCTAATTTTTTAGTTATTCTTTTTATGTTGTGATAAATTTCTTCTTCGTCAAGTGTGGTAAGCCTTCTGTTCTCCATAACAACCTCACCGCCGGTAATCATCGTATCAACCTCGCCCCCCGTAGCGGAATAGGAAAGTGCGCTAATCGGGTTGTTCATAGGCTGCATCTGCGGATTGCTTGTGCTTATTAACGCAATGTCTGCTTTATATCCGACCTCGATTTTACCTAAACAATCTATTCCCAGAGCCTCAGCCCCGTTTTCGGTCGCCATAGAGAGCACCTCGCTTGACGATATGGCGGATGCGTCACCGCTTGTCCCCTTGTGCAGCAGGGCGGTGAAGTTCATCTCCGAGAACATATTGAGCGAGTTGTTGGAGGCGGCGCTGTCCGTTCCGATACAAATGTTTATTCCCCTGTCGTGCAGGGCTTTTATAGGTGCGATTCCGTTACCTAATTTAAGGTTGCTCTTTGGGTTTGCGGCGACGCTGACATTCCTTTGCGATAAAATATCCATATCCTTTTCGGTAAGATGAACGCAATGCGCCGCAAGGGTTTTGTGTGCGAAAAAGCCGATAGAATCGAGGTATTCCACAGGAGTCTGCCCGTATTCCGAAAGAGAGCTCTTTACCTCCGCAGCCGACTCCGAGATGTGTATATTCAAGGGGAGCGACAACCGCTCCGCAAGCCGCATAATTTCTTTTATATAATCCCTGTCGCAGGTAAAAACCGCATGCGGAGCGAGCATAAAGCTTATCAACGGCTCGCTCGAATACCTCTCGAGCTCCGCCTTTGCCTCGTTAATCCTTCTTGCGCCGCCTGCGGCATCGTTTTTACCGCCCGACAGACCTCTGGAGACCACAGCACGCATTCCGCTTTTTTTTACCGCCTCGGTTGTTGCGTTCGGGAACATATGCATATCGCAAAAGGTTCCCGTTCCGCTCTTTATCATCTCTGCGCAGGAGAGCATACATCCCCAATAAGCGTCCTCACCGTCGATAATATCCTCCAGCGGCATAATTCTGTCAAAGAGCCACTCGTTAAAGGGCAAATCGTCCGCAATGTTCCGAAACAGCGACATATATGCGTGGGTATGGCAGTTTATCAGCGCAGGGATTGCAAGGCGGTCAGCTCCGGAGATAACCTTATCGGGAACAAAGCCCATTGGGCGCTCGTTTAACGACAGAATTGTACCGTTTCCGATATATATATCGCTCCTTACGGTTTCCGCTCCGACAACGGCAAGTATATCCCTGATTATGATGTTCATATGATTAAATATCCTTGTTTTTTATAATTTATAAACGGAAGTATTTGCATATTGGTTTTATTATATATTATCCGAAGGGTAAAATCAACATCATAAAATTATTTCTTGCAAGAAAGCTCGGGATATGCTATAATCCATAATAAATATCGGGTTTTTTAGAGAACCTGTTTTACAGAGGGGGACGACAAAAGGTGTATAAAATAATAAAAAAGGTCAGCCTTAACCCTACCGTTACGCTGATGGACATATATGCTCCGCTTATCGCAAAAAAAGCAGAGCCGGGTCAGTTTATTATACTGAGGGTAAACGACGAGGGCGAGAGAATGCCGCTCACCATTGCCGATTATGACAGGGTTCGGGGCACCGTTACCGTTATATTCCAAATAGTCGGTGCTACCACCGAGCTGTTAAACCATAAAAACGAGGGCGAATACATAACCGATTTTGTCGGACCGTTGGGCAAGGCGACTCATACCAAGGGGCTTAAAAGGGTTGCCGTGGTCGGGGGCGGTGTGGGTAGCGCAATCGCTTATCCCGTAGCCAAAAAGCTCCACAGCGAGGGAGCGGTCGTTCATTCGGTAATAGGCTTCAGGAGCAAGGAGCTTGTTATTCTCGAGGATGAGTTCGGAGCGGTATCGGATAAGCTTGTCATTATGACCGACGACGGCAGCTACGGCGAAAAGGGATTGGTCACCAATGCGCTCAAGGCTCTTATCGAGAGCGGAGAAGAATATGACGAGGTTATTGTCATAGGTCCGCTTATAATGATGAAGTTCGTTTGCCTGCTCACCAAGGAGTACGGCATAAAAACCACGGTTAGTATGAACCCGATTATGATAGACGGAACGGGAATGTGCGGCGGCTGTCGCCTTACGGTCGGCGGCGAGGTTAAGTTCGCCTGTGTGGACGGACCTGATTTTGACGGTCATCTTGTGGATTTTGACGAGGCAATGGAACGATCTGCAATGTATAGACCTACAGAGCGGAACGATTATGACAAAGCGTGTAAATTAATCCCAAAGGAGGGCAAGCGGGATGCCTAATATGTCACTAAAAAAGAACGAAATGCCTGTACAGGAGCCTTCCGAGAGGAACAAGAACTTCTCCGAGGTTGCGCTCGGTTATACCGAGGAGCAGGCAATCGACGAGGCAAAGCGCTGCCTTCAATGCAAGCATAAACCCTGTGTTGCGGGCTGCCCTGTTTATATAGAGATACCTGCTTTTATAAAGGAGGTTGCGGAGGGCAACTTCGACAAAGCGTATGAGATAATAGCCCGTTCAAGCTCGCTCCCCGCCGTATGCGGCAGAGTCTGCCCGCAGGAGGTGCAGTGCGAGCAGGTATGTGTTCGGGGAATAAAAGGAGAGCCTGTTGCGATTGGCAGGCTGGAACGATTCGTAGCCGATTGGTATATTGAGAACAACAAAAAGGCGGTGGAAAAACCCGTTCCCAACGGGCACCGTGTCGCCGTTATCGGCTCCGGTCCGGCAGGGCTTACCTGTGCGGGCGATTTGGCAAAAATGGGTTATGCGGTCACCGTTTTCGAGGCACTTCACCTTGCGGGCGGGGTTCTTGTGTACGGGATTCCCGAATTCAGGCTGCCTAAGGCGATTGTTAAAAAAGAAATCGACGCACTAATAGCTCTGGGCGTGGAGCTTAAAACAAATATGGTGGTGGGAAAAATTCAATCGGTCGACGAGCTGTTCGAGGAGGGCTATGAGGCCGTATTCATAGGCTCGGGAGCGGGGCTGCCCCGTTTTATGAGGATTAAGGGCGAGAACCTGAGGGGTGTTTATTCCGCAAACGAATTTCTCACCAGAGTTAACCTTATGAAAGCATACAAGGAGGACAGCCTAACCCCCGTTCTCCGTGCCGGCAGAGTTGCGGTGGTCGGCGGCGGTAATGTGGCAATGGATGCCGCTCGATGCGCAAAACGCTTGGGAGCGGAGGAGGTATATATAGTTTACCGCCGAAGCGAGACCGAGCTGCCCGCAAGAGCGGAGGAGGTCGAGCACGCAAAAGAGGAAGGTATAATATTCAAGCTGCTTACCAACCCGATCGAGATATTACCCGACGAGAACCGTTTTGTAGGAGGAATAAAATGCGTTGAAATGGGCTTGGGTGAGCCGGACGAATCGGGCAGACGCAGACCTATCGAAAAAGCGGGCAGCGAATTTGTCCTGGATGTTGAATGCGTTATTATGGCTATCGGAACATCCCCCAATCCGCTTATCAAGTCGACAACGGAGAATCTTGCGACCGAAAAATGGGGCGGAATTATAGCCGACGAGCAAGGCAGAACCTCACGAGAGGGTGTTTTTGCGGGCGGCGATGCGGTAACGGGAGCCGCAACCGTAATCCTTGCAATGGGTGCGGGAAAGGCCGCCGCTAACGCAATCGACGAGTATATAACTTCGAAGAGCCAATAAATATAAAGTTATTTCGATTATTTCGTAAAAAAACTCAATATACCGACAGAATAACAAATAATTCTTGACATAAAACCAGCAAAGGGATATAATAAGCGATAGGATACACATATTAATGATGTATCCTATTATCACGATATAAAACAATACCAAATGCTCTTTATCGCATCGGCGGAGAGCAAGATTTGGCTTACTGTTTCTTTAAAGAAGCAGTATTATTTACAGGAGAGTTTATGCAATCAAAGAATGGTCTTAACCGAGCAAAAAAACGGGATATAATGATTGCGGTGCTGCTTTTTTCCTGCGTAATGCTTTCTGTTTCGATTGGATTGCTGTTGCCTAATTTTATAGGAGCGGCTGTCAATATAGACGGCAGTATCGAAAACATCAGGGTTAGTATAACCGAGGTTTGCGCCCGAAACCGCTCGATAATTTGCGATTCGACAGGCGAATATAATGATTATATAGAGCTGTATAATGCAGGGGTGAGCTTTAATATGCTGGGCTTTGCACTTACCGACAGCGCAAATAAACAGGTTAAATATGTTTTTGATACCCGTACATTTTCCACGGGTCAATATATGGTTATCTTCCTTGACGGGAAGAATGTACCCTTTTCGCTGAAGAGCGAGGGGGGCGAGACGGTTTCTCTGCTCTCTCCCGACGGTGTTACGGTTGCCTCCGTTAAAACGGTCGAGACAGAGATAGATATGGTAATGTCGTTGCAAAACGGCAAATATGTATTAACATATGACGCCAGCCCGGGATACCCGAACACGCCGGAGGGAATAGCCGCTTACAAGCTCAGCCTGACCGACGGAGCAAACACGCTTGTCATAAGCGAGCTGCTGACAAACAATAAATCCGCACTGCCCGATAAAAGCGGGGCATTTTCGGACATAATCGAAATAAACAACACCACACCCTATGATATTCCTTTAAACGGATGGTATTTATCGGATAAAACAACCAATCCGCACAGATATGCATTGCCCGACATCACCTTGAATGCAGGCGAATATATCATTATATATGCCTCGGGGGAGGGTAAGTATAAGGACGGTGAGATTCACGCATCCTTTAAACTGTCCACCGGCGAGCATGCCGTGCTTGCGGGACCGAACGGAAAATATTCGAGCGTCGAGGTCGAGGATTGCGGGGACAATGTTTCGTTATGCCGTGTTATCGATGATGACGGCAGTGTAGTATACAAAAAAATGAGCCCGTCACTCGGCTTCGAGAACACCGAGGACGGAATGTACGCCTTTGCGGACAGCAGAATCGACCATAACGCCGCTTTGGTTATTACCGAGGTTCTGTTGGACACCGACGAGCTTGCCTACGGAGGAGCATTAAACGATGTTATCGAGATAACCAATGTTTCGTCAGGCGAGGTCTCGACAGCCGATTGGTTTATGTCGGATGATATAAACAGGCCTTATAAATACAAGCTCCCCGAGCTTAAGCTCAAACCGGGCGAATGTATTGTAATAATCGCAGATGGCGGCAACAATACCGACGGAGATAAAATACACGCCAACTTTTCACTCTCTCAGGGCGAGACGCTGTATCTTTTTACTCCGGACAAAAAACAAGGGCTGCCGCTTGATATAATCTCCGCAGGCAGAGGAAACAGCTGGCAATACGGCACGGACAGCGGCTATTTGGCTGCAAAGCCGAGTATCGGTTTTACAAATAATTCGACGGGCAGAGCGGAGTTTGAACGCAGTGTCAGACCTCGGGGAATAGAAATATCCGAGGCGGTTTCGGTCAACACAAAATACATCCCCGGTCCCTACGCAACCTATCACGATTTTATAGAGCTGCATAACAATTCGGACAGCTCAATGTCGCTCGCAGGTATGTACCTTTCGGACGACGGCAGGAATATGTCCCTTGCGGCTCTGCCGGATGTAACCGTACCCGCAGGAGGCTATATAGTATTCATACTGTCCTCGGACGGTATCAATACGCCATCAGGATATACCGTGCTGCCCTTTTCGCTTGCGGCGGTAGGAGAGACCGTTTATTTGTCAAACGGAAGCGGCGTGGTGGACTGCATGGTCATACCTCCGCTGACAGGAAGTGCGGCGTTCGGACGGGCAAACGGCGAGGACGGCTTCAACTATTTGGCGGCGGCAACACCTAAAGCGGCAAATTCATACGCAATATCAGAGACAGCTCCGCAGCCCGTTTCCTCCGTAAAGCAGGGAGTTTATAACGATGTGCAATCGTTAAAGGTTGAGCTTAACGGCAAGGGGACTATAAGATACACCCTGGACAGCACCGAGCCGAACGCAACCTCCGCCGTTTATAACGGAGCGATTATTTTAACCCGAACCACCGTTATCCGTGCCCGTTCCTTTGCGGACGGGTATCTCCCCGGGAAGGTTTTGGATTTGCTCTATGTAATCAACGAGGGGCATGAGCTTGAGATTATATCTTTAATTACAAACCCCTCCAACCTTTGGGATTATTATTCCGGTATATATGTCAAGGGCCCTAACGCATCCTCGGAGTTTCCATATGTCGGGGCTAATTATTGGCAGAATTGGGAGAAAGAGGCAACAGTTTCCTTTTTTGCCAACGACGGCACAAGCTTCTCGGAGCCTTGCGGGCTTAGGATATTCGGCGCATATTCAAGAGCACTGGATATGAAGTCCTTTTCCTGTGCGTTCAGAGCGCAATACGGAACATCACAGCTCAATTATAAGTTGTTCAAGAACAGCGACCTTTCCGGGTATGAATCTTTTATCCTGAGAAACACAGGGCAGGATTTTAACCGTGCAAGGATGCGTGACCCGTTGATAACCTCACTTGTGTCAGATGCAACGGGTATGGATGTTCAAAAATACCGTCCTGCGGTCGTGTACCTTAACGGGGAGTTCTGGGGCGTTTATTTCATCAGAGAAAAAATCAACGAGAATTATATAGCGGGCAATTACAATGTTTCCGCAAGCTCTGTTACAACGACGAGAGCAAACGGAGTAACAAGCACCGAATATACAGCGCTTATTATTTATGTAAAAACGCATAATCTTGCCGTGGATGAGTATTATCAGTATGTGTTAACGCAGATTGATAAGGAGAATTATATTGACTATATATGCGCACAGATTTATATAGCCAACACGGATAACGGAAACATCCGGTTTTATAAAAGCACCGATACGGACGGCAAATGGCGTTGGATAATGTTTGACACCGACTGGAGCTTCTCCGGACCTACACATCAGACGGTTGCAAGGCACTTAAACCCGGAGGGAACAGGCTCGCAGAACCGTTTTTCCACGGCGTTGATAAACGCACTGCTGAAGAATCCGAGCTTTAAGGAGGATTTCCTCCGGCGGATGGCGTGGCAATTAGAAAATATCTGGACAACGGAAAATGTAACGGCACGCATTACCGAAATTAAGGAGCTTATACGGCACGATATGGTGCGGGACTGCGAAAAATGGGGACGCACCTACACAAATTGGCAGAATCATGTCGACAGTCTCATTACCTTTCAAAAAAACCGCCCCGCAGAGATATATAAGCAGATGAAGAGCTATTTCTCCCTTTCAGACGCAAAAATGGCGGAGCTTGGTTATAAAATTTGATTATTGGAAAGAGGAGAGTAATATGCCGTCCCGCCGTGAGGAAAAATATATACTTGATTACAGGCTCTACAGTATTGTGAAGAATCGTGTATCGCTTACGCTCCGTCCCGATACCAACAACACGAACGGAATGTATACGGTTACAAGCCTTTATTTCGATGATCCGTATAAAACCGCTTACTATGAAAAAGCCGACGGGCTATCGATACACACGAAATTCCGTATACGGAGCTATGATTGCTTGGACAGCCTTATAAGGCTCGAAAAAAAGACAAAAAGAGGGTTGATTACGACCAAGGAAAGCGCTGTTATTACAAGGGAGGAGCTGACACGGCTGACCGATGCGCCCTTTTCGCTTGAGAATTTATCCGAAAAGCTTTTTCCGCTCGCCGCAGAGATAAAATCAAAGGGATTGATGCCGGCGGTAACGGTACGCTACCAAAGGGAGGCGTTCTTTCTGGAGGGAACAGGCGTACGGGTTACCTTTGATACCCGTGTGGAATCGCTGCCAGCCGACATAAACAGCTTTTTTGATGCGGGACTTGTCGGAATACCCGCCATTCATCCTCTCAGTATTATTATGGAGATAAAATATAATGACAAGCTTCCTAATTTGATACGCAGGCTATGCTCCGTGGATGCGTCCATATTATCGGTTTCAAAATATGCGCTCTGCACGGCGGACATGAAGCTGCCTATTGGCATACATGATTAAAGGTTATAAACCAAAAACGAAGGGGATATAAATAAAATGAGTTTTTTCAACAATATGGCTGCGCTTGGCTTTACCGATATGATTAGAAAAAGCGTGCTTGACGGCTTTTCTTCGACCGTAAGTGTTCCGAGCATTCTGTTGTCAATAGGCATTGCCTTTTTAACGGGGCTGTTTATACTGATTATATACAGATTGACATTCAAGGGTATATCCTTCAACCGCAGCTTTGAAGGAACCCTGCTTATGATTTCGGCGATTAGCTCGCTGATAGTGCTTACAATATCATCAAACCTTGCGCTGTCGCTGGGTATGGTGGGTGCTTTGAGCATTATCCGTTTCAGAACAGCGATAAAAGAAGCCTCGGATACGGCTTTTATGTTCTGGGCGGTTGCCGCAGGTATTACGGCGGGTGCCGGACGATATGTTCTGACAATTGTCGGCTCTTTGCTGATAGGACTACTTACCTATATATCCCTTAAAATAATAAGCAAAACAGCCGCTTCATATCTACTTATCGTCCGTGCCAAAAACGACATCGCGTTAGGATATTCTGGCAGAATGCTGACAGAGAACGGAATCCGTCACAGATTATCCTCCATGACAGAGAACGAACGCCATTTTGAGGTTATATATGAAATCAGCATGGGCTCCTCACAGCAAAAATTGGTCTCCGCGCTTAAAAAGATACCCGACATAACCGATGTTACCCTTGTTGACTGCAGAAATACTCCCGTATAAAAAACAACTGTTTTAAGGAGAAAGAGTATATGGAACAAAGAGACAAGGCTGCCCTCGCTTATAAAAAGGCAAGAAACAATTTGCTTGTAATGACAATACTTACCGTTGTAAACATGGTGCTGATGTTAACGAATTTAAGCATAAACTTTTCTTTCTCAGCTTCAACACCTCAGATTGTTTTAGCATTTTCTATTTTCGTTTTTGAAAACTTACTGGGCGGAATAATTATATCGGTTATTATTATAGGATTATTTCTGCTGTGTTGGCATATGTCCAAAAAAAACAACGGCTGGCTTATAGCAGCCTTGGTTCTGTTTTCCATCGACACTCTGATTCTCTTGCTGTTTGCTTTAGACATAGCGGATACATCGTTTCTTTTTGAAATCGCCTTCCATGCATGGGTTCTATATTACCTTATTACCGGAGTTAAAGCCGGTGCAAAATTAAAAAATATAACGGAAGCAGACGGATTCGGAATGATGGATATGAGCGGAGACGACGGCGAGGCTTAATACGCATATTTAACCTTTTATTTGCGATTCGTTCCTGTCTGTCGGTTTTTTAAACAGCCTTATTTTGCCCTCGTCGTTTAATTTTTTTATTATTATTGTCAGAATCGGTAAAAGCAACAAGCCTATAATACCGAAAACCTTCAAGCCCACATACATAGCTATAAGCGTCAATAACGGATAGAGCCCTATATATTTGCCTACTATCTTCGGCTCCATTATCTGCCGTATAATCGCAATTACTATATAAACGATAATAAGAGCCACGCCTGTATAGTAATCTCCGGTCATCAGCAGGAATAACGACCACGGGATAAGCACCGTACCTGTTCCGAGCACGGGAAGAATATCCACAAGCGCCGTAAAGAGCGCAATTAAAAACGCATATTTTATCCCTAAAATGGTAAACGCAACAAAGAGCTGGAAGAAGGTAATAAGAACAATTAAGCCGTATGCTCTCAGGAATTTTATTATAGTGCCGACAAATTCCTTTTTGAACATACGGACACTTCCGGCGGCTTTTTCGGGCAGCTGTGCCATGATAAAGCGGTTTATTTTTTTGTAATCTACCGCTAAATAATATGTGGAGAGAATAACGACAACAATTACGAGCAATGCGTTAGGAACAAAGGTTATTATGCCTCCCAATATGGGGAGAATCGAGCCGCTTAATTTATCGGCAAGCGACAATAAAAACGATTCGAGCTCGCTGTCAAGGTTTGTCCAAATCTCTCCCAAACGGTCCCGCATATCAACAAACGGGATTGAGTCGCTGATACGGTCTATGAGATTTTGCGCATATTGCTCGTCAGAGCGAAGATGGTCAATAAAACCCTTTACATTTTGAGACAGCACCGTAAGCTCTGTATAAATACGGCAGATTGCCAAATAACAAAACAGCCCCAATAGGGTAGTAGCGACCAAAACCAGCACCAAAACAGAGAGCTTTTTTGGAACCTTTGCGTGTTTGCATAAAAAACGAACAGCCGGCTGCAACGCCGCTGCGATGACATAAGCGATAATAAACGGCAGCAGAAGCCCAAACATATATTTTAAAAAAAGATATGAAGCAACGACAATAACAGTAATGTAAAACAGTATAATCGCTATTTTTTTATACGGCTCCTGTGGCAGCATATAACAACACCCTTTTTCGTAAAATATGTTGACAAGCATGTTTTTTTATGGTATTATGACTCTCGTCCCGATTTTTTAGAACATCAATCCGTCAGCGGATTATATTTTTGGCCTGTTAGTCAAGTGGTTAAGACGCCGCCCTCTCACGGCGGAGACAGGGGTTCGACTCCCCTACGGGTCACCAAGCACAGCCTTTATGCAAAAACGCATAAAGGTTTGTTTTTTATTATCCATATTGTATACTGATTTTATTTTCGCCCTATAATTTTATGTGTATACCTTTATTTTTATTTATGTATCATTATTTAATTACGGAAACACGCTGATCCTATGTCGCAAAAAGGCAATTCTGTTTACAATTAATTCATTAATTATCGATGTAAATGTGATACGATGAGGGCAAAATAATTAAAAAGCAACTCTTTTAAGCATAATAATTATGAAAAGGAAGGATTATCTATGAAAAAGCATATTATCATCACCGCTATATTGGTTCTCGCATTTATGTTCACCTCCTGTTTTGCAGATATACAGGAGGAGGAAAGCGTGCAGGAGGTGGGAAAAATCGACACCTCGGAGAATAACGACTCCAAGCCCGAGAGTGAAGCTCCCGAAAGAACAACCGCGGATTTCTACATCCCTAACGAGGATATAGACGGCTTTGTTACGGTCAACGCAGAATTTGACGGAACGATAGAGGGGCTTATTGCTCATCTTGTTGAGTTAAACGCACTTCCCGAAGGAACTTCCGTTATATCCTTCAAGCTTGAAGAAGCTACTGCATCAATAGACCTGTCAAAGCCCTTTGAGGACGCTATGAACGGAACCGCTATGGAGTATATGCTGATTGGCTCGCTTGTCAATACTATTATTGATTTTTACAATATTCAATCCGTAAGTTTTACCGTAGAGGGGAACATCCTTGATACGGGGCATAATATTTATAATGAGCCTATATCTCGGTTGTCATAGATTTACGTATTAGAAACGGAAAAGCAGAGCCAAAAAAGCTCTGCTTTTATTTTTTATATATTACTCTAATATAATCGATATACCGAGCCGTTTGAGAGAGTTGCGGTTTTGTCCCCGAAAGCGTTTGAGGGCAATAAAAAGCCGTCCTCAAGAGCCGCTCTTGAAATTGCTTTGGGGTGCGATTTCAGAATTTCCAACACATCGGTTACAACTGCGCTTGCGGTGGGCAAGCTGCCCGCTCCCTGTCCGTAGAAAACGACCTCCCCGACTGCGCTTCCGGTTACAACAATGGCATTATATACATCGTTAACGGCTGCAATCAGGCTCCCTTTTTTTACAAGGTGCGGTGCGACAAGAAGCTTTGCTCTGTTTCCGACCAATTCCGCCACGGCGAGCAGCTTTATGGTATAGCCTAATTTGTCCGCAGCTTCAAAATCCTCTGCAGTAACCGCCGAAATACCCTCGATTACGGTTATTCTGTTAAAGGGAAGGTATCTGCCGAAAGCGATTCCGGCAAGTATGCAGATTTTGCGTGCGCTGTCTAATCCCGCAATATCGGCGTGAGGGTTTGCCTCTGCGTAGCCCTTTGCCTTCGCAATTGACAGAGCTTCCTCGAGCGGCATCTTTTCCTCGCTCATTTTTGTCAGGATAAAATTCGTTGTTCCGTTTAAAATACCTGCGATTTTTATAATTTTATTGGCAAGAAAGCAGTTCTGGAGCGGGTGTATAATGGGAATCCCGCCGCCGACGCTCGCCTCGTACATATAGCTTACGCCGTTCCTTGCGGCGATTTCAATTAATACATCACCGTGTTTATCGACAACCTCCTTGTTTGAGGTTACGACGCTTTTTTTAGCCTCAAGCGCCGCCTTGCTGAACTCAAATGCAGGGGAAGCGCCGCCCATGGTTTCCACAACAACAGAAACCGTTTTGTCGGCGAGTATCATCGCATAATCCTGTGTAACCCTGTCGGCAAGCGGATGACCCTTGAATTCGAGCCTGTCAAGTATATATTTTATATTTATGGAGGCGTCTTTGTTGTTATTGCCGAGTGCCGCATTGATCCTGTCCCCGTTCTCCTTTAGAACCTCATAAACGCCCTTACCGACGATACCGAACCCAAGTATTGCTATGTTAAACATTTTTACAACCATAAATTATTCATCGTAGAAAAAGCTTGATGAAAATACCTTTCCTCAATATTGTTTTTACATATCCGAACATATAAATCAATCCAAATAATCCATTTATTATAGCACGGAATAATCGGTTTTTCAAGCCTTTTTAACATTTTAACACTTAATAAAGGGAAAAGGAAAGCAAGCGCAATAAAAAAAGTAAAAATATTTTTCAAAAAGGGTTGATTATTGGAAAAACATAGTGTATAATGGACGAACGGCTAAAGCTAATAATTTAGCGGATGTTGAAAAAATAAAGGGAAGGGAGGCATTTTTAATGAAGAAGACAGGCGTTATTAAGTCATGGTTTGGCATACCCGCAGCATCTCCTCACGCAAGCATCGCAACCGCCGGCATCAATCAAATAGAAAGGAAAAGGCTCCCCGATAAATCGAAAAAGCAAAGAGTAACGGGCGCATTGATGTAGTTATCCCTTTATGACTCATTGCTTTAATATTTGATTTACCGGGAGCGGCATTTGTTAAGTTAAAATGCTCTTACCGGCTATTTTTATGCCCGGAAACAGAGCATAACGAATTGCATATGAACTTAAAGGTGTTCAAAATGCTTGATTTTTTTGGATTATGGGTGTAAACTGTGTTTACACAAATCCGAACCGTTTTGTATAAAAACAGAGGTTTTATGATAGTATTAGAGAAATTCCCAAAAAAAGTAAAAGAATATTTTGCAAACAAGGGTGTAGACCTTGATAATGCCCTATTGCTTATCAGGAGCGATATCGGCAGCGATTCGGTTTTCAAGGATGTTTTTGTTGTAGTAGACAGCCAAAATATCACTGTCGCAGAGGGTTCGGTCATTTTCGAGAGGGAGCGGATGAGCCTCAGCGGAAACCCTGTGCGGAAGGAGCGCTTTGCGGAAGCAAGATACGAGTGTTTTCCCATAGCCGAGCTTGAGGAGGCGCAGGCGGAGCAGCTTATCTCCACCGGAAGGGTTACAGCTCTCAGAGATAAGGAGCCGGTACTTATATTTTGCTTTTCCAGCACCTACAAGCACGACGCAGGGGTGTTTTGCAGAGCGTTTTCCGACCTGAAAAAAGATGGTAAAATCGACGAAAACAAGCTGAAGGACTCCGACTACGATAACAATTCCTGCCCTAAGTGCGGGAGAAGATACCCCGATAAAGACCGTAAAATATGCCCAAAATGTATGGATAAGGTACGGCTGATCAAGAAGCTGTCCAGGCTTTTTTTACGGTACAAAAGATATATTTTTATGATTCTGTTCTCATTGTCGCTCATAGCGGCATTGGGTGCGGTAACCCCATACATAGGCAATAAGATTTTCTACAACGAGGTGCTAAAGGAAGGCGGTAAATACTACGGCGAAATCCTGAAAATAATCCTTGTTATGATAGGAATAAGGCTGCTTTCATTGTGCGTAAGCCTGCTGAACGGTGCGATTTCGGCAAAGGTTGCGGCGGATGTAACCTACGACCTTAAAAAGGTTATATTCGAGGCGATAAGCCGTCTGTCGCTCTCCTTTTTCACAAACAGGCAAACAGGCGGATTGATGACGCAGATACACCACGATTCCATGATGATATATTGGTTTTTCTGTGACGGGTTCCCTTATTTTGTATTGAATATTGTACAGCTTGCGGTGTTTATGACCATCATGTTCATCATAAACCCGATACTTACCCTATATGCGTTCATTACCGTTCCCATATTCTTCTTCTCGTTCAAGATAATATTTCATCTGTTCGAGAAGCTGCACGCAAAGGCATATTCACGCAGGCGTTCGTTCAACTCGTTAATAAGCGATGTTCTCAACGGAATGAGGGTTGTAAAATCCTTCTCCCGCGAGGACGACGAGATGAAGCGGTTCGACAAGCGAAGCGGCAAATCCGCCGATGCGGACACCGAAATCGGAATAAAAGAGGCAAAAATCTTCCCGATGCTGTTCTTCCTGTTAAAGATAGGCTCCTACATAGTATGGGGTATCGGCGGCTGGCAGGTTATGACCATGACCGGGAATATGGATTTTGCCACGCTAATGACCTTTATCGCATACTTTTCGCTTATCTACGGACCGATTGACTTCCTTGCCGGTATATCAAACTGGTGGTCGGAGTGCTTAAACTGTCTGCAACGCCTCTTTGAAATAAGTGAAGCGTCGGCGGAGGTAAAGGAGAGCGACAACCCGATAACGATTGAAAAGGTCAAGGGGGATGTTGTGTTTCGGGATGTATCCTTCTCGTATGTGGAGAACCGAAAGGTTATCGACGGAATCAGCTTTGATGTCCCGGCGGGGAGCACACTCGGTATTGTCGGGCATACAGGTGCGGGCAAGAGCACGCTTGCCAATCTGCTAACCAGACTTTACGATGCCGGCGAAGGTGAAATATTCATTGACGGTGTAAACATAAAACAGCTGTCCTTTGAAACGCTGAGAAGGTCGGTTTCCATTGTATCGCAGGAGACATACCTGTTCAGAGGCTCAATCTTGGAGAACATAAGGTACGCCTGTCCCGATGCGACCAACGATCAG
This sequence comes from Firmicutes bacterium HGW-Firmicutes-21, assembly GCA_002841455.1. Lineage (GTDB taxonomy): Bacteria > Bacillota > Clostridia > Oscillospirales > CAG-382 > UBA1049. Next base: position 157 of record PGZT01000001.1, on the reverse strand, counting down.
GTTGTAGCGGCTTCGGTTATAGCAAGCGCACACGGCTTTATCACAAAATATCCCGACGGATATCATACACAGGTCGGTTTCGGAAACAAGGAGCTCTCCGGCGGAGAACGACAGCGGATTTCGATTGCGAGAGCGATACTAAAAAATCCGCAGATAC
>PGZT01000045.1 GCA_002841455.1 Firmicutes bacterium HGW-Firmicutes-21 | reverse complement strand
ATCCGGAGCAGTTTAACACCACCCCGGATCATGTAGATTTATTTTAGGTTTTCTTTACCCCAACTATTGACATAGAGCCATCAAGAAAAAAGCCGAGGCATTTGCCCCGGCTTAAATATACTTTTTCTTATCTGTTTTTGAGTATGTACATAAGAAGGAAGAGTGCTGTAAGAATATACATAAGAACAGGAACTTCCTTGAATTTGCCGCGAGCCATTTTAATAATCGTATAGGAGATGAAACCAAAGCCGATACCGTCCGAAATGCTGTATGCAAAGGGCATCATAGCTATGGTAAGGAAAGCGGGAATTGCTATCTCCATATCGTCCCAAGCAACCTTTGCCGCACTCTTCATCATGAGAACACCAACAATGATAAGAGCGGGGGCGGTAGCCGCACCGGGGATAATACCTGCTACCGGAGCAATTATAATAGCTAATAAGAAAAGAATACCTACCAACAGAGAGGAAAAACCGGTCCTTGCGCCCTCGGATATACCCGCAGAGGACTCTACATAAGTGGTAACGGTAGATGTTCCAACACATGAACCGGCACAGGTAGCGACCGCATCCGCAATAATAGCTTTGTCGCCGCCGGGCAGGTTGCCGTCCTTATCGAGCATTCCGGCATTTCCTGCCGTGCCGACAAGCGTTCCGACCGTGTCAAACATATCAACTATAACAAAAGAAACAATTGCGGTTACCAAAGGAAGAATTGCTTTCATCCCGTCGTCAAACAGTCCGGCAAAATCAAACTTAAACATTACATCCTTAACCTGTGATACACCGTGTACTGTCCATTCTTCGGGAAGTTCTGTTAATTTAAAAAGGAATCCTATAAGAGTGGTAGCAATAATACCTATGAAAATTGCTCCCTTAACCCTCCAAGCCATAAGAACGGCGATAAGAATTAATCCTATAATTGAAAGTATAGCGGCGTTGTTCCAAACACCGTCATTAGCAAGATTGAGTCCTGTAATATTGTTACCTTCATCAAGTCTGACAATACCCGCTCCGTTGTTTATAAGTCCTATAAATGCAATAAATAAACCGATTCCTGCGCCGATAGCGGCTTTGAGTCCGGCAGGAATGGAGGCAATTATTTTACCGCGAAGAGGCGACAAGCCGATTATAAGGAAAATTACACCGGAAATAAGAACAATAGACAGCGCCTGCTGCCATGAATATCCCATGGTGAAGCATACCGTATAGGTGAAGAAGGCGTTAAGTCCCATACCGGGTGCCTGAGCAAACGGTACATTAGCAAGTAAGGCGGTTAAAATACATCCAATGGCAGCTGCTATACATGTACCTACCATTATACCCGTCCATAACGATGATCCGTCTTCACCTTGAATAACAATTGATAAAATGTTGGGGTTTACAAAAATAATGTAAGCCATTGTGAAGAAGGTTGTCAATCCGCCGATAATTTCTTTTCTAAGACTCGAACCGCGTTCGGTTATCTTGAAAAATTTGTCCATAATAAACTCCTCTCAAAAATAAATTATGTACCCGACAGCTCGTCCCTTTAATACAGGTTCCCAAAACAAAACTCGAATACATTATTATTTTACACGGTTTATTAATATTTGTCAATCATATAAACGGTATTTTTTAACATTTGTGAAAAGTTACACAGCGGGTATCAAAGACATACCTTTTTTTAGTGCATTTTTGACGATTTTTACAAAATGTTGTAATTTTATGTAGTTTTATTCAATGTTTTTCACAAGATATAGTATGAATAATTTCAATTAAACATCGCTTCGAGTATATCGTTAATCTCATTTTGCGTTCGTACCGAGTTAATTTTATCCCTTACCGCCGCCGAGCCGTACATTCCTTTGACATACTGGGACAAGTGCTTTCTTGCCTCTACCAAGGCATGGCTCCCCTTGTTTGCTTCCAGTCTTTCAAACTGGAGCTTGATTATTTCTTTTTTTTGGCTGACGGTCGGCTTGTCAAACGGTCTGCCCTTAAGAAACGCTTTTATTTCATTAAAAATCCACGGATTACCGAAAGCGCCTCTGCCGACCATAACACCGTCGCAGCCTGTCTGAATGTACATATCTTGTGCGCTTAGCCCGTCGACTACATCGCCGTTACCTATAACCGGAACAGAGACATTTTCCTTTACCTGCTTTATTATGCTCCAATCTGCTCTTCCCGAATACATTTGTGTCCTTGTCCGTCCGTGTACAAAAATCGCCGCCGCTCCGTTCTGCTCACATGCTTTTGCTACCTCGAGAGCATTTATGCTGCCGTCGTCAAACCCCTTGCGTATCTTTACCGTAACGGGTATGTCAACCGCCCGTAGGACCTCCTTTACTATATCACCGCAGAGTCGCGGTTGCTTCATAAGTGCGCAGCCGTCGCCGTTGTTTACCAATTTCGGCACCGGGCAGCCCATATTTATATCAATATAAGCAGGTCTGTATTTAATCAGCTTTTCTGCCGAGTGTGCCATTATAAGCGGATTGCTGCCGAATATCTGTATTGCCGCAGGTCTCTCGTCCTCATGAATAAACGCAAGCAGCTCCGTCTTTTTATCGCCGTACACGACCGCTTTCGCAGAGATAAGCTCGGAGCAGACGCCTTCGGCTCCGAGCATAACACAAACCGAGCGGAAGGCATAATCGGTTATTCCCGCCATGGGTGCTAAGAATATTCCGTTTTTGAATTCATTATTCCCTATTTTCATTATCAGTTAAAGATTTTCCCGTCTCTTGTATTTTCAAAAAATTTATCCACGGCTCTCATTAGGCCGCTCTCGCCGTTATTGGGTAAATCCGCAAGCATTTTCAGAGCTTCGCCCGTGTCGGCAATAAGCGTCGTATCGGCGATGTCGGCGCATTTAAAGCTTATCTCGCCGCTCTGCCTTTCCCCGAAGAAATCACCCGGACCCCGCAGCTTAAGATCCGCCTCGGCAATAGCGAAGCCGTCGTTTGTCTCCGCCATTATTTCCAGCCGCTCCTTCGATTTTGCGCTCTTTGAGTCGCTCATTAAAACACAATAGGATTTTGCCTTGCCCCTGCCTATTCTGCCCCGCAGCTGATGAAGCTGCGACAAGCCGAAGCATTCGGCGTTCTCAATGAGCATTACCGTTGCGTTGGGGACATCCACACCCACCTCCACCACGGTGGTTGATACAAGCACCTTGCTTACCCCTGTTACAAAGTCGTGCATCTCCTTTTCCTTTGCCTTTGCCGAGAGCCTGCCGTGGATAAAGCCAACGGTTATATCGCTGAACACACTGGTTTTAAGTGTTTCTGCATATGCCTCCACCGCCTTGCGGGGTAGTTCCTCGTTCTCCTCAACCAACGGACATATAATATATGCCTGATACCCCATGGCGATTTGTTTTCTTATGAATTCATATATTCGGTCACGATAATCACCGCTGACGGTATAGGTCTCAATTCTCTGTCTGCCCGGCGGAAGAACATCCAAAACACTAACCTCTAAATCACCGTAAAGGATAAGCGAGAGAGTCCTTGGAATCGGTGTTGCGGACATAACCAAGGTGTGTGCTCTAAGCTCTTCGGCCTCTCCCTTTTCCACCAACGACGCTCTTTGGATAACACCGAACCTGTGCTGTTCGTCGGTTACGGCAAGCCCCAGCGATTTGTAAACGACACTTCCCTGAATAAGAGCGTGTGTTCCGACCGCAACCTGAATACTGCCATCCTCAAGGCATTGCTTTATTTGCTCCTTTTCCTTCTGTTTTACTCCGCTCGTCAGCAGAGCGACCTTTATTCCAAACGGCGATAACAGCCTATCAAGTGTTTTATAGTGTTGGTTGGCGAGTATCTCTGTCGGAGCCATCATAGCTGCCTGTAAGCCGTTTTTAACCGTGAAAAAGATAGCGGCGGCAGCAAGGATTGTTTTACCGCTCCCGACATCACCCTGTACAAGCCTCATCATCGGCTTATCCGTGCAAAGGTCGGCAAAAATCTCCTTTATAACCCGCTCCTGCGCTGTCGTAAGCGAAAAGGGAAGCTCCTCGAAGAATTTGGCAACCCCTGTGCCCTTGTAGTTCATTTGAGGAGCCTTGAAATCAATGCTCTGCTCTTTCATTCTGCTCAACGCAAGACGATAGATAAGCAGCTCCTCAAAAGCGATAGTGCGACGGGCTTTCTCAAGAGTCTCTGTATCAGACGGATTATGCATATACCGTAGAGCAGCACTCTTTTCGAGCAAGCCGAAACGATCGGTAATATCCTCCGGCAGAGTATTTTCGATTTCATCACAGAGCGGTAAAGCCTGCCTAACCGTATCGGATATTATTTTTTGCGTTAACCCCTTTGAAAGAGGATATACGGGAATAATGCTCTGTAATTGCTTGCCCTCATACACCGCTTCTATAATCGGTGAGGACATTGTACTGCCGAAAAGTCCGTGTGTGATTCGTCCGTATACCCTGAAAACACGACCGACGGAGAGTGCCTTTGTTATCCAGCGTTGATTGAAGAAAACAAGCTCGATACTCCCTGTGCCGTCTGTGGCGATGCTTTTTGTGTATGTAAGCCCGTTTTTGGAAACCCTCTCGTTCGGCGGGCTTTCAATGGTGAGCATCAGGGAGCAAAGCTCACCCTCGGGAGCATTTTCAATAGTGCTGATATCCCCCCTGTTCTCATAGCCTCTGGGGAAAAAGTATAAAAGGTCCTCCGCCGTGTTAAGACCGAGCGAAATTAAAATTTCCGCTCTTGCCTCGCCTATTCCCTTTAAAAAGCGTATCGGAGTATCCCTTTTTATCATTCGTGTTCCTGCCTTTACTTCTGCTGTAATGACAGCAGTGTGTACGCTTTCCCTGCTCCTTCAAGGATTTTTTGCTCTCTGTCTCCGCAGGTAAAAATAAAGGTCTGGTAATCTGTATCGGTTTCGGATAGCAACATAAGTATAGCCTCTAATCTCTTGTCATCCACTCGCCCGAAAGCATCATCGAGTATAAGCGGAGGATTAACCCCGCCGTATAAAAGCCTTATTAGCGCAAGACGCAAGCATAGATATGCGCTGTCTCTTGTACCTGCCGATAGATAATCACAGCTCTTTATGCCTGTCGCGTCGGAAAAGCTCATCGCCATAGCGGTGTCAACCGACAGGGTCGCATACTTACCGTAGGTGGCATTGCCGAAGAAACGACTTGCATATTCGTTTATTCTCGGAGCGACTGTGCTCTTCATATAATCGCTCGCTTCGTTTAGGATACTCAACGCAAGCTCAAGCGATGCATGCTTTCTCCTGTATTCCTCAAGCTGTGCCCTTACCGCATCCCGCTTGCCTAAAATTACCGCAGGGTCGCTTCCCTTACCCTCGAGGTATCTTTTCTGCCCCTCGTTTTCTCTCTCCCTTTCAGAGAATATCTGCTTCTGCTTTGTATAAAAGCTTATCTCTTTATCGACCTGAGCTTTTTCCCTCTCGGGTCGGACGGCACCCGATGCAGCCTCCGCAAGAACATTTATATCAACCTCGCTTGCCGCTTTTTTTATAGCCTCGCTTTTTTCCTTGTATATAATCCTCTTCTGCCTGATTTTCTGTGCGGTATCCGATATATAAACTATCTGCTCGTCATAGCTCATCGCTCTGTCTATCTCGGTGTACTCCCGTATACAGCTCTCCAGCTGCTTTTTCATCTCATCTGTTTTTTTTGTAATCTCCGAATAAGCGGCATTAAGTGCGTTTACCTTATTCTTTTTATCGGCAATTCTCTGCTCGGTCATTGGGTAGCCGCTCATTTTTGCTATAAGCTCCGTACGGGTTTTTACACCATTTGTTTTAAGCAGCTTCTTCAATGAAATCGTTATTATAACAGCAGGAATTAAGGCTACCGCCGTAAGCAGAAGCAGCCACCATGTAATGAGTACGCCGCCGATGGCGAAGAGAATGGAAACGAGTAATGACAAATTCCTTAAGGTGTTCTTTTTGTTAGCTTTATTCTTAACCTCTTCCGCTTTGCTTCGGTCAACATTTTCCCCGCTTTGTAGTTTTTCCAGCTCCTTCTCCTCGGCTTGCAGGTCGTCATAGGTCTTGTTCATCGCCTTAACCGCCGACTTATAATCTGCATTCAGCGTCATCAGAGTGTTTATTTTCTGACTGTCGGGAAGTTCCTCCTGCTTCAGCAGCGCAACCGCTTCCTCATAGTCCTTTTTTGCCGCAATCTGGTTTCTCTCAAGGTCTCGCAGCTGTGTCAGCCGTTGAAAAGCCTCGTATTTTATAATATTATCCCGTTCATTGTTCAGATTTCTAATCTTCTCGTCATGATCGGCTACAAAGCGCTTCATCTCGGCAATCTTGTCCGAAAGCTCCTGTATCTGTTTATTCATTGCCATCGACTCGGTAAGCTTAAGTTCAAGCTCCTCACGCTCCGATTCGAGCTTTGGAATAAGTCCGCTCTTCGTTCTGCCCAAGAGCATATTCCTTGCATCGGTCAGCCTTTTCAACGCTTTACTCGTATTGATTTTTTCATCGGCGGACATAGCGATATTCTGTAGCTGTTCGGCTATATACTCGTCCTTGCCCGAGGGAAGGGTCAGCTGCCTGAAAAATGCCGTTTTCTCAAAAACCTGCTCGTTTACTCCGAAGAAATACTCACCCGGAATATCCGTATTAAGCGGTCTTCCGCTGCGTGTCTCGAAAACCTCGAGCGTCTCCTTACCGCTTTGAAGATACTTTCGCTCTATTTTATATCTTCCGCTGTCGGTGTTTATGTATACAGCTCCCTCCGACTGAGGGTTGTCCCATGGGGTATACAGCTTTTTATCGTTGTCTATTATGCTCTGTACTCTGCCGTTGGTATAACCATAGAAAATAAACTTCAAAAAAGCCGCAAGCGTGCTTTTTCCGCTCTCATTGGGAGCAGAAAGCAGGTTAATACCCTTTTCCGGAGTTACCTGTGTCATTTTCAATTTTCCGAATGCGACAATCTCTATTCTTTCGATCGTTATGCTGCTCATTACTCAACGCCTCCCCCGAAGTCGATTACACTTCTGTCCTCGAGTGCACAGAGCCCGTATTTCAACGCTTGCAGTGCGGTATAATATTCCTCGCTTGCGGGAGCCATTCTTTCCATATATTCATTCATATTGCGATAAAAGACACCCTTGAGCGTAGAGCTCTTTTCAAGCTCGCTGAAAACGCTCTCCACCGTGGTTTGGTCCTTAATCTCAATATAATACGGGAACTCCATGCCCCTCCCTATTTCGTTCGGAGCTATTAAAAATCCCTCCGACACCCTTCCGGTAAGAATAATACGCAGAGCGGTATTGTCGGTGTAGCTGCGGATTTGGGAGCGAATATGTTCAAGCGCCTGTATCTTCCCCGCTGTTCCGTCTATATCTATTTTAACTATCTCATATCTTCGCTTCGAGAAGATGCGGAGATCAAGATCGACCTTCCCCTTCTCCACGATACCGTGCAAAGCTCCTTTATATCCAGTTTCGTCAAACCCTCTGCCCTCGATACAACCGGGATATGCGTAATAAACTCCGTTCTCACACAGAACGCCGCTCGGCTTATGTGCGTGTCCGAGTGCGATGTAATCAAATCCCGAAGCAGCTATTTCGTTCTTTGTAATCGGTCCGTTGGGGGAGAGCGGATTGTTCAGATCCCCATGGCAGACTAAGATATTTATTCGGCGTGGGTTCTCAATGTGATAGCCGATTAAAGGACTGGCGGGATAAACCGACGAGCCGAAGCCGACTCCGTAGACATCCACCCCTAATTCATCTATATGAACGCATGTCTTCTCCTCGCCGAATATATGTACATTTTTAGGGAAATCGATGGTCTTGTACGGAGATGAAGCGTTATACGGGTCATGGTTGCCGGGAGAGATAAAGAATCTGCATTCGGGCATTTTCATAAACTCGTTTACCAGCATTTCCTTTGTGTCCCGGGTTACATACTCACAGTCGAAAAGGTCGCCGCTAATAAAAAACAGCTCCGTTTTCTGATGCTTTGCAAACATAAGCGCAGAGGTAAATGCGGCTCTCAGCTCGGTTCTTCTGCGTTCCGCCTCCTTTGGGCTGACTAATGAAAAGGGCGAGTCAAGATGTATATCTGCACAATGAAATATTCTTGTCATTTTTATACCGTCCTTTGTTTTATTACGATAAGTGCGCTCATTGTACCTCTGTTCTGACCGCTCCTGCGGTGAGAGAAAAAATCTCCCGCATTACAGCAGGTACATAAATGAGCGGAGGATATATTATCTGTTTTTATACCGTTTTGCTTTAATATTATTTCGTTCGCTTCCGTAAGGTCTAAGCTCAGCTTGTCCCCTTTTTTTACAAAGCATTGTTCAAAATCCTTGTCAGAGCTTAAAAACGACTCATACACCTCTCTGCCGACCTCATAACAGCAGGGACCCACACAAGGACCGATTGCGGCTAAGGTGTACTCGGTGTCCGCACCTAAGGAACGCATTTTTTCTATCGCAACAGCTGTAATTCCGCCCAAGGTGCCACGCCATCCGGCGTGTACCGCGGCGCAGATTCTGTTTTTATAATCATACAATAAAATCGGTACGCAGTCAGCTGTTCTTACCGATAATATCAGTTCGTTTTCTGCTGTAACAAGCCCGTCCACTCCCTGTAGAAAAGGCTCCTTGCTTATGCCCGTTCCCTTATGTTCGGCGCTTACAATCTCGACATTTGAGGAATGTGTCTGGTAGCTACGGCAAATGTCCTTCTCCGTGAGGCCGAATACACCTGCCGCAAGGGAATGGTTCTTTATCACATTTTCAGTGCTGTCGGTTATACTCCCCGCACCGGAGGCAAAGTTTAGGCTCTCGAAAACGCCGCCGCTCACTCCGCCTATCCGTGTGCTGAACATATGACAAACCCCGTACCTATCAAGGAGAGGACTCGTATAAAAGGTTACACCCTCTTTACGTTTTATAAAAGCTTCTCTCAAGCAATCACCCCGAATTTTGGTATTTTCACATATTATAATACCGAAAAAGAACAGTAAATGCAAGAGTTAATTGTCGAAGCAAATATAAATATAAAAAATGCAAAAAAAATACCCGAGTCAACCGGGTATAACAGAATGTAGAAAAAGTATAAAAAATAAGCAGGCTGTCCAGAAAGTCTGCAAGACAAGCATACAAAAACTGCATATGAGGGCGCATACTTGCCTTATGTAACCGAAATATGCAGCTTTTTGTGCGCAGTAAGCAAAAAACGCTTGTGTTTTTTGCGGTTGCGGGCTTTATCAACAGCATGAAATACTCGGGTCAACCGGGTATAATTATAGGTACTATATTCTTGTTGCTACTTCCTCAAGGAACTCCACTGTATTAACCGCTCTCTTATTCGGGTGGTCGGAGAGCGAAATCATATCCTTTGTCATTACGCCTTCCTCAATTGTGGTTATGCAGGCTCTCTCAAGTCTGTTAGCAAAATCGACTAATTCGCCGATGCCGTCGAGCTCTCCCCGTTTACGGAGCGCACCCGTCCATGCAAAAATGGTCGCAACCGAATTTGTGGAGGTCTGCTCACCCTTGCGGTGCTTATAATAATGTCGGGTTACTGTTCCGTGTGCGGCTTCATACTCGTAAATACCGTCCGGGGATACCAAAACGCTTGTCATCATTGCGAGTGAGCCGTAAGCGGTTGCCACCATATCCGACATAACATCTCCGTCATAGTTCTTGCACGCCCACAGGAAGCCGCCCTCAGAGCGAATTACCCTTGCCACAGCATCGTCTATAAGCGTATAGAAATATTCGATACCCGCTTTTTCAAAGCGTTCCTTATATTCGTTCTCATATATCTCGGCAAAAATATCCTTAAAGCGGTGTTCGTACACCTTTGAAATGGTATCCTTGGTGGAGAACCACAGATCCTGTTTCAGCTCCAGCGCATAATTAAAGCAGGAACGAGCGAAGCTTGTAATGCTTTTATCGATATTGTGTACGCCCTGAACAATTCCCCCGGTTTCAAACGAATGAATAAGTGTTTTTGTCTGATTTCCGTCCCTGTCGGTTACGAGCAGTTCGGCCTTTGCTCCGTCCGGAACTCTGACCTCTACACCCTTGTACACATCACCGTAGGCATGTCTTGCAATGGAAATGGGAGCGGTCCAGTTAGGAATATAGGCGGTTACTCCCTTTACTAAAATCGGAGTGCGGAAAACGGTTCCGTCAAGGATTGCACGGATGGTTCCGTTAGGACTCAGCCACATTTTCTTTAGGTTATATTCCTCTACTCTCTCGGCGTTCGGTGTTATGGTTGCGCACTTTACCGCAACCCCCAGCCGCTTGGTTGCCAGAGCCGAATCTATTGTTATCCTGTCATCGGTCTCGTTGCGTTTCTCCAATCCGAGGTCGTAGTATTCGGTTTTGAGGTCTATATACGGCAATAAAAGTATTTCCTTTATTTTCTGCCATATGACCCTCGTCATCTCGTCGCCGTCCATCTCGACCAATGGTGTAATCATCTTAATTTTAGCCATCATCTGTCTCCTTTTGTATAATTTAATAACCCTCCGGCAGCCAGAATATCCCGCTGTCTTTTTGAAAGGATTAAAGAAAGCGCTACCTTTTCCCCGTTTGTTTTGTTTGTCAAAACGGTTTCCTCGCCGTTTGCAACATCCCGCTTAATGTCCGAAAGCACAAGCTCGTCGCCCTGCGAGATTAGCTCATAATCGCTCTCGTTCTTGAAGGTAAGCGGAATTATTCCCGCATTTATAAGGTTCGCCGCATGAATACGGGCGAAGCTCTTTGCGATAACCACTTTTACTCCGAGGTAAAGCGGAACAAGTGCGGCGTGCTCCCTTGAGCTTCCCTGCCCGTAGTTTGCACCGCCAACGACAATACCGCCGTTCTTCTCCTTCGCCCGTTCGGCAAAGCTCTCGTCGCATACGGCAAAGCAGTATTTAGACAGGAAAGGAATATTAGAGCGATACGGCAATATCTTCGCTCCCGCAGGCATTATATGGTCTGTGGTTATATTATCGCCGACCTTTAGTATGCACTCCGATTCTATGCTCTTCTCAAGCGGAACGCTGTTTGGGAAGGGCTTTATATTCGGTCCTCTTACCACCTCGACACCGTTTGCTTCCTCGGGCGAAGCAGGTCTTGCTATCATATTGTCGTTGATTAAAAATTCCTCAGGCAGCTCTATAACAGGCTCACTGCCCAGCTCTGTCGGGTCGGAAAGCACACCCTTTATGGCGGAAAACGCCGCAAGCTCCGGTGAAACAAGATAAACACCTGCGTCCTTGGTTCCGCTTCTTCCCTCAAAATTACGATTAAAGGTACGCAAGCTTATTCCTCCGCTGTTCGGCGACTGCCCCATACCGATACAGGGGCCGCAGGCACTCTCGAGTATCCTTGCCCCGCTTGCGATAATATCCGAGAGCGCACCGTTTGCGGCAAGCATATTATACACCTGCCTTGAACCGGGAGCGACCGAAAGACTGACGCTCTCCGCAACGGTTTTTCCTTTTAATATGTGCGCAACCTTCATCAAATCAACATAAGAGGAGTTTGTACAGGAGCCGATACAGACCTGATCTATTTTAACAGCGCCGACCTCGGCGGCTGTTTTTACATTGTCGGGGCTGTGCGGACAAGCCACCATCGGCTTCAGCTTGCATAAATCAATCTCTATAATCTCATCATAAACGGCATCCGCATCGGAGGAAAGCGGGATATAATCCCTCTCCCTGCCCTGTGCCTTTAAAAATTCTCTCGTAACCTCATCGGACGGGAATATGGAGGTGGACGCACCAAGCTCCGCACCCATATTTGTTATGGTTGCCCGCTCAGGTACGGACAGCGTTTTTATCCCCTCGCCGCCGTACTCCACGATTTTGCCGACACCGCCCTTGACACTCATTATGCGGAGCACCTCAAGGATAACATCCTTTGCCGATACCCAGTCGGAGAGCTTTCCGAAAAGGTTAATTCTCACCATTTTCGGCATATTG
>PGZT01000044.1 GCA_002841455.1 Firmicutes bacterium HGW-Firmicutes-21 | reverse complement strand
CTGCTCAATATCAGCAAGCTTCATAGCCATCTCGTGGCGTGCCTCGCTCTCTACCCTTCCGAGTAAAGCCGCTTTTGCTTCCTCAACTGTCATGCCGGATATTTTTTGCAAAAGCTCGGCTTGTTCGTCCTTGAGCTTTTGAATATCCTCTTTTAATTCCTCGTTGTCCTTGATCTTTTTATTTAATAACTCTTCTTTTTTCTCGAGATTATCAATTTTCTTATCAAGATTCTCTTCCTTCTGCATAGCGCGTCTCTCTAACCGCTGCAGATCGTTTCTTCGTTCCTTGAGCTCTCTCTCTGTTTCATTCCTAACTCTCAGAACTTCTTCCTTTGCTTCTACGAGAGTCTCTTTTTTTGCGGTTTCAGCCGCTTTTTTAGCATCTTCAACAATTCGTTTTGCCTCTGATTCAGCCGAGCCGATTGATTTCTCTGCTATTTTCTTGCGGAACATTGTTCCGACGAAAAAAAACACGGCAGCAACAGCAATACAAATTATTAGTACAACTACTGGTTCTACGGGGTTCATAGATTTACCTCCTTTTATATTAAAATCTATGCTTCCCGATTAAATATTCAATGTATTGTGGTTTTTAACCTTTTAATTACTATATATATACATCTATATAAAATCGAAAAACATTCGATAATACCGTATTATACACCTTTTTATATGTTATGTAAAGCATTGGTTTTTCAGTTAATGTCAATATTTACAAAATGTTCAAAGATAGGTTTTATGATATTGTTCGACTTGTTGACTAAACGGGTTTTGTGAGGTATAATATAGTCATACAAATTGTTGGCAATATGGTAAAAGATAATAAGGCAGGTACCCGATTTAATGCAGGAAATATATTTGGATTCAGCGGCGACAACCCGTCCGTGTAGAGCTGCACTCGATGCGGTGACAGCGGCGGCGGAGGAATACGGCAACCCTTCCTCAACCCATTTTAAGGGAATTGCGGCAAAAAGGATTATCGACAGAGCCAGAGCGCAGGTAGCAACTGCGCTCGGTTGCAGCGAGGAGCGGCTTTTTTTCACAGGCTCGGGAACAGAGGCGAACAATCAGGCGGTTATCGGTGCGGCAAGAGCAAAAAAAAGACATTCAAGCATTATAGTATCCACCGACGGTGAGCATCCCTCGGTCGAGATGCCGCTCCGTTTTCTTGAGGAGGAGGGGCATAGGGTCATTCGCCTGTCCACAAAGGGCGGTAAAATAGACCCCGACGAGCTTAGGAACGCTCTCACGCAAAAGGTCGCTCTTGTCAGCGTTATGCGTGCCAATAACGAGACAGGTGCGTTATACGACATTGCCATGGTCCGGCGTGAAATAGATACAAGCGGCTGCGGTGCGCTTTTCCATTGCGATGCGGTGCAGGGGTTTATGAAAACGACCGACCGTAACGCTCTTGTGAGAAACTGCGATATGGTAACAATATCGGCGCATAAAGTAAATGCGTTTAAGGGCTGCGGTGCTTTGTATGTGCAAAACGGCATTAACCTCCCCGCCTACATTTTAGGCGGAGGACAGGAGCGAGGATCGAGGAGCGGAACGGAGAGCACGCCCGTTTTAGCCGCTTTCGGTGCCGCTTGTGCGGAATGGACGGCTAACAGGGACAGGATAGAGTATATAACAGGGCTGCGTGATTATACAGAAAATAAGATAGAAGAATCGCTTGGTGACAGAGTTGTTATTCACCGCCCTGCCGAACGGATTTGCGGAATATTAAGCATACTCCTAAAAGGGGTAAAGAGCGAGGTTGCGCTTAATCTTTTGTCCTCTGAGGGCATTTGTGTTTCGGCGGGCTCCGCCTGCTCGGCGCATAAAAAGGAGAGCCGTGTGCTTACCGCCTACGGCTTGAAAAAATCCGAAATAGACAACGCTCTGCGAATCAGTTTTTGCTACACAAATAATAGAGAGGAATCAGATATGCTCGTTGCGTTATTAAAGCGTGCGGCAGGTCTGACCGATAGAAACAGAATATGAAGGAAATAATACTGCTAAAGTACGGCGAAATGGTTTTAAAGGGACTCAACAGAGGATATTTTGATAATCTTCTGCTAAAGCGTGTCCGTAATCTTCTGAAAGAGGTTGACGGAAGGTTTACGCTGGATTATTCCCAGTCCACGCTCTGCATCAGAGGAGATGACAACGCCGATTTTTACAAGGCATTTTCACAGATGAAAAAGGTGTTCGGCGTTGCCACAGTATGCCGAGGAGTTGAATGCGAAAAGAATATGGATGCGATAAAAAGGTCGCTCTTGGAGAACGGAGCGGATTTTTTACAGGGTGCAAAAACCTTTAAATGCGTTGCGAGACGCAGCGACAAGAGCTTTCCTCTCACCTCGCCGCAGATTTGCGCCGAGTGCGGCGATATAATACTTGAGAGCTTCGACGGTGTCAGCGTAAATGTTATAAACCCCGATGTAAGCGTTACAATAGAAATCAGGGATAAATCGGCGTTCCTGCACGGAGGCGGCGAAAAGGGAGCGGGCGGAATGCCGGTCGGCTCTAACGGAAACGCACTTCTTTTGCTCTCGGGCGGAATAGACAGCCCTGTTGCGGGCTATATGGCGGCAAAACGGGGTGTTGCGTTGGATGCCGTTTATTTTGAGTCTCCCCCGTACACAAGTGAAGCGGCACGGGAGAAGGTTATCTCTCTCGCAAGGAAGCTGTCCGAGTACAGCGGACGGATATATTTGCATTGCGTCAGCGTAACCGAGATACAGCAGACAATGACGGGGTTATGCGAGATCAGGCTGTTCACCCTGTTATTACGCAGATTTATGGTGCGGATTGCAGAGCGAATCGCAAACGAGATAGGTGCGAGCGCATTGGTTACGGGTGAGAGCATCGGGCAGGTGGCAAGCCAGACAATAATGTCGATTGCGGTTACCAATTCGGTAGCGGGTATACCTATTTTCCGCCCCTGTATCGGGCTTGACAAGGAGGAAATCGTTGTAAGAGCAAGGAGTATCGGCACATTCGACATTTCGGGACTCCCCTATGAGGATTGCTGTACGGTGTTCACCCCAAAGCATCCCAACACACGCCCCACGGAGGATTTGCTTGTCGAGGAGGAGAAAAAGCTGGATGTCGAAGGACTTGTCGAGCGGGCTTTAAAAAGCAGAAAACATATAAAAATAGGTTGATTGTATATTTGTTTTTAGGGCGGGTTTCCCGACCAAAAAACACCTTTCAAACGCGTAAAACGCGTCCCACTCGCCGAGGGGGTTCCCTTCAAAAGCGATTTTATCGCTGTTGAAGGGTGATAAGCGAGTGAAATCCAAAAACTCGATTGTGTAACCGCAGTTTCGCAATCGACTCATAACACATATAAAAATAGGTTGAGGAGCTTTTATGATTACGGACGAGCTTGTTGAATTACTTATCGAAAAAAGGTTAAAAATAGCCACAGCGGAGTCCTGTACCGGCGGCTTGATTGCCGAAATGATAACCTCTGTGGCGGGAGCGAGTGCGGTTTTTGGCTGCGGGATTATAGCCTATTCAAACGACATAAAAAAAAGCGTTCTCGGAGTCAAAGCCGAGACGCTGGACGGATTCGGTGCGGTATCCGAGCAGACCGCAGCCGAGATGGCGGCAGGAGCGAGGATAATTTCCGGTTCCGACCTTGCGGTATCCGTAACGGGGATTGCCGGCCCGGGAGGCGGCAGTGACCAAAAACCCGTGGGAACGGTATGTATCGGAGTTTCGACAGCCTTTGGAATAGACACAAAACGCTTTTTGTTCAAGGGCGACAGGCGCTCGGTAAGATTACAGTCCGCCGAAGCCGCTATTAAAATGGTAATCGATGTATTGAAAACAATATAAAATGTAAAAAAAGCACTTGACAATATTATAAAATGATGTTAGAATTATCTCCGCTTGTTAAGTAAAATCCACGAGCGACATATTGCGGAATTGTGTAACGGTAGCACGACAGACTCTGACTCTGTTTGTGAGGGTTCAAATCCTTCTTCCGCAGCCAACAAAAAAACCTTGTATTTACCTGTGTTTTCAGGCATTTACAAGGTATTTTTCTTGCACAAGAAAAAATCTGCGAATAACAAAAATGCCGATTTATTCCATAAAAACATACCTTTAGTTCGTCAAATGTTCGTCAGTAAAGGTATTATTTTATGCCCAAATTCGTCCGTAATAAGTCGGCTGAATCGTGGACATACAACTTAGTTGTTACATCAATGCTTGAATGACCGAGATATTTTGATACTGCAAATATATCTTTTGTTCGCGCATATAACAAGGTGCCGCAGGTGTGCCGCAATTCGTGCGGAGTTAGTTCGTCAATCGTCGTCAGAACTGCGTTATTATCACTTTGCAAACGCTTTTGGTGTTCTTCGAGAAGATGCTTGTTTAGATCCTTAAAGAATGTTTTGTACCTGCTGCTTGAGAAGTCGAGAGGGGTTAACGGCTTCCCTTTTACCTTTGTTGACGAGAGAATAAATTCGTCAGGTTCTCCTTTATTATTGTTAAGGTTGGTCAGTAGCTCAGAGCTCAAAGGTAATTTACGGTTACTCGACTTGGATTTAGGCTTTGCCGTTACGGCTCTATAATTAACCGTTGTCGTCGCTCTCTGGATATGCACGGATCTGGCGGTGTAATCAATATCTCCCCACTTCAACCCGCACAGCTCCGAGCAGCGCAACCCTAGCTCTAACAAAATACGGATATATATCCCGCTCGGATGCGTGTCGCAGAAAGCATATATAATGTCGACCTCTGCCTGCGTGTAGGTGCGTTTTTTATTGCTCTCAATATTGCTTTCAAAGGGCACCCTTTTTACAGGGTTCTTTCTGCACAGATCATTTTCTATAGCGGTCTCGAATATCGAGTTCAGGCATAAACGCATTTTCTTCATAGTGCTTGCCGAGTATTTATTTTTTTGCTTAGAAATAAAATCCAAAATATCCACCGGCAGGATAGAATCAATACGCATCTCCCCGAAGTGCGGGATTAAATAATCATAAACTGTGCGCTCGTAGGTCTCCGAATAGGTACTCGCTTTAACTTTCCCCTCTTTATACTTTTCCAACCATTGAACAGCCCATTCTTTGAATTTCGCTTCCCGGCTTACCAGCGTATCCCCTACCAGTCTATGCGCTATCAGCATGGCCTCATATTCTTTCGCTTGCCGCTCGCAATCCTCAAAGCTCTCCCAGCTGTAAAACGACTTCCTTTTGTCTATACCAGTATGCTTTTTAAAGGAACGCTGTATTTCATATCTTCCGTCTGCCCGATTCGGCGGACGCTTTGGTGGTCGTGGCATAGTTCACCTGCTTTTTTGTATAGTTTTTTCATTAATAGATAACAACCGCAGCGCAAGATAAAACGACTTATTTTCGTTCTATCAATTCTATCTCGAATCTTTTATGTTCTTTTCTATATGAGATCACTTTTCCTATAACAATATCTGTAATTTGGAAATCTTCAACGTTATATTTTTTTAAATTCTTTTGTGGAATAAAACCTTCTTCTTCAAAATCAATAGAAACAAAAATCCCAAACTCCTTTATATAGGTAACGATACATTCTTTTATACTTCCTGCTGGGTATTTTTTTATTTTATCGTCAATGCACAATAAATCTCGTGATTGTAATTTAAATGTCTCTAGCGCATTAAAACATTCTTTAAGATCGTAGATTTCGAAATCATATGAATGGATAACTTTAGAAGATATAGGCATAAATTTATTTTTATATTCATTTAAATAATTCAACATATCTTCCACATTATAAATAGCAGTTGTTTTACTTAACGGACCATCTCCTTCACATCCAGTGATTCTGTCAGATATACTCTTAGCAATTTCTAAATTTCTATATAAAACATCTTCAGAGCATGCTGTTAAATATGTTATGTTGCTTAATAAATGAAGATGCAAAACTCCAAATTGAGAAATGCGTAATAAGTCAGATTTTTCTATATCATCTAATTGTCCCTCTGTAATTACTAGATTATTATTCGTAAGAATCGACAATTCACGAAGAATTACAACCTCGTCATGCCCCAATAACATAAGTTTTTCAATTATATTGTCTGCTTTATGAAAACCTTTAACTCCGCTTGGTCCCATAATATTAGACATTTTATTTAGCCATATTAATATGTCTATTCTTACAAAAGGGTCAACTAAATTATCGTTATAGTCAGATGAAAATAAATTTTTTATTTTTGAATCAATATCAGAATAAAATACTCTGTTACCTCGTAAAATTGCATTCATCATATTATAATGCGGTATAACATATTCACCCTTAGTAGCTTTGATTGCAAAAAAATCTTCAGCGCTTAAGTGCCCGCTTTTACAAAAATCAATAAATAACTCTATGCCTGATCGTATATTTCTTCCAGTTATACTATAAAATATATTTTTAATACGATTATCTTGTCTTATTGAATTTAAAACAGATTTAAAATAATCCATATGTTGATTAGGTTTTATAGTAACTTCCATTCCATGCTCAAGAATAAAGCTCTTAGATTTATGCGCATTTTTTTCAAGCCAAAATATATATTTTAATCTTGATTGAAGGACTGTTAATAAATCCGGAGGATCAATTCTAAAAACTAAATCTTTAATAACAGTATCAAGCGGGGGAAGTGATCTATGTAGATTGTAAGTTGTGTCTCTCATTGGAAGCATGACCAGACATGAATACTGGCTTCTAAACCATTGTGCGACTTGAAACATTAATAATTGAAATTCGGGACTTCTATTGTCTACATTATCTAATACGACAATACATTCCTTTTTTGCACTTTGATTAATATATTGTAATAAACGTTTTAAAGTTAAATTTTTATTTTGCATCGATTCTTTAATTAATAAAAATAGTTGTTTTAAGTATTCATCGCCACTACCTATAAATTGCCCAAGACCATTTTCAAATTCATGAATTTCATTATTATATATAGATGATAAGAAATCATTATTTCCAAAATCACACTCAGGGAACTCCGATTGAATTTTTTCTATAACGGATTCGATTAGCCAATTATATATTAAATCAACACTAAATGGAGCTGAATTCATATTTAATATAATCCAAGAGACGCTGTTATTTAAATCAGGTTGTTTTGTTATAGCAATACTTTTTAGATATCTGACAAATGTGGTTTTACCACTACCTACGCTACCTATTAATAATATTAGTGAATATTTTTTGTCTTTTTGCTTAACATAATTACCCAAGCCGTTGAAAAAGGGTTTTATATCTATAGATGAAATAGGTGTAGAGTCATCATTACTTGGCAACCTAATAGATCTTATTGTTTTCAATATTGGTTCTACATGATGCTCTCGCAGTTTTGAATCAACATATGCATTTTTAACTACAATTTCGTATTCCGATTCGTTTTCAGGAATAAAAATGTTATTATAATTAAGCGATATTGTTCTGCCAAAACTATTTTCCTTTAATTCGGAATTCTGCGCTTTTTTACCACCAATTTGTCCTACAGGTTTATAATATTTTGCATCACCTTTAAGCGTTTTTATAATTGAATCGCAATAACTCAATAAATTATCTTTTGATGCGAAGCTTATTAGTTTAGAATACTCTATATTTCCTATTGTTATATCCACAAAACTAATAGAAATAATAGGATTTTCATGATCATAAAAACCCGCAATAGTAGTATTGCCATTAGATACTATTATTTTCTTGCATGGATTTATGTTATGCGGAAACTTAGAATTAACCTCAGATGCATAAAGCCTCGCTTCTGAAAAGACTTCATATACATTAATATCAGGATTTTTAGCTTCAATAATCATTACTGGGTATCCATTTAAATTTATTAGATAATCAGGAAAATAATTCTTTGGTTTGGATTTTCCTATAATAAATGGTGTGATTTTATGCTTGGTTAGTATATTTATCGGATCATAAGAACATCCCATAGGGTATTTACTTACAAGGAATTGATAGATAAATTTTTGCTCAACATCGCTTTCAGTTATTAAATCTTTTAATTCGCAAAATAAAGACATATAAATCCTCCTATTTAATTTTCCTATGGCGCATAAAAAACGCATCACCACAACTTTCAATCCGACTGGTTCAAAGGGCATCATACTGTTGGTGCATAATTAACCTTTGTATTCAACCTTACCCTTAAAATGGGTGGGGTTTTATATAGTTACATCACACCCCAACCGGTTCTTTCGGTTTTTCCTGCTTAGCAGCCTTCTCCTTTTGAGCTTGTCCGAGTTTGACCTGTTTAGCGACTTTTTTATAAGCATCCTCTGCTTGTTCACCTTCTATTATTTCACGCTTGAAAATTTCGTTTCGTATAATACAGTATAATTCTTCGCTGGTGGCTTTAAGCTCCGGATACAGCTTATGTAATAGCTTTTTCATACTATCGACAGCCGCATCGGTTAACAGCACCTGCCCTATAACAAATCTGTTTAATGTTTGCTTCTGGATATGCAAATCATCCAGGGCGCTTTTTGTAGTCTTAGAAAAAGCCTCGATGCATAAATAATACACCATTTCAAGTTCATTCTGTTTTTTACTGTTAATCTCTAAAATGTTAAATTCATAAACAAGTTGTTTTTCAACGGGTTTAGCAAATAAAATCTTATATATCTTCCAATCGGAACCGTTGCTTAATACTACCCATTCAATACCGGCATCGGCAGCATAATTTGTTGCTTGGCGGATATGATCATCTTTAAGATCTATCCCCGCAGCTTTGCATTCAATAAGAAGAGGAACTTTGCCGTTAAGCTTTATTGCAATATCACAATATGTCTTTTTAATTGCATACTCAGAAGTAATGTTTTCATACTTGTCATAACCAAAAATTTCGCACAGCATGTCCGTAATAATCGTTACGGTGTCACTCTCGTTAATATCGGTTGAACATGCCTTTGTAAGAATGGGCTGATACTTCTTTAACCCTTTAATTAAGCGATCTTTGACTTTTACGCTGATGTTGACCATTTTTTTATTCCTCCTGTATTTTATTGTATATTTGCTTCATATAAGCTTCATCTTAAAAGTTAATCAGATATAAAAATGGCTCATAATTCACCTTATTATTTAGATTGCAATTCATTACAAATATCGTTATAATCTATATCATTTCCTTTGCAATCTGGTCTGAATAAACGCTTATTAGCCCAAATATTTATATCATATTTATCAAAAAATAGTGTTATTTCATATAAACACTTTATTCCTTTAAAAGCTTTTAATAAATCCTTTTTTATTTCGATTAAATTAATTTGAAGATATTCAGGTAATAGGCCTTCTTCTTTTTGTTTTTTTATTTCTAAATATTCATCTTTTGTATAACCTAGATGACTAGCAGATTTGCTTTTATTGTGAACCAATAAATTTCTTTCTCTTTCTAACTCTTTTAATAAAAAATAATAAGATTTTGCTTTATCAACTTTGACATTAAGTATGAAATTTGAAATTAAACAAAATTTACTAATAACGCTTAGTTTATCAAAATTATCATAGAAGAAATCATCATCTAAACAAGTTGCAGCATAATCATTTAAAAAAGATTCAACCGCCATACTTGAAAAAACAATAGAAATATATATTTCATCATACATTTGATGCTCAGATGATGGATCTCGCTCTGTATTATCTATTGTTTTTAATATAATAAACATATTTTTTGCTTGTTGATAATGTTTTATTGCAATATCTAAATAAGCAGAGAAATTACAATTAGATCGCGCTACATGTTTAGGATACATTATTTCACCTTTTTAATTTAGTTATATCTAAATGTCCTGAATTTGTACACCTTTTCATCTTACTTAGAAAACATGTATATATTAGCTATTCAAATTTGTAACAATTGACTATTTACAAAAAAGCAAACTCGTTATATAATGGTTAGGCGAACAAAGGTTCGCGCAAGCAATCTAGATGACAACTCAGTGGGAGGAGCGACAGCTATGGACGAGTTTGCACATATTATATGTGATTTTGATGTAACAAAGAAAACTAAACTACTTACTTGTCTTCGGAATCTTTATCAGAAGCAAGAAAGCGAGCATATTGAAGAACCTGTTCTTGAAGATTCGGAGGTAACTCACTATACAATCTAATAATTTCGGCATCCAGCTCATCACCTGTTAAGGTGGTGAGCATTTCTTTTTGATCTGATTTACCAAGTAAATAGTCGGTAGATACATTAAAGTAAGTAGCTAATTTAACAATTGCTTCAGTTGAAGGCTTTTGTTTTCTTTGCTTCCATTGTGTTAATAGTCCTGTTGTTAAACCTGCTTCTTTAGATACTTGCGTAGCAGTTAAACCCTTCTCTTCTATCAACATAAATATCTTATCAATTGTATCCATAGAAAATCTCCAAGTTTGATTATTTTGCACAACATTAGAACAACAATTTTGTTCATTGCTACAAATTTGAGTTTTCTCATATTTTCTATTGCAATATTGAGATTTCTCAATTATACTATAAGCAGAAACGCACCGCGCATTCCTTTTCAAGCGAACAGGTGATGACAAGTGCGGGATTTTTCACCAGAACGCTGTAAAAAATTCTAACGGCTTTCGGCAAAGAAAAATCACTCGGCAATCCGAGAGGGTTCTGTATATTGTTTTCACAAATCAAAGTATATACGAAAATTCTCGGATTGTCAACAAAAAATACCCAAATTTTTACAAAAAAGGAGTGATAACTTGAAAACACTGGACGGAAACGCATTGATTCACCGAATAATCGACCTGAAGAAAAAGAAAGTCGATGTTATCAGGGAGCTGAATAAGAGAGGGATAAGCTGCCACGCATCCCGATTTTCGGATGTACTCAACGGCAACTATCCCATCCGTACCGAAAAGGTGATGGAGATTTTAACCAACACCGACAAAATACTTACCGACTGGGAAGCAAAACAGGCACAGTAAAGAAAAACAGGAGGACAAAAATGGAACTCACACGCAGCAGCGACAATATTGAAATTGAGGGGCATATAGGCACCTGGTATGTATGCGAAGAACACGAACACAACAGCAAGCAGGTTTTTGAGCTTGAACACGAGGATTACGGCGACGAGGCGGCTCACCTGCTCGTCTCGGCGGACGGCACGGTTATTATTGACGATGTATGGAACGGTATCGATGATCTGATAGAAGACGAAGCCGCCGATGAGATATGAAAGGAAGATAGCTTATGACAACACCTCAAATAATAAAGGACAGGCTTACCGAAATTAATCAAATTATAGACGAACATCCACAGTATATCCCGCTTCCGGTAATTGCGAAGCTGCTCGGCGCCAATGCGGAAGGGTTGAGACGGAGCATTGAGAACGGTCAATGCCCGTTCGGGATAGCTTGGCAGAAAACTATTCACGGGAACAGGGCTTTCAAGATTCCCACCCTTACCTTTTACCTTTGGTACACAAAGGGTGCTGCGTTTCAATGAGAGGGAAAGAGGTAAAAATGCGAAGGATAAAACAAATAGCCACTGTGCTTGTCTTTGTCGGCTTCTTTCTGCTTTTCCTTGCCGCCAGCACGGATGATGTTAGTAATATGCAAAGAGAATTCACGGACGGGCGTATATTCAAGCTCGCCATATATGGCTTTTCGGTAATGTTAACAGGCGGTATAATGCACTTGATAATTGAAAAGGTTGAGATATACAGAGAGGATAATAGTCATGGCAAGTTTCAATAAGGTTATATTACTCGGTTATTTAACAGAAACGCCCGAACTGAAGAAAACACAGTCGGGCGTATCCGTTACCTCGTTCCGCATCGGTGTCAGCAGGAAGGTCGTTAAGGATGCAGATCAGAAGACGGATTTTATAAATATTATCTGCTGGAGAGAAAGAGCGGAGTTTGTTTGCCGCAACTTCACAAAAGGCAACGCTATTCTGGTATGCGGCTCCCTGCAGACTCGCTCCTGGCTGGATAATGATGTAAAGCGATATACCACCGAGGTCGTCGCTGACGAGGTTA
>PGZT01000043.1 GCA_002841455.1 Firmicutes bacterium HGW-Firmicutes-21 | reverse complement strand
TCAAAAACAACCTCCACCGATGATGCTCCCGCCGGCAGAAACTGCACCTTGATCGTAATGGTTTCGTTTACATTCATATGCTTATCGCCGCCGAGGATTCCTATTCCCTCCAATGCGGGTAAGATATAAAATTTAATTTGCAGCGATATTCCGCAGGACAGCACTAAGGTAAATGTATGTTCTCCACCCTCGGTAAAACCGGTGCCGCTGGAAATTTGATTGGTTCCGATGTACCCTATTCCGTATGAAAAGCTTATTACTACTCCGTCGGTATAACCCTCGTCTTCCTTTAAATCGGATATATCGGGTTTTTCGGTCAGGCAGCTGCCGTTTGCGCTCTTCATACGCACTATTTTATCAGCCGATACAATATAATAATTAAAGCTCTCGTCAATATAATAAAAAAGTCCCGTTCTTGTAAAAGAACTGATTTGCATACCGCTCGACAGGTCAAAAACACCCTTTGCGGTTAACAGTGTGTTCTCTCGGTGCGCCAGAATAACACTATCAGTGTTAAACAGCATACTCCTGCTTGTAATGCCGAACACCCTGCCGCCGATAAAGGCATAATCACCGCTTATTTTAAATGAAGCAATAACGATGCCTGAGGAAATACTGCCCTTTAACGCATAGGTGCTTAAATCATACATTATTAAGCTGCTGCCGTTTGATACATATATCGTGTTGTTGACAGCATAAGCATTGCTTGCCGTTATACCGGTATCGGTTGTTATCAATGATATAAGATCAACTACAACAACCTTGTTGTCTCTGATGGAGACCAGCTTATTATCGGTTATAACAAGGTCTGACGGTATAAATCCTATGTTAAGATAATTCCCAAAGCCTACCAATGCAGCTTGAGCGGAATAAACAGCTCCCGCATTTTTAAAGCTTACAAAAACTCTCTCACCCAATACAAACACCTGACGGGGCATAAAGAGCAACGGAATCTCATCCACCTGCACGAGAGTAACTGCGTCTATTACATAAAGAACGGGAACATTTTCGCACAGTAAAAACTGACGCGAGCCGTATTGCGCAAATGATATTATACTCCGCTCCGAGAGAATCCTTGCGAAGCTGCTGTACGCCGATTCCTCGGTGCCGCCCGCTGAGATTGTATCCTTAATAACCGCCGCCTTAAATCTTGACGGCGAGAAATCGGTTATTGGGCTTGCAGCATTATTGATTATATCGACCGAACCATCTTTATAAAAAACAAAGGTCCTGTTGTCTGCGCCTATAAAAATATCGTTTATCTCGTCTCTGAATATCGCCGAAACCTGATTTGTGTCTGTATTTATGATAAAATTATTTGTAAAGAGCAGGTTCTGCGATAGCGATACCGGTCTTTCCGAGCTGTTCTCTCCGAGTAAGGCAAAGCCGTTCTCGCTGATGACCGAGTTTCCTATGACAAATTTACCGTTGCCGTACAAAATACGCTTACCGACCGCACTTAAAGGCATCTCTGCTATATATGCGCTTGAGGCAGCAATATCGTATATAATACAGTTTTTACCGTTGTCGGATGTGTTGAACAGGTATATATACTCACCGCTCTCGCTTAGGAAAGCAGTGTTTGCACCCATACTCAATTGAGCGACGACACTTTTCTGTTGTGTTGCGAGCGACAGCCTTTTTAACGACATTTGGTTTACATAATATAAATCGTTCCCGATAACCGTACACGCTGCAATGCTCTCCCCGACGTTTATAACACCGTCCACCGGGTTGCTCTGGTTCAAAACCCTGCTACGGTCAAGCCTTGTTACGGTGTTCTCGTGGAATATGAGAAGATATGCGCCGTATAAAGCATATCCGTTTACCTTTCCGATGCTCAGATACCGCTTATATACGGTCGGATTATTTATATCATAAACACGAATACCGTTTAGTAGCTCGGAGTATAAAACAACATATCCGTTTTCCGCATCAACGATAGCTCGTGCATTTACAAGGTCGGCTTTATATGTAACACTCGTCTTGCTCTCTATTTTGAACGAATAGGTCTTGCTCTTGCTTTTTGTACTGTTTGACACAACCAGTGTATGGTTGCCGTCTGTTCCGATAACCGTTTGTCGGGTGAAGCCGACGCCGTTTAACACCGCAGTACCATTGCCTATTACCCTTATGCAGACGGCGGTATCGTAGCTCCCTCCGTCGGAAACTCCCACTACATGCGGCAGGTCAAAGCTTAAGGTTACTGTTCTGGTAACAGTATTGCTGTATGCTCCCGACAGCACAAAAATATGCTCGCCCGAAGCGGTTATATGTCTCCCCGAGGCATATGGGAACCCGTTAAGCGTCGCCGTTCCCCTGGAAAAGGTAAAGACGGCATAATTGCTCTCCAATTTATAATTATATGTCAGCGGCTTGTTGTCAACGGTAAATTTAATGGTCCTTTTATACGCTCCGTAGGTTATCACCAATGTGTGAGGTCCGTTTTCGATTACCTCAAACTCGTTGTTGAATATAGCCTCCCCGTCCAATGTTGCGCTGCCTCTGTTAAACTTAACGGTAACCATCTCCGAATAGGTCTCCCCATCCGAAACGCCCGAAACAATCGGCAGATTGACCAGCTCCAATATTTTTACTGCATCGATAACACCATGCCCGTAATAATTATTTCGTTTTCCTCCTGTTGTTTTTATAAGCGAGCGGAATTCGCTTGTCCCGAAGGAAACCTTTGAGTCGAGATGCGAGGCGGCAAGCGCCGCAATGGCGGAAACAAAGGCGGCGGAGAACGATGTCCCCTTATAGTGCTTGTATTCGCTCACACCGTTTTGGTAAACCATAACGGTTATTTTCTCGCCAGGCGCAACAACATCAACATATTCGTTATACTGGGAAAAGCTGCTGACGCTACCGTCCTCACCTATTGAGCCTACGCTGATAACCCCATCGTATGAAGCGGGATAAACAGCGTCGCCGCCATAATTATAAGCGCCGTCATTGCCCGATGAGGCGACAAGAATACAACCCTTATTCAACGCAAATCGTATGGCATCCTCCTCTGCAAACGAACTCGAGTAGCCCCCCAGCGACATATTTATAACCTTTGCACCGGCATCGGCGGCAAAATAAATACCAAATACCAAATCCTCGGAGGATATGGATGTCTCGGTGCTTGATACTCTTATCGGTAAAATAGTGGCTCCGTATGCAACCCCTGCGGAGCCCCTTCTGTTGTTCCCCGTTGCCGCTATCAAACCGCTGACCATAGTGCCGTGACCGCTTGAATCGTTTGTTACCAATGCTCTCTGCGTTACCGTATCAAATCCCGGCAGTATTCTAGTTCCGGCAAAATCCTCGTGGCTTCTCTCGATACCGGTGTCAAGCACAGCGACAATTACACTGCTCTTACCTGAAGTGAAATTCCAGGCGTTGAATATATTCATCTTTTTATATTCCCACGAATCCGAGAGCAACGGATCGTTTGTTACAGCCGCCGTTTGTCTGTGAATAACTTCCTCTATATAATCGATGTTATCCCTGTATTGGTTGACGAAGGATTCATAATTATATAAAACGATACTGAAGAGCCTAACACCGCTGTTTGCCAATAATTTGTAATTATAGCCCTTTACGATATCGTATATGTCGGTTAACGAGGTCTCGGAGGTGAATCTAACGATATAGACCGTTCCGCCGTTTTCGCTCGGTACAGCTGATGAAGCTGCGCTTTTTTGGGACAGCGAGTAAGCGATTTTTGCATTTTCATCCACCGAGCCTTGTAATACCGCTTGCCGTAAATTATCATTGTATTCAAATGGATTTTGGGCAGGCTCGGTCGCTCCCACAGCTGTAAAAACCGTGGGAATGATTAATAATAGCGTTATTAATAGGGCAACGAACCGCTTTGGCATTAAGTAGCTCCTTACTCGAATTCCCTGTATATACTCTTCATCTCGTCACTGTATTCGCTATGGTTGCCGTCGGTGTAAATATATAGATTAGGTTCAAACAAGAGCCCCTCTCTTGCATCCTTTTTTGCTTCCGCTAAAATGAGTGACGGAGGCTTTCCCGCTGACGGAAACACCAGCTTAATGCGTTTCGGCTCTAAACGATTGTTTCTCATTGCAGACAGAAGCCCCGCCATACGCTCGGGGCGATAAACGGTATAAAATCTTCCGCCCGTCCTCAAGCACCACGCCGCCGCAAAACATATATCGTTTATATCGCAAAAAACCTCGTGGTAAGCTATATTCCTCTGTTCGGTGTTGCTGCGTTTGCCGCTTGTGGTCTTTAAATACGGCGGATTACTGAAAACCGCATCCGCTCCGCCCGAAGCGAACAGGTTCTTAATGTCCTTAATATCGCCGTTGATTACCGAGAATCTGTCGGAAAAGCCGTTAATGACGGCATTGCGGTTTGCGTTGCTGCAGTACAGCTCTTGTATCTCTATACCCGTAAGCATTCCCTTTAACCCGCCGCTTAATAAAAGCAGAGGTATCACCCCGCTGCCCGTTCCCAAATCGACACCTACACCGCCTCTCCAGGAACTTATAAAATGAGCGAGCAGAAGGGCATCGGTACCGAAATAAATACCGCCCTCCGGCTCCTCCAATATAAGTTCTCTGTTTATGCGGGTTGTTTTCATATTATACCTATTATATAACACTTATCAGAACGCAAAAATGTTGCACTTCATAACAAAAAATAACAAATATTTAAATATCTGTATATAAGAAAATACGCCCACAAATGAAAAACAAAATCATCCGTGGACGCAAGTAGCAATTGCTATTTCTCTATTATGCCTTGATGGCATCAACGGGACAGACACTTGCGCAAGCACCGCAATCCACGCATTGCTCAGGATCGATAACATACTTTCCGTCATCCGATACGCTGATAGCCTCGGTGGGACATTCGCCCTCACAAGTACCGCAACCGATACACTCGTCCTTATTGATTACATATGCCATAATATATGTACCTCCGTATTATTATTTATGATAAGCATTTTATCACAACAGTGCGACAATATCAAGTGTTTTTTATTAATTCATACAGGAACTTTTATACATCGTTTTATATTTTAGAGAACCCTCTTCTAAGGTCGTCTATAATATCCTCGGTGTTTTCGATTCCGACAGAGAGACGGATAAGCCCCGGGCTTATTCCCGCTCCTATAAGCTGCTCGTCGGTAAGCTGGCGGTGAGTCTCGGACGCAGGATGAAGAACACAGGAATGAACGGTTGCGACATGCACCACATTCTTGCAAAGCTGCAAAGCATCCATAACCTTTATTGCGGCTTCCCTGCCCCCCTTAACGGTAAAGGAAACAACCCCCGCACAGCCGTCGGGAAGATATTTTTTTGCAAGCGAATGATACTTATTGTTCTTTAATGAGGGATAATTAACACTCTCAACCTTATCGCTCTGCTCCAAAAATTCGGCTACCTTCAAAGCGTTTTCGGAATGTCGTTCCATACGCAGATGCAATGTCTGTAGCCCTAAATCGAGATAAAAAGCCGCTGTTGCGGAAGGGTAAACACCCAAATCCCGCACGAGCTGGACCCGTGCCTTTGCAATATATGCGGTTTTGCCGAACGCTTCGGTATAGACCAAGCCGTGATAGGAGCTGTCCGGAGAGGTAAACTCTGGAAAGTTACCGTTTGCCCAGTCAAAGTTACCGCTGTCCACAATACAGCCGCCAATCTGAACAGCATGTCCGTCCATATATTTTGTAGTTGAATAAACAACTATATCCGCTCCATGCTCGATAGGTCGGCACAATATAGCCGTCGGGAAGGTATTGTCTATAACCAACGGAACACCGTGCTTATGTGCAATGCGTGCGAATTTCTCAATATCAAGAACGCTCATTGCGGGGTTGGCAATCGTCTCACCGAACACAGCCTTTGTATTGGGACGGAAAAAACGCTCTATCTCCTCTTCGGGGGAGTCCGGGTCGACAAAGCTGCACTCAATGCCTAATTTTCTCATGGTAACGGCAAACAGATTGACCGTACCGCCGTATATTGCCGAAGAGGTTATAAAATGGTCTCCCGAACTCATTATATTAAACAGTGCAAGAAAGCTTGCGGCTTGTCCCGAGGTGGTACAAAGCGCACCCGCTCCGCCGTCAAGCTCCGCTATCTTCTTTTCGACAAAGGCAACCGTCGGGTTGGAAATGCGTGAATACATATGTCCCTCTGCGGCAAGGTCAAAAAGCTTCCCGATATGCTCGGTAGAATCATAGGTGTAGGTTGTGCTCTGATAAATCGGAAGCGCAAGCGGCTCTCCGTTGCCCGATTTATACCCTGCGTGTATACATTTTGTCTCTTTTCTCATGTGTTTGTGTATGTCCTTCCGAAAAATGCTTAGCTTACTTCCTTGAACTTGGGTATTGCTTTTGACCAGTCTGCGATAACAAAGGAGGTTTGGGAGGAAACAGGATAAATAACCTCTCTGAGTGTATAAACATCATAGGTGAAGAACAGATGCATATTTCTCTCGATAACTTCCGGAGTTATGTTTGTACTGCCGCTCTGGATGAAGGCGTTAATAATACCATGAAGAGCGGAGTTGTTGTTTTTTGTGCCCGAATTTGTAAAAAACTGCTCAAAAACCTCCTCGTACAGCTCCTTAATCAAAACATGATATTCGCTTCCGTCCGATTTGGGGTTATAGTTCATTATATTAGTAATAAGCTCGTCATCTATAATATTCCTGCCTGCCGGAATAACAGTAAAATATTCCTCCGGTATTTCCGCAACGGGAAGCCCCTCGTATTCGTGTGCAAATTCGGGGTTTGGATACCTTATTGCTCTTGTTACATTAATATATGGTTCGTTCATCTTTTCGACCACTACATTAAGCTCATCGGCTCCGATAACGGCATAATAATCAACACGCATTCCCGTAAGTGCGGATACCTTCTTCAAAATATCATTTCCTCCGAGCTGGGGCAGCAAATACACGAGCGGAACATCCGCTCCGACACTGTTGCCTATCATAATGTTATTGGGAATATAGCTAAAGGAGAACCGCTTGGTCTTCTCGTTAATACGAACATAGATAATGCTTGCGGCAAGTCCGTCCTTATCCTTTCCCACTATTACGGCGGTAAAGGTCTCCCCGTCATCGACTGGATCGATTACATCAATAGAGTTGTTTTCGGAATTATTGCCCGAGTTATCGTCCGGCTTGGAAACCTCGGATTCGGACAATCCGAAGACATCCTCAAGAGCCGGGTAAATTAACTTCCACCCGACTAAACTGAATAATATTAAACAAACCGCAAAGGTTATGCAGAAATTTCTAAACGCACTCGACAAAGCTCAGCAACTCCTTAAATTTTTATCTGTTATATTTTCCAATTATACAATAAATATATCTGTTTGTCAAACCAATAAAATAAAACATTTTTGTTTAATAATTATTTATTATTATACAATTTATAAGTAACGAAAAAAAGACAAATAACTATAGAAACGGAATAAGCTCTTCGCTTAATGTTCGTTATTTATTCCATTTGGGTCACTAACCTAATCAATCTTATATTTTCGGAAAAGTGTCACCCATCATTTACGACTGCACAAAAAAGAAAAGAACCTGTATTAACTTTCGGTTGACAGATTTATATCTTTTAAGTACAATGGTTTATAGAGTATTCGTGGAAGTGCGACCATAATGTCGTAATACCTCATATCCATTGGAATTCATATTAGCCTAATGGAGGGTACCAAAATGGAAAATCAGTATATCATTTTAATGAGAATAAAATTTGATGATATTATAACAGGAGATAATTATTATGAGTTCAATATGTGTTGGAATTGTAAAAATTGAAAATTCAAAAAATGAGTTTAAAGGTGCTCTTGTAGACTTGTTGAGAAAAGCGGTTGGGGAATAATGTTTAATTCAGACGCCAGTATTATAGTTTGCAACAAAAAAAGATATAAAGATAAACTAACATTCGACTTAAGTGATTTTCCTAAATATCGAAATTGTGAAAGATTATTAAATGCAGACTGGTGCACATATAGTGACGAAAAAAACAGAAATCCCTTAATAGAAAGGCTGAACTATATAAGAGATGTTATGGAGCTATGTTTAAAATTCGTAGAAAGTTTAGAAATGTTTATTGCAGATGAAGATTTGACTGAAGTTAATGAATTTTCATTTTACGAAATACAACCATCGGAATTTATTGATGTAATGCTTCCTCTATATAATAAAATCGGTTTTTGTCCAAATGTACATTTTAACATTAAAAGATAAATAGTAGCTAAAGTATTCATTGAAGTATTATAGCAATGGTAATATCGTCAATCGGTTTTTTACTTCGGAAACGGTTTTATATGAGATAGATTTAAGCAAAAATTATACGCCTGGTTATTATCACTTTCATATTAACGGTAAGCATGGCGATCCTCACATTTGGCATTTTGCACCAGGAAGTAGAGAATACTTGTTGACCTTTCAAGGATAAATTATTATAAAAGGAGAAATACTTATGAGAACAAAAGATGATATTGTTGGAAATGTTTATAAAAGGTTTATAGATGCAGCTGTTGATAGATCTGATATGTTCTATTTTGATGTTTATTGGTACGATATGGGACGTTTTGCTTCTTTTGTCAAAAACAATAGAATCGATTTGTTCAACTCGGAAGTTGTGCATGAAAATGAGATTAATCTCTATGAAAAAACTAAAATATTCATAGAAAAATGCATGCCGTTCATAAAATCCCTAGAACCTTTTCTTATTAAATGTGAAAAAGGAAGACAATGTGATAAAAACTATTATAAATGTTGTAAAGAGGTTATACCAATTCTATTGAAGCCACAAAATGTATTATCTTGGCGATATCCATACTTTCCTGATAATATCGCCTTTTGTAGAAATAAATATTTCTGGTTCATTACTACAACACATGAATATGGCATAGATTTATTTGCAAATGACGAAAAGGAAAAGCTATATTGGGAGGATTTAGGAATAGAGTTTTTTGACAGTTTTGACATCGAAAATGATGTTATCAGGAGACCAAAAGTAACGGCATTGTTGTAATATCCTCTCCAAGAAAATGGCTCTACATGAATAGCAGTTGGGGTTAAGGAACTCCGTTCTACACGGAATTTTCCTTTTGGGCTGCTTTTTTGCCAAATTGTTTGGAGGATTGCTTCTGTTTGAGCACTTCCAAGAAAAATTAAAAGATACTACTTGATAGGAGGTGTCAACTTGACAGAGAATCATATTTATGAATTTATTTGCTTAATTCAAAGAAATAACTATAAAGTTAAACTAATTAAATACGATACGAGCACTTTCAAAAAAGTATTAACAGTTGAACCAAAATGTTTTTTAGTGCCCAAAATCCTTATTTCCTTCACTGATATATCTCGTTCAAAAGGAAGAGATTTTTTAGACGAAGTGGAAGCACTTAATAAACAGGTTAACAACAATAAGTCTTTAATTGTTATCCTTATAATGCCTATGGACTCTGAATTGAGTGATAATTTATGGTTTAATGGTAATGTTTTCGTCCATCTTGTTCTACATAATGAAAAGCTTAATTGTATATGCTTTGAAAAAAACTTTCATTATTTAGGCGCTAAATGCGTTAGAAATCTTATTGATCTTTTAAAGCAGAGTCTAAACTGATTAATTTATCACAATGTTATAAGGCAACGAAAAAAACACAATTGGAACAACAAGAGAATTGTCGGTAATACAAACTGCGTCATCTACACAGGTGACGCAGTTTATTTTTTCAAATAATCTTGTATAGGGTTAAGGTGTATTTATAAACACTGATGGGTTCGTCGGTGTAAATGTTAATAGGTTTTTAACGGCATATATTATGAGATAAATGAAATACCGCTACAAGCTTGTATGAGGATATATATTGAATATATAAATATTGGTGATTGGATTAATACCCGATGAGGTGAACTTGACTTTTATAAAATATTATACTATAATATAGAATATAATGCCAATAATATGAGAATTAGGAGATTTTGCTTTTATGAAAATTATGAAAAAGACGATATTGATTGTTGTCGCCGTCCTTTTATTTGTTTCCGTTTTTGCAGGCTGCAAAACCACAAAGCCCTCTGAGGAAAGTAATGTATCCGAAACGAGCGGATCAAATTTAATCGTTAAGGATATGAACAAGAGAGCATTCAAGGTTTTTTGCTGGGACTTCGGCTACGGCTCAAAATCAATACTCGGCTACACCGGCGAGGTTATCTCCAACAGCGTTGAGGAAAAACCGGCATTATTGGATGAAGCAAAAGCAAGAGTAATAGCTAAAGTCGAAGAGGAATATAATTGCACTGTAAGCGGAACCGTTTACGGAGGAATCCGCGCCGATTTTACAAATACAATAAAGAATATGGTACTAACCGGAACAAACGAATATGATATGATTTTTGATGCATATTCCTATCTTGCTCCCTTGGTAACAGAGAATATACTTTTAGACCTTAACACTATTTCGACCATAGATTTCGAGAATGAGTGGTGGGACCAAAATGCAAGAAAGGAGCTTTCTATTTTTAACAAGCTCTTCTTCATGTGCGGCGACATTAACACCTATGACAACGACGGAACCTGGTGTATGCTCTTTAATAAAACGCTTCTCGAGAATCTTTCGCTAAACATTGATCCATATCAGCTTGTTAAAGACGACGAATGGTATTTTGATAAATTTGTCGAGATATGCAGAAGCGGAATAACCACCGACAGCGACGGAAACGGAGTGCTTGATGAGTTCGACACTTGGGCGTTCGGCACCGAGACCTACAATATGTATGTCCATGTGCTCTCCAGCGGTAACAAAATTGTTACTAAGGATATACACGATGTTCCCGAGTTTACCGTTCAAAATGAGAGCACCTATAGTGCGCTTGATAAAATAGTGGATTTTTATACCGATTATTCCACGGTTATGGTGGCGAATGCTCCTCCTTATACCGGAAAGGGTTACCCGAATGTTTGGGAAGCGACGGTACACAAAGCATTTATCGAGGGCAGACAGCTCTTCTACATGTGCGGACTTATCAATGTTCCCTCCTTCAGACAGATGGACGATGATTTCGGAATACTTCCCATTCCCAAATTAAATAAAGGTCAGGAATTTTATTACCATACTGTTTCCACAGGCAATATGACGGCTCTCTGTGTTCCCCAAAGTGTTATAGCCGCCGATGATGTCGGAATTATTATAGAGGCACTGGGCAAGTATTCTATGGATATTTTGTCACCCGCTTATTATGATGTGCAATTAAAATACAGAGACACCCGTGATGAAGAGAGCAGCGAAATGCTGGATATTATATTTGCTACCCGCACCTTCGATATCGGCGCCGCCTTCAACTGGGGAGGAACCCTCGGCGAGTATACTAAGATGGACAAGAACTTCGTAAGCCGTTTTGATTCGATAATGTCGGCTGCCGAAGCGGCACTGGATGAGACCTTAAGTAAAATAGCCGATTAAACCATTTGTATTTAAATTAATAAAAGCGGTACAATCGTGAAACGCAACCTATAGGTGCGTTTCTTACTTCCGGCACTCACCGGGGAAAGGTATGCTCATATCTATGAATTTAATCGAAGCTGTTATATACGGTATCGTTCAAGGTGTTGCCGAGTTTCTCCCTGTTTCCAGCTCGGGGCATCTTGCGTTGGCTCATAATTTTTTCGGAGTTGAGGGCGAGGGGGATATCGGCTTTGTTGTCCTTTTACACCTTGCAACCCTGCTGTCTGTATGCATTGTCTACCATAAGGATTTACTCCTTATCATAAAGGGCTTTTTTACACTGATGAAAAAGCTCTTCACGGGTAAAATAATAATAGGTAAAAAAAACCAAGCGCTTGAATACGGAGAAAAGCTGTTTATTATGCTTGTAATAGCATCTGTTCCGCTGGTTCCGATGTCGTTGCTTGCCGACAGAGTAGAATACATATCACAGTACAGCTGGGTAATAGGAATGCTGTTGATAATAAACGGCGGAGTTCTTTATATATCAGATAAGCTGATTAAAAAGCAGGAAGACCTCAAGAACAGCGATTATCAAAAGCCTTTTTTCATAGGACTTTTTCAGGTTTTCGGCGTGCTGCCCGGCATTTCCCGTTCCGGCTCTACAATAACGGGCGGATTGTTCTTTGGGCTTAACAGACAGGATGCGGTTAAATTTTCGTTTTTAATGTCCATTCC